>NZ_JBKKHQ010000027.1:0-119648 GCF_046614695.1 Pokkaliibacter sp. CJK22405
GGGCTATAGCTCAGCTGGGAGAGCGCTTGCATGGCATGCAAGAGGTCAGCGGTTCGATCCCGCTTAGCTCCACCAAAAGAACTGCCTTTCCTTATCTCTATATCCTTCTCTTTTTTCTCTACCTTCTCTGGTGATTTCTGATCTTGTATTCAGTAAAAAGCCATAACTTACTTGAGTCTCTGTTATCAATCTGGCAGCGTGTAAAAACGTAGTTGTCAGGGGTTTGTATGAAGCGATTGGTTGTGGCGTCTGTGCTTGTTGCGGGCGTGGTGGCTGGTACGGTTTCGTATTTCTTGTTCAAGGGGCAGGATCTCTACCAAGATAATGTGGCTGATTTTGGAAGCTTTGGATATAAAGTGATTCCAATGGCCAGTAGCGGTCGTGCATCTTCTTTTCTGTCCGGGTCTTCCGAGCCTAAGATTTCGCCGGATGACTTGCCTGTGCCTCCATCTAATGTGGCTAGGGTTTATGAGCTGCAGAATCAAAATACGCAGCTTGTTGCGGAGGTTGGGCGTCTTCAGGGTGAAAATAAGGTCTTGCTTAAGGAGACGGAGAAGCTGCGGTCGCAGTTGGATCTCTACAAAGCTCCTATTCTTCCCGCTGGGGTGACTCAGGATTCCATGAAGGGGTTTTTGGTTTCTATTCCTGAAATATCGAGAATGTCCTCTGCTCGTCAGGACTTATCCTCGGCGATGGCTTATCGTGCGTATCTTCGCGTAGTTGATCAGTATGGAGTCTTGCTTACGCCAAATCGGCGGGATCAGCTGTTGCGAACAGGTATAGCAAGGTATGCGTACTGTATCGGAGATGCTGCCAGTTATATTGCTAATAATTCAGCGGAGATGGCTGAGCTTAAGCGGTATCTGGAGACGGGGAAGGGTGAGATGGCCACGGCACTTCAGTCTGATGTGGTGCGGGGATTGGTTCCCTGCAAGAAAGACCTTGATGACTATGTGGCCAATATTCTCATGGCGACAAACTAGATAGTTGTCGCGATTCTTCCAGTATTTAATGACTTATTTGGTCATTTTGCTGAGTGCGGCTTGGCGTTTGGCCTGCTCGCGTGCTTTCTTTTCGGCGGCTTTTGCTGCCTTCTTGTCTTTGAAAGACTGCTCGCGCTCTGTTTGGAACTGCTCGTAGCTTTCCTGGCGTGACTTGTCTTTATCGCGTTTGTTTTTAGCCTGCTCTTTTAGCTCTTCTTTTAATTGAGAATTGTTTTCCTCAATTTCGGCGCTCAATTCAGCAAGACGTTCTTGCTTTTCGCGACTCATGGTTTCTTCAAGAGCCTGCAGTTTGGCAATCTGGGTTTCGAGATCCAACGTGTAACTCTCCGCCTGCAGCGAGGTGATTTTCTTTAGAAGGGTGAAAAAAACGAGCGTCATTGTAGCCAATATATCTGTATTTGGCTATGTCGTTTATGAATGAATTTTCGATTTTTTCAATGAAATTGAGCTTATTAACGGTAAAAAGGATCAAATGTGCAGGTGGTGGTGCTTGGGTGTGTAACATCTCCCGAATGGTTTTTTACTTAGAGCGGACTGCTGTTCATAGAAAGTGTGTGATCTCGTGAGTGTCTTTCATGCTGTGCAGGTTTGTTTGCGTAATAGAATTCCTGTACAATTTTGGCCCACTTGTCCCGGGATGGATATTTGAGCCAGCGCATCTACCCGGACCATAAAAGAAACTACCCCTGTTGATGCTGGCCAGCAGGTGAATCTGATCACTTTGTGATCTCAATTCGGAATCTAACATGACTGAATCTTTTGCCGAACTCTTTGAAGCTTCCTTAAAAGAACTTGAGATGCAGCCTGGCTCACTTGTTGAAGGTGAGATCATTGCAATCGATAGTGACTGGGTAACCGTAAACGCTGGCCTCAAGTCTGAGTCCATCATCCCACGCAGCCAGTTCATCAACGAGAAAGGTGAGCTTGAAGTTGCTGTTGGCGATACTATCAAGGTTGCTCTGGAAGCTGTCGAAAACGGCTTTGGTGAAACCCGCCTGTCCCGTGAAAAAGCTAAGCGTGCTGAAGCATGGTCCGTTCTGGAAAAAGCTTTTGAAGAAGATGAGACCGTTAAAGGTGTTATCAGCGGTAAGGTTAAGGGTGGTTTCACTGTTAACATCATGAACATCCAAGGCTTCCTGCCTGGTTCTCTGGTAGATGTTCGTCCAGTTCGTGACGTTGACTACCTGGAAGGCAAAGAGCTTGAGTTCAAACTGATCAAGCTGGATGCCAAGCGTAACAACATCGTTGTTTCCCGTCGTGCAGTTCTGGAAGCGGCTAACAGTGCTCAGCGTGAAGAGCTGCTGGCTACTCTGCAGGAAGGTCAGGTTGTTAACGGTATCGTTAAAAATCTCACCAACTACGGTGCGTTTATCGATCTGGGCGGTGTTGATGGTCTGTTGCACATCACCGATATGGCGTGGAAGCGTATCAGCCACCCAAGCGAGATGCTGACTCCTGGTGACGAGCTGACTGTTAAGATCATCAAGTTTGATCGCGAGTCCGGCCGTCTGTCCTTGGGTCTGAAACAGCTGAGCAACGATCCTTGGGATGATATCGAATCTCGTTACCCATCAGGTGCTCGCGTTAAGGCTGTTGTTACCAATCTGACTGACTACGGCTGCTTTGCTGCACTGGAAGAAGGTATCGAAGGTCTGGTTCACGTTTCAGAAATGTCCTGGACCAACAAAAACATCCATCCTTCCAAAGTCGTTCAGGTAGGTGATGATGTTGAAGTGATGATCCTGGATATCGACACCGCGCGTCGTCGTATTTCTCTGGGTCTGAAACAGTGCCAGGAAAACCCATGGGTAACCTTCTCCAGCACCTATAAAGCTGGTGACAAGGTTCAGGGCAAAATCAAGACTATCACTGACTTCGGCGTGTTCGTTGGTCTGGAGTGGGATCTTGATGGTCTGGTTCACGTATCTGATCTGTCCTGGGATGCTGATAACGAAGCTCTGCTGCGTCAGTTCAAGAAAGGCGACGAAGTTGAAGCAGTTATCCTGGCAGTAGATCCTGAGAAAGAGCGTATCTCTCTGGGTATCAAGCAGCTGGATAGCGACTTCTTCTCTGAGTATGCTGCAGCTAACCCCAAAAACACCAAAGTAACTGGTCAGGTTAAAGAAGTTGTTAGCGATAAAGAAGCGCTGATCACTCTGGCTGACGGTGTTGATGGTGTTCTGAAGTCTGATACTGCTGGCATGAACGTTGGTGACAGCGTTGAAGCTATGGTTGTTAATGTTGATCGCAAGCAGCGTGTTATCTCTCTGTCTACCAAAGCTCTGGAGCAGGCAGAAGAGCGCGCAGCACTGCAGAATGTTCGCAACCAAGAGCCTGCTGAAGGAACTGGTCCTACCACTATCGGTGACCTGATCAAGCAGCAAATGGCTAGCCAAGGCTAATCTCGCCTCGAGATCAGCTTGATCAAGAGGGCCGCCTAGTGCGGCCTTCTTCTGTTTGTGAACTTAGCTTTGTAGGTCCCGTCATAAATGTCCGACGCTGCCGTTACTACCTATCTCATCAAGGCTTTCTGGAGCCAGGTCGAAACCACGATTGACTGGGTGATTAATCGCTCAGGCGCTGTTCACGTGCATGTAGACGATATTCTTTATGGTTATGAGCGTCTGCTTAAGCAGATTGACTCTAACCTTACTTTGCATATGACACATGCTATACCGGAAGACTCCATGGAGATGGTAATTGGTTGTGACGGATATGCAGAATCCATTTCCAGCGTGATGAGCCTTGTTCAGGCTGCGCCGGTATTGGGAAATCTCAAGGTTCGCGCTTTTCACGATCGTTTGTCTGATATTCCAACGTCGATTGAAACCAGTGAAGAAGAGCTGAAGCTTGAGGACATCTGGTTTCATATCAGTCAGTCCGCTGATGGTTTGTTCCTCAGTCTGTTTATCAAAGAGTTCAGCGGGCTTGATGAGGATAATCGCGTTGAGGCTGTTATGTATTATCTGGACGCCTTCATCGGTGAGTTTGATATGATGACGCGGGTTTCAACATTAAACTGGTATGGCTTACCACCGGAACCGCTTGATTTTGGATTGAAGCCGCTGAACGAGCTTCGGCACGATTTTGATTTGCTTCGCACTCAGGTTAAGCCTGTAGGCGTTACTTTGCATTGATATAGACCTTGATGCATCAAGATCGGCTCTTGGTGATGTGTGGGTAAAGCCTATAAAAAATAAAGCGACTCTTGAGTCGCTTTATTTTTTATTCTCTGATGGCTCTAGCACATAAAGTGCATGGCTTCAGGCATTTTCATTAGTTATTGGAGAGGATGCAAACGCTCTCGCTATCGTCTTCTTCTACTGCTGAGTAGGTGGCAACGTTATTCATGGTGAATCCTGTTTCCGTGGATGAGTGTTTTATTTAAAAGGAATTATACTAAGGTCTAATCTATGTATCCAGTCTGTAAATGCCCGAGAGTGTTCAATTGTTATACAAGTTTGTTATAAGAGTTGACTGCTTATTTCCGGGTTATGGAGCTCTACGATGATGGCGGCCTTAGTCATCATGCATTAGAGTAGTGATATTGCCCTGTTGGATTGATGATTCATCCTGCAGAAGGTTCACCCTTGATCTGGTCGGGAGTGGTATGAGAATTCTCAGGAAATATACCAATCGACGTCTCTATGACACCTCGCGTAGCTGTTATATCACTCTGGAAGACGTCAAGCAGTTAGTCCTCGATAACGAGGCATTCAAGGTAGAAGATTCCAAGACGGGCGTAGATCTCACAAGAAATATCCTACTGCAAATTATCAGTGAGCAGGAGGGGCAGGGTGGGAGCGCTTTGCTGACCAATCAGGTTTTACAGCAGTTGATTCGCTTTTATGGTGATTCAATGCAAGGACTGATGGCTCAGTATCTCGAGCACAGTGTTGGTGCTTTCCTTGAGCATCAGGAGCGTATCCGTGAACAAATGGAGAGCATGATGAGTGCGGCGAATCCATTAACTGTCATGAATAGGATTGCGGATCAGAACATGGCCATGTGGCAGATGTTCACTCACGGCTTTGATCGTAATAAGAAAGGCGCTGATCCCAAAGCGGATGTGTCACAGCCTGAAGAAGAGTAGTTCGCTCTATTGGCTCTAGGTATTGAATATAGAAAGCCCCGCATGGCGGGGCTTTTTTCGTTGCAGGCTTAGGGTTGTTTAGTCCCTTGAGGCAAGCCAGCTGGAGATCTTTTCCGGAATTTCTTTTTGTGCGCGACTACTAACAAATATGCCGATATGACCCGCCTTAAAGGCAAACTCTTCATAGTCCTTGCTGCCAACGTGCTGCTTTAAGGGTGTAGAAGCTGAAGGTGGGACTAAGTGGTCATGGGTGGCATACATGTTAAGGACAGGGCTTTTAATGCTATTCAGATTTACTGTGCTGTCGCCAATCTTCGCTTCGCCCTTCACCAGAAGATTTTGCTGGAAGAACTGCTTAATGAACTGACGGAAAGCTTCACCAGCCTGATCAGGGCTATCGTAAATCCATTTTTCCATCCGCAGGAAGTTGATCGCCTTTTCCGGCGTTTCGAGATTGGCAGGCATGCCAAGATTTTTCTGAATGCCGAGGCGCATTGGCATCAAGGAGTTGTAGGCGTCATTCAGTACTGTGCCAGGAATGTTGCCATAGGTATCGACAGCCAAGTCGGTATCGACTTCCCGTGCCAGATGGGAGAGTAGGTTCTCGGGTGTATGGAAATCGACGGGCGTCACCATGGTGATCAGATTTTTGACCTTGTTAGGATAGAGGCTGCTATAGCACAGGCTTAAGGTTCCACCCTGACAAATACCCAGCAGGTTGATGCTTGAGGCTTTGCTGATTTCGCAGATCCTATCGACGCAGTTATTGATGTAGCCATGAACGTAGTCATCCAGATCCAGATAACGATCTGCAGGATCCGGATAGCCCCAGTCGATGATATAGACGTCGAGTCCCAGCTTTAGGAGTCCGCTTATCAGGGAGCGGTCATGCTGTAAATCCACCATGTAGTATCGATTGACTAACGCATAGCAGATCAGCAATGGGGTTTTGATCTTGGGTTTGCCGCTGCTGTAGCGATACAGGGTCAGCTTGTCTTCTTCGTAAACCACCTCTTTAGGGGTTGGGCCAACTTCAATGTCACTGATTTGATGTAGCGTCTGGAAGCTCTTGACCAGGTTGGCATTATAGTCTGCAAGTTCCTGAGCGATCTTTTGTGGATCGAGTTTCAAACCTTTCATCGCAGTCCTCTCCCTTAGGCTTTAGGTGTCGTCCCTGAAGTGGATTTGGTGGTTCGGCGTCGTGTGCTGCCTGAGCTGCTTTTAGGGGTTGCGGATGTTGTCTTGCGTGATGAGGCTGTGCTGGAGCTGGTACTTTTGGTGGCAGCTTCAGAATTGGCTGGCTTGGCTTGTTTTTCAAGCAGAGCTGCCTGATCCTTCACCTGTTTTCGCAGTTCGCTGATTTCTTCCTGCATTGCGGACAGGTGCCGGTGAACGGTACGTAATTCTTTGCGTGCATCATGCTGTCGCTTGAGTGCTGTATTCATTTCCAGGCGTGTTGGCATGCCCAGAGTTTTAAGCTGCATATCGCGCATGTCGATGTTGTATTTACGAATCGCCATAAAAGCATTGCTCAGGCGCCCATGTGCGTGACGATAATCATCAGTGAATACCAGCTTCTGATAACACTGCTCATAGCAATCTACCCAGAGATCGTGAAGTTCGCCAAGCGAGGTGACTTCGACCTCTTCCTGGTCGAGCTTTTCCAGCATTAATTTAGTGGTATCAGCGTTGATGGAGCCATAAAGCTCTGCATAGCGAGTGAACGATTCCTGAAAGTCCAGCCAGAGCCTTGAGCCATGCTGTATCTTTTCCTGAAACTCGCGATTTGAGCCGACGCTAGGCATGTCTAGCTGGCTTTTCAGGCCTGTCATGAACGCGTTATCGAAAAGCAGGTCATCCTGAAAGCTGTGAGTTTTGAACAGGGCGGTGAATTGCTCTGGTAAGGCATACTCTTTAAGCAGGTTGTCGATGACCTGCTTTTGCATCAGGCTGCTGAACTGTTTTAGAAGGGTTTCGGAGCCCATCTGAGGCTGGAAGTTCTGCCAGCTCTTCAGCATTTCTTCGCCTATGGAGGTGAACCATTCTGTTTGTTTGCTCATATCCTGGAAGGCGTCTCGTGACTGACCGTTAAAAGTCTGTCCGGCAAAGGTCTTCCAGTTATCCATAAACCCTTGCCATGGCGGGGTTTGGTATCCCGCTGACGTCGTGTTCTCGGCGAGCTTTTGCCAATACTCCTGCTGCGCTTCAATCCACTTGTCCAGGCCAAAAAAAGGGTTGGCTTCCATGGTCTCCTCCTTTGATTAAGATTGGCACTACTGAAATCATTTTGCGCTGCACAACGAAACTCGACAAGTCCTAAACCGGCCAAGGCTGTTACGGTCTTGATCTGTCTCAGCAGAAAATCAGGTTGTTGAGCCGGGTGTGAGTCAATGAACAGCAACAGAACTACTCTGCTGTTGTTTCATTTGTATGGTCTCGAAGCGTTTGCATAAAGGCTTCTGCCGCATTGGACAAAGTGCGCTCACGATGTCGTATGTAACCCAGCGGTCGATCAATGGGTTTATCCAACAGAGGGAGAAGGCACAAACCTTCGCTCAGTTTAGAGGGAAGAAGGCTCCAGCCTTGTCCAATTTGCACCAGCATTCGAATGGTATCGAGGTTGTTGGTCGTCATCCCAAGCTTTAAGCGTAGCTCATGTTCTTTTAAAAGTTCTTCCAGTCGCTGTCGGGTAAAAGTGCGCTGATCCGGAAGAATGGCTTCATATTCAGCGAGCTGCTGAAGTGTCAGAGCCTCTGCTTGTGCCAGTGGGTGATGTTGGCTGCACACAAAGCGAAGCTCGTCATCCCAGATAGAGATGCTTTCAAGGCGTGGGTCTGGGTCGGGTGCAAGGGTGATGATAGCCAGCTCAAACTCGCCTTTTAGCACTCCCTCATAGGCCTTTTCGGATTCGCCAAAGCGGATGTCCAGTCGCACGTTAGGATATTGGTGAGCAAAGGTTTCCAATACCGGCGGAAGTCGATGAAGGCCTATGTGATGACTGGTTGCGAAGGTCAGCGTGCCAGCAATTTCACCATCAAGGTTGTCAAGCGCGCGACGGGTGTCTTCCATCATGTCGAAGAGTAAATAGCTGCGTGCAAGTAGCAATTTGCCTGCTTCAGTTAACTGGATTTGTCGGCCGACCCTGTCAAAGAGTCGCTTGCCCAGCTGCTCTTCTAATCCTGCGATACGTTTAGAGATGGCTGGCTGAGTTAAAAAGAGTCGCTCAGCGGCTTGCGAAAAGGAGCGGCTTTCAGCCACTGCAATGAAGGCGTGTAAAACCTGAGTGTCAAATGTATTCCCCATGGGAATTCCTAAAATAAAAATTATGAATTTGTTTTATTCTAGCTCGACTAATAGCATGAGCAACATAACTAGATACATTCACCGTGATGTGTGGACTGAGGTGTGTAATGACCGCCAAGACCTTGTACGACAAATTGTGGGATGCCCATTTGGTGCATCAGAACGAAGATGGCAGCGCGTTGATCTATATCGATCGACATTTACTGCATGAAGTCACTTCTCCGCAAGCGTTTGAAGGTCTGCGACTTGCGGGCCGTAAGCCCTGGCGTCTGGCGAATAACCTGGCCACTCCTGATCATAATGTTCCCACTACGGTTGATGAGCGTGCTCGCGGCATTGATGGTATCGCAGACCCTGTGTCGAAAACGCAGGTGCAAACGCTGGATGCTAACTGTGAAGAGTTTGGTATTCAGGAGTTTGCGATGGGTGATATCCGTCAGGGTATCGTGCACGTCGTTGGCCCTGAGCAGGGCGCGACGCTGCCCGGTATGACCGTAGTGTGCGGTGACTCTCATACCTCTACCCATGGTGCTTTCGGCGCACTGGCGCACGGTATCGGCACCTCTGAAGTTGAGCACGTGCTGGCGACTCAGTGTCTGGTGGCCAAGAAGATGAAAAGCATGCTGATCCGTATTGACGGCAAGCTTGCCAAGGGCGTGACGGCGAAAGACCTCGTCCTTTATGTCATCGGTAAAATCGGTACTGCAGGCGGTACTGGTTACGCTGTTGAATTTGCGGGTGAGGCTATTCGTCATCTGAGCATGGAAGGTCGTATGACCATCTGTAATATGGCGATCGAAGCGGGTGCCCGTGCCGGTATGGTGGCAGTGGATCAAACCACGATTGATTACGTTAAAGGCCGTCCCTTTGCGCCTCAGGGGGATAACTGGGAAAAAGCCGTGACTTACTGGAACACGCTTCACTCCGATGAAGGCGCAAGCTTTGACAAAGTGATTGAGCTTCAGGCAGCGGACATCCATCCGCAGGTTACCTGGGGTACTTCACCGGAAATGGTTACCGATGTGTTCGGTATTGCGCCCAAGCCTGAAGAAGAGAGCGATGGCATCAAACGTATGGCCATCGAGCGTGCGCTTAAATACATGGGCCTGCAGGGTGGTCAGCGCGTTCAGGATATTCAGCTCGATCGCGTCTTTATCGGCTCTTGCACTAACTCCCGTATCGAAGATTTGCGCGAAGCCGCTGAAGTCGTCAAAGGCAAAAAAGTCGCTGCGACGCTCAAGCAGGCAATGGTTGTTCCGGGTTCTGGTTTGGTGAAACAGCAGGCGGAAGCCGAAGGGCTGGATAAGATTTTCGTTGAAGCGGGCCTTGAATGGCGTGAGCCAGGCTGCTCCATGTGTCTGGCGATGAATGCCGACAAGCTGGGGGTGGGTGAGCATTGTGCTTCTACCTCTAACCGTAACTTCGAAGGACGTCAGGGCTTTGGTGGCCGTACTCACCTGGTGAGCCCTGCCATGGCGGCGGCCGCAGCCATTGCCGGTCACTTTGTTGATATCCGTGAGTGGAACTAAGGAGCGCCCCGATGAAAGCATTTACTCAGCATCAAGGTATTGTGGCGCCGCTTGATCGTGCCAACGTCGATACCGACATGATCATTCCTAAACAGTTTTTGAAGTCCATCAAGCGTACTGGCTTTGGCAAAAACCTGTTTGATGAACTGCGTTACATGGATGAAGGTCAGCCTGATCAGGATTGCTCCGCGCGTCCATTGAATGAAAGCTTTATGCTCAACCAGCCTCGCTATAAACAGAGCACCATTTTGCTGGCGCGTGAGAACTTTGGCTGTGGCTCAAGCCGTGAGCATGCGCCGTGGGCGTTGGATGACTATGGTTTTCGTGCGGTCATCGCGCCATCCTTTGCCGATATTTTCTACAATAACTGCTTTAAAAATGGCCTGTTGCCTATCAGCTTAAGCGCTGAACAGGTGGAAGAGTTGTTCAAAGCAGTCGAGGCCAACGAAGGCTATCAGCTGGAAATTGATCTTGCTGCACAAGTTGTGCGCAAGCCCGATGGCGGTGAGTTTGCCTTTGAAGTGGATGCGTTTCGTCGCCACTGCTTGCTGAATGGTCTGGATGAAATCGGCCTGTCATTGCAGCAGGATGCGGCCATCCATGCCTATGAAGAAAAACGTAAAGCGCAGGCGCCCTGGCTTTTCAGCTAAGCTTGCAGCTTTAAACGTCTGAAGAAACACCGCACCATTCTGCGAGAGTGGTGCGGTGTACGTGTGTTTAATGAACTCTACGGGCTATGGCCCACGAAAAGGATTCGATGATGACCAAGAAAATTCTTGTCCTGCCAGGTGATGGCATTGGTCCTGAAATCATCAATGAGGCTGTTAAAGTCCTGAAAGTGGTCGACAGCAAGTTTGATCTGGCGCTTGAGCTTGACGAAGCGCTGCTGGGTGGCGCGGCAGTGGACGCCACAGGCGTACCCATGCCAGAGGAAACACTGACCAAAGCTAAAGCTGCTGATGCGGTGCTGCTGGGTGCCGTCGGTGGTCCTAAGTGGGACAAGATTGAGACGGCCAATCGCCCTGAACGTGGCCTACTGGGTATTCGTTCCAACCTTAAACTCTTTGCTAACCTGCGCCCGGCGATTCTTTACCCGCAGCTGGCCGATGCTTCTTCACTGAAGCCTGAAATTGTCAGCGGTCTGGATATCTTAATTGTGCGCGAACTGACCGGCGGCATCTATTTTGGTCAGCCACGGGGCATTCGCACACTGGAAAATGGTGAGCGCGAAGGCTTTAACACTTATGTGTATTCCGAGTCTGAGATTCGCCGTATCGCCCATGTTGCCTTTGATCTGGCGCGCCAGCGTAACCGTAAAGTTTGCTCCATTGATAAATCCAACGTGCTGGAAGTGACTGTGTTGTGGCGCGATGTCATGGAAGAAGTAGCGAAGGAATATCCTGACGTTGAACTGAGCCACATGTACGTCGATAACGCCGCCATGCAGCTGGTACGTGCACCCAAACAGTTTGACGTGCTGGTGACCGGCAACATGTTCGGTGACATCCTTTCGGATGAAGCGGCAATGCTAACGGGTTCCATCGGCATGCTGCCAAGCGCCTCCCTGGATATCAATGGCAAGGGCATGTACGAACCCTGTCATGGTTCAGCGCCTGATATCGCCGGACAGGGGATTGCCAACCCCTTGGCAACCATCCTTTCAGCTGCCATGATGTTGCGTTACACCTTTAAGGAAGGTGAGGCTGCCGATGCTATTGAACAAGCGGTCAGCAAGGTTCTGGATCAGCAGCTGCGTACAGCAGATATCTGGTCAGAAGGCATGCAGAAAGTGAGCACGTCAGCAATGGGTGATGCTGTCATCGCGGCACTGCAAGCAAGCTAAATACTACTAATAGAGAACGAAAGGGGCGCATTTGTCGCCCCGTATTCTGTGAGAACGAAAATGTCCATGATGCGTGTAGGTCTGGTTGGTTGGCGGGGCATGGTTGGCTCCGTCCTTATGCAGCGAATGCTGGAAGAGCGTGATTTCGATCATATCGATCCCATTTTCTTCACCACCTCTCAGGTGGGTAAGACCGGACCTGCTATTGGAAAAGACATTCCCACCCTGAAAGATGCCTATTCCATTGATGATCTGAAGACGCTGGACGTTGTCATTACCTGTCAGGGCGGTGACTACACCAATGATGTTTACCCACGTCTGCGTCAGGCGGGCTGGAATGGCTACTGGATTGATGCGGCTTCCAGTCTGCGCATGGACAAAGATGCCATCATCGTACTGGACCCGGTTAACCAGTCTGTTATCAAACAAGGTTTGGTGGACGGTGTTAAAACTTACGTCGGTGGTAACTGTACCGTTAGTCTGATGTTGATGGGCTTGGGTGGTCTTTTTGAACGTGGACACGTTGAGTGGATGACCGCGATGACCTATCAGGCGGCTTCTGGTGCAGGCGCGCAGAACATGCGTGAACTGCTGAACCAGATGGGTACTCTGCGTCAGGGTGTTGCCGCTGAACTGGACACTCCTTCCAGCGCTATTCTTGATATCGACCGTAAAGTCGCTGAGCTGATGCGCTCTGACAGCTTCCCCACAGATAACTTTGGTGTTCCTCTGGCAGGTAGCTTAATTCCATGGATTGATAAAGAACTGGAGAATGGTCAGTCGCGTGAGGAATGGAAGGCTCAGGCTGAAACGAACAAGATTCTTGGCCTCTCGGGTGCACCGATCCCTGTTGATGGTATTTGCGTGCGCATCGGTGCTATGCGTTGTCACAGCCAGGCACTGACCATCAAGCTCAAGCAGGATATTCCTGTCGATGAGATTGAAGGAATGCTTGCTGCTCATAACGACTGGGTAAAAGTGGTGCCTAATCACCGTGATGTCACTATCACTGATTTAACCCCCACTGCAGTGACTGGAACACTGACAGTACCGGTTGGTCGTATTCGCAAGTTGAATATGGGTCCACAGTATCTGGGAGCCTTTACCGTGGGTGACCAGTTGTTGTGGGGGGCCGCAGAGCCGCTTCGCCGGATGCTGCGAATCCTCTTGGAAGATTAGGTCTTACCTCAATGCAAACCCGGCTTAGGCCGGGTTTGTTGTTTTGGTGGAGCTTGTCAGTTGTGTTGCCAGCCAGTAGAGTGCCCACCTTCATATTAACTGCAGAAACGTGTACTGCTTCTGTAGAACATGCTTTAGCCCGGGAATAGTCAGATGAAAGAGAAGTTGGATATCGCCATTGTTGGCGCCACAGGTGTGGTCGGTGAGTCGTTGCTGGAGTTACTGGAATCCAAAGAGCTGTCAGTTGGAAAGCTGGTGCTTCTCGCTAGCGACCGTTCCTTGGGAAAGGTTATGTATTTCAAAGAGCGTTCCATCAAAATCCAGGATGTGGCGACCTTTGACTTTTCATCCGTTAATGTGGCGATTTTTGTCGCGGCAGCCGATGCGTCGGAAACCTTTGTGCCTAAAGCAATCAGTGCTGGCTGTAAGGTTATTGATGCCAGCAGCTACTCCCGCAGCAATGCGAATATTCCGCTTTACGTTGAAAATATCAGTACTGAAGCCTTGGGGCAGAGTGCTCATATTGCGGTTGCGGATTCTTCAGCAGCTATCGTTAGCCAGGTAATGACAGCCGTGCAGCAAGTTACCCAGATTAACCGTGCTGATGTGCTGGTATACCAGGCCGCTTCAGGCGCTGGTCGTGAAGCAGTGGAAGAGCTGGTTAAACAGACCGTGCATATGATGAGCGGCAAGGGCCGCGAGGATGCGCCTCGTGAGCTGATGCCTGCTACGCTTGGTTTTAATGTGATTAAAACTGATGAAGCCTATGATCAGCAGCTGGCCAGTGAGGTTGTGCGTCTCACCACTATTGATGCCGGCTCCGTGATGGTCTCTTCAGCCTGGGTGCCTGTTATCTATGGGTCTGGCTTCATGTTGCATTTGGATCTGGCCGAAGCCCTGAGGGAAGAACAGCTCTCTACAGCTATAAACGCTATAGCAGATCTCAGCTGGACCAAGGAAGTGGTTACGCCAGCGGACCAGGCCGCTGGTAAAGAGCAAATCCTTGTTCAGTTAGCCCAGCAGCATCCTCACAACGCCAAGCGCATTGCGCTCTGGTGTGTTGCCGACAATATCCGTAAAGGTGTCGCTGCTAACATTCTTAGCGCAGTATCCGCATTACAGGGCTAAGAATGTCTCTCTGACTAAGTTGTCTAACTGTTTGAATCGCCATTGATTCCGGCTTTTCCTCCAGTTAGACACAGCGTGTCACAATGCATATACTCGAAACGCAAGCTCTATGCTAAGTGCTGCTACTTTGCTTATGCCATGCACTCAGCGCAGCTTCTGTCGTTCCTCATTTTTTAGTACTGTGATGAGGTTCATAAGGATGATTACAGAGGGTCAGGACGTCGAATGCTGCGTAAAATAGCAACGAGTGTTCTACTGGCTGGTGCTTTTTATGCACCAGCTTCATGGGCCTTGTCCCTGGGGGAAGCCTCTCTGGGCTCCTATATTGATCAGCCTCTTAATGCCGAACTCCCCCTGAATGATGTAGGAAGTGTCGATCTTTCTCAGATGCAAGTGCGCCTGGCTGATCGCTCTGCCACACCGGCATCTGCCTTATTATCAAGTATCCGTTTGCAATTAATGACTCGTAATGGTCAGGCATTTATTCGTGCGACCAGTTTACGGCCCGTTGATACGACCTATCTGAATTTTATTGTTGAAGTGACCTGGCCCCAAGGGAGTCGTGCACGCGAATACACCCTGTTCTTTGATCCGCCTCCTGCTTCAGTCCAGCTCATTGGTAATTTGCCAGCAGGGGCTCAGGCTGCTTCGGATTATCGAACACCTGACCGCCCTTTTAGCGGAGGTGTTCCAGATAACTCTCCCGCGGAACCTGTGATCTCGAAAGTGCCCGCTGAGACCGTTCAAACCCAATCTGTGCCGGGTAAGTCGGTACGAGTCGGGAGAGCTGATACTCTCTGGTCAATTGCTCTTAAAAATCGTCCTGTCTCCGGTGTTAGTCCTCAGCAGGTCATGCTGGCTTTCCAGCGGGTTAATCCTGATGCATTCATAAATGGCAACATTAATCAGATTAAGCGTGGCTCAGTACTTAAGATTCCTTCCTTGCAGGAAATTCGTAAGCTGAATTTTGATCAGGCACTGAAAGAAGTCGCCCGTCAAAACCGTCTATGGCGAACCCGGGGCGCAGCGCCGAAAGCCAAAGCTGCTTTGACGAATAAAAAAGCAGAAACTCCCGCACCTAAAGTCGAACCAAAGGAACAGGGTCAGTTACGTCTTACAACGCCGAAAGCGGAGGAAGCTGCTACTGCGACTGACGGAACAGGTGATGGTCGAATTCCGGACGTTAATAGCCGCTTTAAAAGCTTACAAGACAAGCTGAGTCTGACGCAGGAAGAACTGGATAAAACTAAGAGCGAGTACGCGGATACCAAGAGCCAGCTGGCAGATATGCAGGCTCAGATTGATGTGATTACTAAGCTCCTTACCGCCAAGAATGAAGAGCTAGCCGGTTTACAAAGTTCGCTTAAGTCAACGCAAACGGATAATGATGACTTGCGTAAACGTAATGCTGAGCTTGAGGCAATGCTCAAACAACAGCAGGAAGCGCAAGCTCAGACTGTAGAGGCCCCAAAAGAGGATGAGAAGAAGGAAGAGCCTGTCACTCCTGCGGCCTCTGAAGATTCACTGGCCGGAATTCCTCTGACGTATTTGATCGCTGGGGCAGCAGCACTGGTTGCTTTACTGATTGGTTTACTGCTTTGGCTGCGGAAGCGCTCAGGTTCGGACGAGGACTCTACTGAGAAAATCCGTCGGGAGCTTGAAGAGCAGATGCAGGCCCGTAACCAGATGGCGGATGCCGCTACAGGGGCCGCCGCTGGAGCAGCAGCTGCCGCTTATATTGATGCGCAGTCGATGTCGGAGGAGCCGGAGTTTGAAGAGGTGGACCCGCTCGATGGTTTTGACGAACTCTTTGATGAGGATCTGGACCTCGATATGGAGTCTCCCGATCCAACGGATCCTTTCAATGCGGCAGATGATCCTTTTGATCTGGATGAAGAGATTGATGAAGACGCCGGTTCAGATATCGAGAGCGAAATCGAAGCGCTTGCAGCAGCCAGCGACCCTTTAGCAGATATCGACCTTGATCTTGATGATTCTGAAGAAGAAACAAGCTCTTTGCTCGAAGAGGCTGAAAATGAAGCAGCGGGCGTTTTCCCTGAAGAGTCAGTTGATGAAAGTGCTGCTGAGGAAGTCAGTGATTCAGATCTTGATGACCTTCTCAATGAGGCAGCCGCAGAGCAAGAAGAACAGTCAGAGGTGGAGACGAGCCGGCAAATTGGCGAGTTTGATGAGGATGACCTGGCACAGAGCGTTTCTCTGGATGTCAGTGATACGCCAGAGCAGGATGAAGAAGCCTTTGTGCAGACACTGATGCAGGAAAATAATATCGCATCAGATGAGCCTGACATTGATAGCGAGCCAGTAGCTGAGGTTTCCGAGGCCACAGAAGATGCGCTTCCTGAACCAGAGGATGAATTTGGTCAGGATGATATTGATGCTTTGCTCGATCAGGATGACGGGGCTGCAGATGATGAATCTATCCCGGATCTTGAAGAAGTTGCAGATCTGAGCGAGCTGGATGACCTGGATGATGTTCTGGTCGAAGATGAGGCCGTCATCGAAGATACTGATCCCAATATGCTAAGCCTGGATGAAGAGCTGGATGCGCTTCTTGCTGAGGCAGATCAAGGCGGCTTTGTTGAGGAGGAAGCGTTGGGCGAAGAGGATTTTACTTTCCTCTCCGGCGCAGATGAAGCGGCGACAAAGCTGGACTTGGCCAGAGCCTATCTGGATATGGAAGATATTGACGGTGCGCGCGACATCCTTCAGGAGGTCATGAGCGAGGGCTCGGAAGTACAACAACAGGAAGCGCAAGAGCTGCTAGCTTCACTGGGTTAAATACAATGTGATATTGGCCCCGGTGCTTTGAGAGGTGCCGGGGTTTTTTATTTTTCCTCAGGTAGGCAACTTGCCTTTTAGGTTGGTTGCGAACACAGCGATAAGTAATTCAGTGGCCAGAACCTGATTTTTTCCGGTCAAAACAACAGAGTAGTGGTGTGCATGCAGCAGAGTGACGCTCCTGCCCTCTATAGGGTGGCTTTGGGAGTTGAGTATGACGGCAGCCGGTTTTATGGGTGGCAGTCACAGAAATCAGGAATTCGCACAGTACAGGCCGCGCTAGAACAGGCGCTGGCGCATGTGGCAAACGAGCCTGTGAATGTCGTTTGTGCCGGTCGGACAGACGCGGGGGTTCATGGTAGCGAGCAGGTTGTTCACTTTGAAACTCACGCCTTTCGGGAAATGCGTGCCTGGCTATTCGGTACTAACTCCAGACTTCCTGATGATGTTTGCGTCAAGTGGGCGAGTCCGGTTGATGACAGTTTTCATGCTCGCTTCAGCGCTCGAAACCGCCGGTACCGCTACGTGATCTTTAGTGATCAGGTCCGTCCCGCTGTCATGAGCAAACAGGTGACCTGGACATACAAAACGCTCGATGTTCAGCGGATGCAGAAAGCGGCCAACTATCTGTTGGGTGAGCACGACTTTACCTCTTTTCGTGCTGTTCAGTGTCAGGCGAAAAGTCCGGTGCGCACTTTGATGCACCTTCGCGTTGAGCAGGTGGGTGGCTATGTCGTTCTGGATGTTAAAGCGAATGCATTCCTGCATCATATGGTGAGAAATCTCGCTGGCGTGCTGATCAAGATCGGTGCGGGTGAGGCAGAACCTGAGTGGGCAAAAGAAGTGCTTGAGGCTCGGGATCGAACCCAAGGCGGAGTGACTGCGCCTCCTTACGGTCTGTATCTGGTGCAGGCGGGATATCCTGACTTTGAACTGCCGCAACAGCCGTTGGGGCCACACTTTCTGCGTGGGCTGATTTCTGATGACTAGCCAGAACCGTATGGCCTATGTGAAATCAAGCAAGGAATAAGGCTTAGCGTTCACCCAATATAATCGCAAGTTGTTGTTATCTTGGGGTGTATCCCTTGTTCTGGTAACATGCCCTCATTTTGGAACCGTTCACACTATGGCACGTACCCGGGTCAAGATATGCGGAATTGGTACACTTGAGGATGGTCTTGAGGCCATTGATGCAGGTGCAGATGCGTTAGGTTTTGTTTTTTACGCCAAAAGTAAACGCAACATTGATATCGAACGATGCCGGGCGATCACCTCCAAACTTCCACCGTTTATCGAAAAAGTGGGCTTGTTTGTAGACGCTGAGGTTACTTTCGTAGCCCAGGCTGTGAAGGAAGCCGGGCTTTCGTTACTGCAGTTTCATGGTGATGAGACGCCCGAGTATTGTGAGCAGTTTTCTTTACCCTATATAAAAGCGGTGCGGATGAAACCAGGTGTTGATCTTCACAAGATCGCACAGGAGTTCATGAGTGCCCAAGCGCTTCTGGTTGATGCCTACCAGCCTGGAATACCTGGTGGTACCGGACAAACGTTCAATTGGGATGTTTTGCCCAGTGCGTTGGCTAAGCCCATTATTCTGGCGGGTGGCTTAACGCCGCAGAATGTCGAACAAGCTATTACACAGGTTCATCCCTACGCTGTAGATGTCAGTGGTGGTGTTGAGTCTGCACCTGGCAGCAAGTCTGCTGATTTGATTAGTAAATTTATGCAAGGGGTGTTTCGCAGTGACGCACGTTGATCCCAAAGATTTGATCAATCTCCCAGATGAGCGGGGGCATTTTGGTCCCTACGGTGGACGTTTCGTCTCAGAAACCCTGATGGCCGCGCTCGAGGAGCTGACCGCTACTTACGAGGAAATGTGGAAAGACCCTGAGTTCATCGAAGAGTTTGACCGCGACCTGAAATACTACGTTGGCCGTCCTTCGCCGCTTTACCATGCTGAGCGTCTTTCTCGCGAGTTGGGTGGTGCGCAGATTTATCTCAAGCGTGAAGATCTGAACCATACCGGCGCGCACAAGGTAAACAACACCATTGGACAGGCGCTACTGGCGAAGAAAATTGGCAAGCCCCGCATCATTGCCGAGACGGGCGCCGGCCAGCATGGCGTTGCTTCTGCAACGGTAGCTGCGCGCCTGGGCCTTGAATGTGTTGTCTATATGGGTGAAGAGGATATTCGTCGTCAGGCACTCAATGTGTACCGGATGAAGTTGTTGGGCGCCAAAGTGGTTCCTGTGACTTCTGGTACTAAAACGCTCAAGGATGCCCTTAACGAAGCGATGCGTGACTGGGTCACTAATATCGACAATACCTTCTATATCATTGGTACTGCGGCTGGCCCTCATCCTTATCCAAAAATGGTACGTGATTTCCAGTCTGTGATTGGTCGTGAAGCTCGCGAACAGTGCCTCGAACAAGCGGGTCGCCTGCCGGATGCTGTAATTGCCTGTGTCGGTGGTGGCTCCAACGCGATTGGAATGT
Organism: Pokkaliibacter sp. CJK22405; assembly: GCF_046614695.1. Taxonomy (NCBI): domain Bacteria; kingdom Pseudomonadati; phylum Pseudomonadota; class Gammaproteobacteria; order Oceanospirillales; family Balneatrichaceae; genus Pokkaliibacter; species Pokkaliibacter sp. CJK22405. The sequence goes on from NZ_JBKKHQ010000027.1 coordinate 19,375, forward strand.
TCTATCCCTTTATTGAAGATACTTCCGTGCGCATGATCGGTGTTGAAGCAGGTGGTCATGGTCTTGAGACTGGTGAGCATGCGGCTCCGTTAACCGCAGGGCGTCCTGGTGTACTGCATGGAAACCGCACCTATCTAATGGCGGATGATGCCGGTCAGATTCAGGGCACTCACTCGGTTTCAGCCGGTCTGGATTATCCAGGTGTTGGACCTGAGCATGCATGGCTTAAAGATACCGGGCGTGCAGAATACGTTGCCGCGACGGATGATGAAGCCATGAATGCTTTCCGTATGCTGACCCGGGTTGAAGGTATCATGCCTGCGCTGGAGTCTAGCCATGCGGTCGCTCATGCGATCAAGATTGCGCCTACTATGCCTAAAGACAGTATTCTGGTCGTCAACCTTTCAGGTCGTGGTGACAAGGATATTCATACTGTAGCAGCCATCGATGGCATTGATGTCTAAGGAATCAAGATGAGCCGCATAGCGACCTGTTTTAGTGAGTTGAAAAGCCAGGGCCGTCAGGCGCTGATCCCTTATATCACTGCTGGTGATGGTGGTCAGTCGCTGACAGTTCCGCTGATGCATGAGATGGTAAAAGCTGGTGCTGATGTGATTGAGCTGGGCATTCCCTTCTCTGATCCCATGGCTGATGGTCCGGTCATTCAGTTAGCTTGTGAGCGTGCGCTTAAGCACGGCACACGGTTGGCGGATGTGCTGGACATGGTAAAATCCTTTCGCCAGCAAGATGATAAAACCCCGGTAGTTTTGATGGGGTATATGAACCCTGTCGAAATGATGGGTCATGAGGTCTTTGCTGATGCTGCTGCGGCGGCAGGTATTGATGGCGTTTTGCTGGTGGATATGCCACCTGAAGAAGCAGAAGAGATGCCGCAGTTATTGAAAGATCGTAATATCGACACGATCTTCCTGCTGGCGCCAACCAGTCAGAAATCACGTATCAAGGCCGTTGAAAAAGCGGGCAGTGGCTATGTCTATTATGTCTCTCTTAAAGGCGTAACGGGCTCTGCCATTCTGGATACGGCTGACGTTGAGCGGCAGGTGGCTCGTATTCGTGAAGATGTCTCTCAGCCTGTCGGCGTAGGTTTTGGTATTCGTGATGCCGCGTCTGCAAAAGCCGTGGCGGCAGTCGCGGACGGTGTTATCGTGGGCAGTGTGCTCGTGAATAAGATGGCGGAGTATCAGGAGGACAGTGCGGCGATTCTGCGTGAAGTGCCTGCCATCCTGAATGATATGCGCCAGGCAATGGATTCCTGACAAGAATAGAAAAGTGTTAGCTCAGCAGAAACGGTAGGGTGGTTTACCACTGTTTGTTGCCGAAGAGCTCGGAGAACTTATGAGTAACTGGCTAGAAAAAATTGTTCCTTCTCTGGTGCGTGTTCAGCGTAAAACGACCGCATCTTCAGTGCCTGAAGGGCTTTGGAAGAAGTGCCCAAAGTGTGAGGCTGTACTGTACAAGCCTGAGCTGGATAAAAGCCTGGATGTTTGCCCCAAGTGTGACCATCACATGCGAGTCAGTGCTCGCCGTCGTCTGGACATCTTTCTGGATGCGGAGAATCGCAATGAAATCGGTGCAGAAGTCGAGCCGACAGATCGTCTGAAGTTCCGCGATACCAAGCGTTATCGTGATCGTATTCAGAGTGCTCAGCGTGACACCAATGAGAAAGATGCGCTGATTGCTATGAGCGGTACGGTCGATGGTCTGCCCATCGCTGCTGTGGCTTTTGAATTTAGCTTTATGGGCGGATCCATGGGTTCCGTCGTGGGTGAGCGTTTTGTTCGCGCCGCAACCTATGCGCTCGAAAATCGGGTACCACTGGTTTGCTTTGCAGCCTCCGGTGGTGCGCGTATGCAGGAAGCGCTTTTCTCCCTGATGCAGATGGCCAAAACCAGTGCTGCCCTTGAGAAACTTAAGCAGGCAGGCATCCCTTATATTTCTGTGCTTACTGACCCTGTGTTTGGCGGTGTATCAGCGAGTCTGGCAATGTTGGGTGATCTGAATATTGCCGAGCCTAACGCGCTGATCGGCTTTGCCGGCCCGCGTGTTATCGAGCAAACCGTTCGTCAGAAGTTGCCTGAAGGCTTCCAGCGTTCCGAGTTCCTGCTGGAGCACGGTGCAATTGACATGATCGTTCATCGTAAACATATGCGTGAGCGTGTTGGCGGAATGCTTCGCAAGTTCTCACACCTGCCACAGATTCAGGTAGAGACAGAAGAAGAGTAAGTACTCTTTGCGCTTTTTTAAGCCGACCTTGTCTTGCTGACATCGTCGGCTTTTCATTTCTCACCCCAGACGGGGTCGCCGGAAGCTGATCGGTATCATCATGTCAGAGTCTAAGCAAAGCCTTTCGCAGTGGCTGTCGTGGATGGAACAACAACATCCGAAAGCGATTGATCTTGGTCTTGAACGGGTCAGTCGTGTCTGGCAGGCACTGGGTCAACCCGAGGTCGCCAAAAAGATCGTTACTGTTGGCGGTACCAATGGCAAAGGCTCCACGGTCACTTACTTGCGTGATTTGTGCTGCGCTGCGGGCTATCGTGTTGGTGTTTATACATCCCCTCACTTCCTGCGTTACAACGAGCGCATCTGGCTTGAGGGTAATGAGGTTTCGGATGAAGCTCTATGTGAGGCTTTCGAGACGATTCATGCCTGCTCGCAAAAACTCGATCCTCAAATGACGCTGACCTATTTCGAAATGGGCACACTGGCGGCGCTGTGGCTACTTGCCCGCGAGTCTTTGGATCTGGCGATTCTGGAAGTGGGTCTGGGTGGTCGACTGGATGCCGTCAATATTATTGATGCCGATATTGCGGTACTGACTTCAATCGATATTGATCATGCGGATTGGCTGGGTACTGACCGGGAGAACATTGGCTACGAAAAGGCGGGTATTTTTCGCCCTGGTGCCCTGGCTATCTGTGCTGAGCCTGATATGCCAGCGTCCATTGCGCGTCATGCCTCGATGTTGGGAGCGCAGCTTATTCGTATTGGTGAGCAGTTCGGTATCTCCGAGGAGCCAGAAGGTTACCGCTGTTTTGGCGTGTTGCCCAATGGCGCACCATGGTTTCTTGACAGCATCGAACAGCCAGGACTGCCCGTTCGAAACATGGCCCCCGCGTTGCAAGCTGCTTCGTGGCTGGGGATGTTGCCTGCTTCGGTCGATGTTACGCGCAATACACTCAAGAATGCTTCGCTACGCGGGCGTTTTCAGCAAGTCTTTTGGCAGGGGCGGCATTGGATGCTGGATGTCGCGCATAACCCGGAAGCTGCACGCCATATGGCTCAGTGGCTTAAGAAACGCGCTCCTGAGCGTAAGGTACTGGCATTGTGCGGCATGCTGGCTGACAAGGACTGCAAAGGTGTATTTAAGGCGCTGATTTCCTCCGTCAGTCACTGGCAGCTGATTGGTTTAGATGGCCCCCGTGGACAGACTGCAGTACAACTTGAGGGATTGCTTCAGACCGAGATGGAAGGACATTCCAACGTTGCCAGCCATAGCAGTTCATCGGATCTTAATGCCGCAACGAAAGATTTAATCGCGATCAGTGAGCCTGAAGATTTGATTCTGGTTTTTGGCTCATTTGTCACTGTGACCGGGATGCTGGGGTTGCTCGAGTCGCAACCTGATCACTAAGCCGAAGGCGGTTTTGCCCAACTCGGTTAAATGTCAAACCTATAAGGATTTAACATGCCTGCTGAATTTCGGTATCGGATAGTCGGCTCAATTGCTCTGGTTATTGTGATTGGCATCTGGGCAATTAGCTTCTGGGACGGAGATGGAATGTCATCTTTACCTCAGCTGCAGCAGGAAGTCCCGGATCGTCCCTCAGTTCCGACAGCGAATACCACTGAACCACAACAGCCGGTGGCTCCGATTGCTGAATCACAAGCGCCAGCACCTATCGCTAAGAATGATGATCAGATCATGGTCGAAGCACCACCCGGTCTGGCGACAGACAACGGTGGTGATGCTTCTCCGACAGCTACTAAAACCGGAGCAGCTCAATCTGACACCGCTCAGGTTTCAACAGCGCCAGCCGCGCCCGCTGAGCCTGTGAAAGAAGAGGTTAAAACGCCGGCTCCAGAGCCCGTTGCTGAAGTAAAAACCGATACGAACGGCGCCCCTGTGTCCTGGTCTTTGCAGGTGGCAAGTTTCAAGGATGAGCAAAATGCTGATCGACTAATGAATAAGCTTAAAAGCCAGGGCTTCAAATCCTATCAGGCGCTTAATGGCGGGCTTCATAAGGTTTACGTTGGGCCAGAGCTTGATAAAGATGCGCTGAATGCGATTAAGGATCAGGTGAAGTCCAAATTTAAACTGAATGGCTTTGTCGTGCGTTATCAGCCCTGAAAATCGCCAAAAACCATGTGAATGGTCGGATTTATAAGTGTTCGTGTACAGCGGTAGTGCTTCTGTTAGAATGCGCACGCCATCGCTATAGGAGTCAGGAATGAACTGGGCCGATTGGGTCATTTTAGGGGTCATCGGACTGTCCGGTATTATTAGTCTCACGCGTGGTTTCATGCGCGAAGCTATGTCCCTGATTACCTGGGTTGTCGCATTCATTATTGCCAGGCTCTTTACCGATCAGTTAGCTGTTATTCTCGCTCCCTATATCCAGACACCCTCTATTCGCGTTGCCAGCGCTTTTATTGCGTTGTTTATCGTCAGTCTGATTATTGGTGCGATGGTCGGGTATCTGGTGGGTCAGTTGGTGAAGGCTACCGGACTTAGCGGTACTGATCGTGTTCTTGGCATAGTATTTGGTGTTGCTCGAGGATGTATTCTCGTGGTCGTTGCTGTCGCCATGTTATCCTACACCCCTGTAGTGAATGACCTTTGGTGGCAGAGCTCACGCCTTATCCCCGAGTTCAAAATGATGGAATCCTGGTCACTGTCACTTCTGAAAGATGTGTCAGGGGCTGTACTGTCGGTTGGACAATAACTCCCCGAGAGTCGCTGGCTGCCTTGCGCAGTCACATGTTAGTTAATCTGAGGTGAACTTCATGTGTGGTATCGTCGGCATCGTTGCCAATTCCCATGTCAATCAGGAAATCTTTGATGCCCTGACTGTCCTCCAGCATCGGGGGCAAGACGCGGCAGGAATGGTGACCAGTCAGCAAGGACGGTTTTTTCTTCGCAAGGACAATGGACAAGTGCGTGATGTTTTCCGTACTCGTCATATGAAACAGCTCTTGGGTAATGTGGGTATCGGTCATGTGCGTTACCCCACTGCAGGTAGCTCAAGTGCGGCAGAGGCACAGCCGTTCTATGTGAACTCACCCTACGGTATTGCACTGGCCCATAACGGTAACCTGACCAATACCAGAGAACTTGCAGAAGACCTCTTCCGTGAGGATCTTCGCCATCTTAATACCACCTCAGACTCTGAAGTTTTGCTCAACGTTCTGGCCCATGAGCTGCAAGTGCAGCACAAAATGGTGCTGACGCCTGACTGCCTGTTTGAGGCTATGGGTAAAGTCTACGACCGTATTCGTGGCGCCTATGCTGTGGTCGCGCTTATTACCGGCTACGGTATTCTTGGTTTCCGTGATCCCAACGGTATTCGTCCAATGTGTATTGGCGTGCGTGAAACTGAGAAGGGCCATGAGTACATGATCGCTTCTGAAAGCTGTGCGCTTTTGGGTGGTGGTTTCCGCCTGCTGCGTGACGTAGAGCCAGGCGAAGCGGTATTTATTACTGAAGATGGCAAGCTGCACAGTAAAGTATGTGCAAAAGCGACGACATATCGTCCCTGTATTTTCGAACATGTCTATCTGGCTCGTCCTGACTCCATCATTGATGGTATTTCAGTGTACAAAGCACGTTTGCGCATGGGTGAGTTTCTGGCTGACAAGGTCAGTAATGAGCGCCCTGATCATGATATTGATGTTGTTATTCCTATCCCGGATACCAGCCGTACTGCGGCCATGCAGATGGCACTGAAGCTGGGTGTCAAAATGCGTGAAGGCTTTGTAAAGAACCGCTATATCGGTCGTACCTTCATCATGCCGGGTCAGAAAGTGCGTGAGAAATCCGTGCGCCAGAAGTTAAGCCCCATTGAGCTTGAGTTCAAAGATCGTGTGGTCATGCTGGTCGATGATTCTATCGTGCGCGGTACCACTTCACGTCAGATCATTGAGATGGCGCGTGAGTGCGGCGCTAAGAAGGTGTACATCGCTTCTGCCGCTCCTGCGATTCGCTTCCCGAACGTTTACGGTATTGATATGCCTGCTGTTCAGGAGTTGGTTGCTCATGGTCGTACTGAGCAGGAAGTGTGCGACTACATCGGTGCAGACTGGCTGGTATATCAGGATCTTGACGATCTGATCGCATCTACTGAAGGTGCGGATTCTCCTGCTACTGAGTTCGACTGCTCTGTATTCAACGGCCAGTACATTACTGGTGACGTGGATGAAGCCTACTTCCAGGCGCTACAGGCAGCTCGTAATGATGAAGCCAAAGCCCTGGACCCATCATTGGTTGAGAATGAAACTGCGGATATGCTGAAGCGTCTGTAAGCTTATTCGGGTAACGGAAAACCGGCATTCACTGCCGGTTTTTTTATGCCCTGAAAAAGCAAAGCGGGTGGGCCAGTCAGGGAGCGGAGCCGATCAGCGGCAGCAAGGGGGGGGGGGCGCTCTGGTGGCCACGTTGTGGTGCAAGTAAAAAAATACCCGGACAGCGCCGGGTATGTTCAGAGTTTTAGCGACGAATCAGGTACGGTAGTGGTTAACCGTTTTCTGCATTTCATCAGCCGCCAGAGTCAGCTTCTCGCTGTACTCAGAGGTAGTGGCAGAGAGTTTACGGCTATCATTAGACAGCGTTGTAATCTCCTGAATGGACTGGTTGATGTTCTCAACCACCGCCATTTGCTCGCTTGCCGCTGAGGCTAGTGTCTGATTAAAGGAGTCCACTTCCGATACATCGGTAATGATGGCCTGCAGAATATCAGAGAGGCTGGAGATGTCGGATGCGTTTTGCTTCGCACTCTCGCTATTTTCGTACATCACGCTCTGGGCGCGTCGAACGTCAGACTGCAAGCGCTCGATCATTTTATGAATTTCTTCTGTTGAGGCCTGAGTACGGCTCGCCAGAGAACGAACCTCATCCGCTACCACCGCAAAACCACGGCCCTGCTCACCAGCACGTGCCGCCTCAATCGCCGCGTTCAATGCCAGTAGGTTGGTTTGCTCGGCAATATTCTGAATAACCTCCAGTACTTGCCCGATGCCCTTGCTGGCTTCATTCAGCTCATCAATCACACTAACCGCTTGTTCCATTTGCTCAGACTGGTTCACGATGGCGCCGAGACTATGCTTGAGTCGCTCATCGCCTTCCAGCGCCTTGTGATTGGTGGCGCTGGTCAGGCTGGCTGCGCTTTCAAGACGATGAGTAACGTCCTGTAGGGATGCAGACATTTCATGGATGGCACTGGCGACCTGGTCGGTATTGCTGGACTGTGAAAGCAGTACCTGATTTGAGCGAGCCGCAATATTTGAAAGCTCAGCCGATGAGCTGGTGAGGGTGCCGCTCATCTCCTTCACATGAGAGACCGTATGCTGAATCTGGTCCAGCAGTTTGTCGAACTCCTGTGACATCAGGGAGACTTCATCTTTACCGGTGTAGTTAAGACGCAGCGTCAGATCACCATCACCTGCGGTGATTTCCTTGATGCGCTCAATGACCTTACTCAGTGGACTGGAAACCATGGTACGAAGCATCAGCAAAACAGCCACAATGACAATCACGCCGGCGATGATGATCTTGGCCAGAAGAGAGCCCGTTTGCGAGGCAATCATGGAATTGACTTCGTCATCATCGTAAGCAGTAACGATGGTATAGCCCCAGGCATCATAAGGTGTCTTTTTCACCTGCCAGCCATCTGCACCTTTCAGTGCTGATTCAACGGTGTCTTGGTCGACAGTAGATGAGAAGGCACGAATACGGTCTTTGTTATCAATCAATGCGACGAAGCCATGTTCCATGACGCGAGTGCTGGCGATGTAGTCAGTCAGGGTCGCAAGGTCAGCCTTATAACCGACATACCAGATACCAACGGTGTTGCCACTGGCGTCATGCATGGGTTCATAGCCAGTGAGGTAGGGGTTGCCGAGAATATCAACCTGGCCATAAAACGCGGTATTAGCGTTGATTTTTTTGATCGCGCCGCCGCCGGGCGCGAGGATAGTGCCGATAGCACGGCCCTTATCCGTCATGACGTTAGTGGATACACGAACATATTCATCACCGGATTTCACAAAGAGAGTCGCGGTACCGCCCATCTTGGCGGTGATGCCATCAACCAGATCAAAGTTGTTCGCTTGAGGTTTGTCGCCCAGAAGCAGCTGAGGCACCTGTTTCTCTTTGACTGTCACCTGACTGCCAAGAGTAGGAGTGCCGATTTGCTTACCCTGTTCCATGAGTTGGGCCATGCTACTTTTCACGCGCTCTTTCATGAGTGCGTCAGTAACATCAAGAATTCGCTGGGTCTGTTGAGTGGCTTCATCACTTTGCCGCTTAGCGTCAGCGAGTGTGTCTTTATTCACTCCGCTAATGGTCAGTGCGCCAGTGATCACAATCATGAGCACGATCAGGCTGGTGAGGGCGATCACAAATTTACGCGCGATGGTCATTGCTTCATCTCCATTAGATACGGCTCCAGAGAACGTAAAGAGAGGTTTTTCAGACTAATAGCAGAGTGAGGTAAATCGCGTCGGAAAGGGTGTCGTTGTTGCATAGCCAATCCTTGTAAGCGAAATACATACCGAATCATTTCACCGAGACTATTACAGACTGAAAACTTACGACTGTCATGACATGAGTCAACATTTTGCTGACAAAGAAGAATGTATACCGTCATCTTGCTTTCAAGTTGTACCAATCAAGGAAGATTAATGAATCATGTAAAGCTTAACTCTGACTTAAATCTGAAACAGCCTCGGTGCTGAACGTGTTAGCCCTGAGAGTTGACCCATAAATTTTTTGGATTCATCTGAACCTAGTACGTTTGAACACTATTGTCAGATCAAATTTTGAACAGAGAGTGTTTTGGAGTGCAGGCTGTTAAGAAATCGCCAATTAGCAATGGCGATCCAGAATGGAAACGCCCGGTTATACCGGGCGTGAATGGTCGGGGAGTTTTAGCCTGTGAGAGTGTGTTCAGGCGTGAAAGAGGAAGTTAGATACCAATTCTTTACCGCCTTCCGTCGCAAAAGACTCCGGATGGAACTGGATGCCATGAATAGGATAGTCCCGGTGTTGAACACCCATCAGCTCGAACTTGCCGCCTTGGCGAACCGTTTCCAGATTGACGAAGTCTTCACGCTGAAGAGCACCTACACTGGCAGTCACGCGCAGGCAGTCCGGGAAGCTTTCTGCCTCGGCCATCAGGGAGTGATAGCGCATTACCTCCAGCTGATCCGGTGTGTCTTGAAATACGCTGCTGCCATCGTGAGTGATGGGGCTGGTTTTACCGTGCATGGGTAAAGGGGCTTTCACGACCTTGCCACCGAACACATGAACAATCCCCTGCATACCCAGACAAACACCCAGTAAGGGGATGGTTTTCCCTAGTTCAAGAATCACCTCGGCGCAGACGCCAAAATAGCTGGCATCTTCAGGAGAACCGGGCCCCGGCGAGATAATGATCCGGTCCGGGTTATAGTCCCGGATATCAGCCAGCGTCACTTCATCATTACGTTTTACAACGACTTCAAAATGACTGATGCGACCCTGGAACTGCTCGGACTGCAGAATTTCCCCAACGAACTGATAAAGGTTGTAGGTGAAAGAGTCGTAGTTATCGATGATATAAACCTTCATGCCTCTTCTCCTTTCACCATAAACATTTCCAGCACTTTGCGGGTGCCGGCAAACTTGCGCTGGATCTCCTGATATTCATCTTCAGGGTTAGAGTCGTAGACATTACCGCCACAGGTTTGTACGTAGCTCTCTTCGCCGTTGGCAAAAATAGTGCGAATCGGGATAGCGAAAATGCAGTCACCATTAAAGGAGAAGTGACCTAAGGCACCGCCGTAGGGGCCGCGGCCTTCTGACTCCAGTCCGTCGATAATCTTCATGGCCTCAATTTTCGGCGCTCCGGTGAGTGTGCCTGCCGGGAAGTTACTGGCGAGGGCTGAGAACATATCCTCACTTTCCGCCAGGATGCCGACGATCTCTGAGGAGATATGCTGAACGTGACTGAAGCGCTTGATGTCCATAAGGCTGCGGACCTTGACCGTGCCAAACTGGGCCACACGGCCAATATCGTTACGGTGCAGATCAACGATCATGTTGTGCTCGGCGATCTCTTTCGGATCGTTCAGGAGCTTGCGTGCCAGCGCTGTATCTTCCTGAGGTGTTTTGCCTCGACCGGCGGTACCGGCCAGCGGGAAGGTTTCCATTTCGCCCTGACGCAGGCGGAACAGCAGCTCAGGGCTGGCGCCAATCATCTTCTGGTCACCAAACTTGACGTAATACATCTGTGGCGAAGGATTCACTTCACGTAGCTGCTCGTAAAGGTTAATGGTGTCGCCTTCGAGCCTGAAGCGGGATTTGAAGCCGACTTCGGCCTGAAAAATTTTACCGTCGATAATGTCCTGCTTCACCTTCATGACCGCATCGGCATGCTGCTCACGGCTCATGGTTTCGCCAAGCGGGGTGATTTTTAGCTCGCCGTTACCCTCATAAGGGCTTTCGATCAGCGCTTTGATTTGCTCGTAGCGGTTCTCATCGTAGTAGAAGTAGAAGACTTCACCCGTCATCTTGTCGAGTGTCAGGCCATCCTTGTACAAGCCAAAGCGGAAGGCATCGAACATCTCGCTGCTTTGAATATTGAGCGAGGGCTCAAAGTAGTTCATGGCATCGTAACCAAGGTAACCGGTCAGTCCACCGGCATAACGGCGAGAAATAATGTTCTGGGGAATGATGTCACGCAGCAGGTAATACGGATTTTCGCTGTCGTAGGCTTCGGTGTTGCCATCACGGTCCTCAATAAAAAGGGTCTTTCCCTGAGCGTAAAGCTGTTTTTCAGGGTCAAAACCGATTATCGAATGGCGGGAGATGTGGCTTTCCTCGCCGAGGGACTCCAGCATAAAGCAGCTGTCGAAGCGCTTATCGATCTTTTTAAACAGATCGAAGAAATCGATATCGGTCGCAAGCATCACATACTTGGGCTTACGGGGCAGTGACAGCATGGCGGGTTTGGCTGTCGAAATAGAGGCATTCATGAGCAAACTCACTTATGACAAAGAGGATTCAGGCGTAGGGGTCAGTGAATGACAAGAGCATTCGTCAGATTTCGGGACGCTAGCGACGCCATCGATGGTGCCCGTGAGCATAGGGTAAGGGAGTGTTCATCTGCCTGAAGCCTTGAGTGCACGTGAGCCGCGTGTCACTGTGGCAATGCCCACGCCGAGTGTTTCCGCAATCTGGCGCTGAGGAACTCCCTCTTCCAGCATGCGGAAAATCTGCAGCCGCTTACCGATTTCGCTAAGCTCTGCGGGGGTGAGTAATGCCTGAAGTGCCTGTTCCATATCCTCTGCCGTTTTCATGGACAGAAGGTGGTTCAGTAAAGGCTCAAGATAGATGTCTGTATTCATGTACTAGTACGATATTGATTTTTTAATAGATCGCAAGCTTTTTCTTAACTATTTCAATCATTAAGCAGTCAGCACTGGCTGCCGTGAGCGGATCTGGCAAGGGTCTCACTTATGAACATCAGGAGCATTAGCACCTTGGTCGTGCTTGCACTGGCCAGTCTTTTCAGCGTTGCAGGGCTGGCTGCCGGATTTAACTGTGCGACAGCCACCGGGCAGGTAGAGAAAGCGATCTGTGCCTCAGCACCGATTTCCCGCTTGGATGAAGAGATGACGGATATTCTTGCCAATGCCATTAAACTCAACCGGGAAAAGCAGGCTGTACTGGAAGCCGGCCAGCGCGCCTGGATCAGACAGCGGGACAGTCAGTGTATTAATGGGCAGGTGAATCGTTGTCTGGTGGAAAGTTATGGCCAGCATATGGCGTGGATTTACCTTACCTCTGAGACTGATAACCTTCGTCGAGTCAAAGACATCTGCAGCAAGGCGCCCAGCTTTTCCGATGCCATTATGTCCGGCAGTCAGCCTGATCATCGGCTCGACAGTTACATGCAGGCTCGTTGCACGTTGGGAGTCGTAAAAGCTATCGGTAGCGAACGGCTGAACGATGCCGACTGGGAGAGCCGGATAGAAACCCTGAGCGGTTTGATTGGGGAGATGGCCTATGCGCTTGAGACAAAACGCAAGGACTGTGATGCCGCCTGTGTGGCAAGGCATCCGCTGGACGTAGGGCAGGCCATGACTAGCTATCTGAATCGGATTATCGATCAGTATTACGCGTTCAGAAATGCCCCCTGACTGGATCGCCTTCCGCGCGTTTCAAGAGATACAAAAAAACCGCTGTCAGGGCAGCGGTTTTTTATCAGAAACAGGACGTCCCGGGGCTTAGCCAGCAGGTTGTTGTTGCGTCAGACAGTGGATGTTGCCACCACCCAGCAAAAACTCCCGGCCGGGGATCATGACAATCTCACGGTCAGGGAAGCAGCTCTGCAGGATAGCGCGAGCTTCTTCGTCTGTTTCCACATCAAACTTCGGCGCAATGATGCCGCCATTGACGATCAGGAAGTTCACGTAGCTGCCAGCCAGTCGATGGCCTGACTGACGAGAGTGGGCGTCCGCGACCTGATCAATGGTCTCGCACTCTTCCTCGGTAGAGTAGAGCGGGCCTGGAACCGGCACCTTATGTACCTTGATTTTCCGGCCTTTGGCATCAACCACTGACTCAAGGACAGCCATCGCCTGCTGGCAACGGCTGTAGTTAGGGTCGTTTTGATCGTCCGTCCATGCCAGTAATACTTCGCCTGGCTGAGTGAAGCAGCAGAAGTTATCAACGTGGCCGTCGGTCTCATCATTGAAAAGACCCCATGGCAGCCAGATAACCTGCTCGATATTCAGATAGTCACGCAGCTTGGCTTCAATCTCTTCCCGGTTCATGTGCGGGTTACGGTTACTGTTCAACAGGCACTCTTCAGTGACCAGAACGGTGCCTTCGCCATCGACATGGATAGAACCGCCTTCCAGTACAAATTCAGGCGTGCTGTAACGGTCAACCTTTTCCATGGACAGCACCTTGTGGGCGACCTGCTGGTCCCGATTCCAGGGGAAATACAGGCCGCCGTTGAAGCCGCCCCAGCAGTTGAAATCCCAGTCGACACCACGAACGTCACCTTTGTCATTGATCACAAAGGTCGGGCCGGTATCACGTACCCAGGCATCATCGGCACTGATCTCGACAACGCGAACATCCAGATGCGCAAGCTGTGTACTGGCATTTTCATACTGCTTGGCAGAAACGCCGATGCTGACCGGAACAAAGCGGGAAATCGCTTCTGCCATGGCAGCATGAGCTTTCTGTACCGCTTTGGCACCTAAACGCCAGTTATCTGTGCGCTCAGGCCAGAGCATCCAGACCTGATCCTGCCTGGCCCATTCGGCGGGCATGTAAAAGCCATCAGCGCGTGGCGTTGAGTTCAGGGTTTTCATGCTCACTTGACTCCGTCCAGTGTTTTGACGGGGCTATAGAGTTCAGGGCGACGGTCGCGGAACACCCCCCACGCTGAGCGGATCTTTTCCAGTTCATCCAGGTCAAAGGTGTGAACCAGAATGCCTTCTTCGGTTTCGTTCAGCTCGGCGACTTTCTCGCCGAATTGGTTGGCGATAAAGGAGGAGCCGTAGAAGGTGATGTCATAACCATCCTGCTCCTCTTTACCGATACGGTTGGAGGCAATCAGTGGCATGACGTTGGCGCCGGCATGGCCCTGCTGAACACGCTGCCAGTGATCGCGTGAGCTGATGGTGGAATCGTGTGGCTCGCTGCCGATGGCGGTCGGGTAGAACAGCAGCTCTGCACCCATCAACGCCATGGAGCGGGCAGTTTCGGGGAACCACTGATCCCAGCAGATGCCGACGCCGATGCGGCCAAACCGGGTATTCCAGACTTTGAAGCCAGTATCGCCCGGATTGAAGTAATACTTTTCATGATAGCCCGGGCCATCAGGAATATGGCTCTTACGGTACAGGCCCAGCATGGAGCCATCGGCATCAATAACGACGACGGAGTTAAAGCGCGCACGGCCTGCCAGCTCAAAGAAGCTGATAGGCAGCACAACGTTCAGCTCTTTTGCCAGCTTCTGAAAATGCTGGATGGCTGGATTTTCTTCAACGGTAGTGGCCAGCAGCAGATAGTCAGCATTGGGCTTCTGGCAGAAGTAGGGCGTCTCGAACAGCTCCTGAATCAGCACGATGTTCGCACCTTTGGCTACGGCGTCGCGCACGTGCTTTTCCGCTTTGGCGATGTTGTTCTCTCGATCCCAGCTACAGGACATCTGGGTGGCGGCGACGGTAACGTTGCGAGTCATAGTGATCCTCATTGAGTGTCTGACGTCTTGGGGTAACCAGCAGGTCTGGCCTCGCGAAAGCGCGTTGTGGCAATAACTATGCTGGCGATATCGGAGCAGGGCAACCGACACAGAATCAGGTCGGCGGGTTAATGCGATTGACGACAGTATCCGCTGCTCGAGAGCGCACTTTATAGTCGATAGTTATCGGTAAATAAAGTGTTTTAAACTATATAGAACAAATTTTATGGATCTAAATTCGATATTAATCGGTGTTTTGCTGTGGGGTGTTGGCTGTCTGGCATTTCAGCGGCAGATAGCGGGGCAGATACAGCCCAAGATAAGCCAACCCGGCCCGATAACCTTCTTCCGCATAGTCAGCATGAATGTACCCAAAGCGCTGCACACTCAGGCCGTACAGGCGGTCTGACAGCTGCATGCTGATATCGAAGATATCCAGATGCTGAGGCAGGGCAGGCAGAACGAAGTAATGCTGAAAGAGCGCGGCCATGGCTTCGCTTAACCGCAGATCATGCTGACGGTCGAGGGTTTGAACATCCACCAGCCCATGATTGCTCAGGATTAACTGGCGGGCAGCCTCATCGTTCTGATAGACCCTAAGGGTGCGGGCTTCGATCTGGTGCAGCAGCTCTTGCCAGTCCTTGGGCTGATAGTCGCCAGGGAAGGAAAGCGCATCCAGCATGGCCTCATGTACGCGGGCCGTCAGCGCGGTGAGTAGCGCCTGAACATTGGGAAAAAAGTGATAAACCGATGACGGAGGAATGCCCGCTGCTTCAGCCACACCATAGATGCTGAGCTCCGCGGGGCCGCCCTGGGCCAACAGCAGCCGTGCAGCGGACAAGACGGCATCAATGCGCGCCTGACTGCTGGCGCGGGGTTTACGGGCACTGCTGCGACTTGCCATAGACACTCCGAAAGGCACTGGGCTTGAGATGTGACGGCGGCAGGCTAGCGCAGGAGCAACGAAGAGGCAACACAGGGGCATTCACCGGAGACCGCCCGACGTTTGCCTCTATGCTCTCAGGGATTAAAAACTACCAACCTGCTTCTTTAGCGAGTGTCTCGACCAAAAGACAGGCGGGCATTTCCCGCGCCAGTCCAACCCCCTGACCTGCCCAATGTGCGGCATAGTCATGGATACCTTTTGCGGCGGCCAGCTTATGCAGTTGCTTGGCTGCATCGTAAGCGATGGGATAGTCCGGCTCGCTACCACGGTGTACTGAGCGATAGAGCTTATTACGAATTCCACGGGCTGCGCGGCCTGAAATCGCCGTGGTAATGGCGGTGTCTTCTGCTTCTGCCTCATGAATCGCATGGCGGTAGGCGCTACTGATCCCTGCTTCCGGGCAGAGCAAAAATGCTGTGCCCATTTGAACTGCGCTCGCTCCCGCTGCCAGCGCTGCTTTAATTGCGGCGCCATCCATAATGCCGCCTGCCGCAATAATGGGCAGCGAAGTGCGCGATCTCAGCCGTCGGGTTAGGGCGAGAGTGCTGATCTGGGCATCGCCCAGCTCAGGATAAAACACACCACGATGACCTCCAGCTTCCATTCCCTGCGCAATAATGGCATCCAGTCCGGCGGCGGCAATGGCATCGGCCTCCGCCAGATTGGTCGCCGTGGCAACAAGACGAATGCCTGCCTGATGGTAACGCTTCACCAGCGTTCGTTCAGGTAAACCGAAATGAAAGCTCACCACCGCCGGACGTAGCTCCAACAGCAGGTTTTGCATGGCTTCATCATCATTGAAAGAGAGGTAGGGGCTGCTCAGGATCTCGGGTACGGGTTCACCCAGTTCAGTGAACCAGTTCGCCATCTTTTGCAGCCAGCGGCTTTCTCGCTCTGGATTGGCCGTTGGGGTTTTATGACAGAAAACATTGATATTGATCGGGTAGTGCGTCAGTGCCTGAGTGCGCTTGATCACCTCGCGGGCTTGTGCTGCATTCATGGCGCCAATACCCAGAGCGCCCATACCGCCTGCGTTGCTGACGGCCGCGGCCAGATCCGGGGTGGACACGCCCGCCATGGGCGCTTGTAACAAGGGATAACGTAACTTCAGGGCATGCAAGAAATCCGTCGACATGGTGCCGTTATCTCCCGAAATTGGAGGGTGACAGGGGTGAGGCAGCTGGCTTGGCGGGCGCAATAACCCGCCTTAGGCTTTGCCTATCTCTTGTGCCTCGGCGTATACTCTCGGCCTGAATTTTTTGACCGTCCGGCCCACAGGGCGCGGGCATTCTCCCATAACAGAGTAACTGTCCTGATCCGGCTTGTCAGGTTGTGTCTTGCAGTCGGATAAGTGAAGGCGGTGCTCAGAGACGAAAGCGAGTACTCCTCATGGGTGCACAATGGAAAGTTAAAGGTAAGGCCGAAGCTGCCAGCCAACGTGGCAAGCTCTTTACCAAATTGACCCGTGAAATCACGGTTTCAGCACGTGCCGGTGCAGAACCTGACATGAACCCACGTCTTCGTATGGCGATCGATGCTGCTCGTAAGGCTTCCATGCCGAAAGACAACATCGAGCGTGCGATCAAGAAAGGCTCCGGTGTTGGTGCCGACTCGGTTGATTACGAACTGGTTACCTACGAAGGTTACGGCCCGCATCAGGTTCCCGTCATTGTTGAGTGTCTGACTGACAACAAAAACCGCACTGCCTCCGATGTACGTGTTGCCTTCCGTACCGGTCAGCTGGGTTCATCCGGTGCAGTGGCCTGGACGTTTGATTATGTCGGCATGATCGAAGCCACTTCCGATGGTGAGAACGATCCTGAAGAGGCTGCGATTGAAGCCGGTGCCCAGGATGTTGAAATCGGCGAGAACAACGAAGTGCTGTTTATCACCGAGCCTTCTGATCTGATGAGCGTTGCCGGTGAGCTGCCTAACTTCGGTATCGAAGTACAGAGCGCCAAACTCGGCTATATGCCAAAGAACCCCGTGAAGCTGGAAGGCGATGCACTGGCCGAAGCCGAAGCGTTCCTTGAAAAGCTGGAAGCCGTCGATGATGTGCAGAACATCTACGTGGGTCTGGATGCCTGATCGCATCCGATAAAGAAAAAGCGCCTCAGGGCGCTTTTTTTGTACCTGTGCGTTGGGCTCATGAGTGGGTTTACATTCACTCCCAAGTCTTTTAGGGTAAGCAAATTAATTAATAGACGTTTGGTCTAAAAAGTCCGGGCGTGTTGATCACTGATAGCACCAGGAATGACTGACACTGTGAAACAACCTGCCCGGCGCGGTCGTCCACCCAAAGTGCGTGGCGATGATCAGGACGTGCGCACTGCACTGATCCGCAAAGGGGTTGAGCTGATGACCGGCCAGGGCTTTCTGGCGACCGGGCTTGAGCCACTTCTGAGCAGCGTAGGCGTACCCAAAGGCTCGTTCTATCATTACTTTGAAAGTAAGGAAGCCTTTGGGCTGGCGGTTATTGAGGCTTATGGGCGCTATTTCATGAAGCGCCTGAACCGCTACTTTGAAGCTACGGATATTACCCCGCTGGCCAGACTTGATGCCTTTATCGAGTCAGCGATTACCGGCATGCAGAAATACGCTTTTGAGCGCGGCTGTCTGGTGGGCAATCTCGGACAGGAGGTCAATCTCTTGCCAGCCTCTCATCAGCAGGCACTTGAGCAAATGCTTAATGACTGGCAGCTGCGTTTGACTCATCTGCTTCAGGAAGCGGTTGAGGTAGGTGAGCTGGCTGCCGAAAGCTGGAAAAAGCCGCAGCGTGAAGAGCTGTCTGCATTTTTCTGGATCGGTTGGGAGGGCGCGGTTCTGCGTGCTCGATTGCAGAAAAGCGAGATGCCTTTGCGTATTTTCTCCCGCCAGTTCTGCGCCTTGTTGCACTCGCCAGACTAAGGCGATATCGCGATGACAAAATTGCCCTTCGGGGCTTTTTTAAACAGATTTACTAGACGTTTGGTCTAATAAGGAGTGCGTCATGTTTTC
The DNA here is from genome assembly GCF_046614695.1 of Pokkaliibacter sp. CJK22405. NCBI lineage: Bacteria > Pseudomonadati > Pseudomonadota > Gammaproteobacteria > Oceanospirillales > Balneatrichaceae > Pokkaliibacter > Pokkaliibacter sp. CJK22405. The sequence goes on from NZ_JBKKHQ010000027.1 coordinate 37,798, forward strand.
AGGATTATTAATCGAGAAAGATGAACAGGGTTATCGCTGCACACGGCAGCAGCTGGACGATGCCATACTGCCCGAGGGTAATGTCGAGGTGGCCATCAGCTATAGCACCCTGAACTACAAGGATGCTTTGGCGATTTCCGGCAGTTCTCCGATTGCGCGTACCTTTCCGCTTATTCCTGGTATCGATTTTGTGGGGACGGTCAGCCGCTCGGATGATTCTCTTTTTACGCCGGGTCAGGAGGTGTTGCTTAATGGCTGGGGCGTGGGCGAGTCACACTCGGGTGGACTGGCCCAGAAAGCGCGGGTGAAAGGCGACTGGCTGATAGCCAAGCCCGAGGCAATGAGTGCCAGAGATACCATGGCGGTCGGCACGGCGGGGTACACGGCGATGCTTTGCTTGATGGCGCTGGAGCAACATGGTGTCAAGCCCGACAACGGGCCGGTTCTGGTGACTGGGGCCAATGGTGGTGTGGGTGGCTTTGCTATTTATCTGCTCAGCCAGTTGGGCTTTGACGTCATGGCGTCGACGGGGCGTTTGGAGGAGGCTGAATATCTTAAAAGCCTGGGAGCGGGAACGATTATTCATCGTGATGAGCTGTCTTCCCCCGGTAAGCCGTTGAGCAAAGTGCGCTGGCAAGCCGCGATTGATGCTGTGGGTAGCCATACGTTAGCCAATGTGTGTGCAGCGACCGCCGAGGAAGGCATTGTGGCAGCCTGCGGTCTGGCGCAGGGGATGGATTTTCCCGCCAGTGTGGCCCCTTTTATCTTGCGCGGAGTCACCCTAAGAGGCATTAACTGCGTAACGCGGCCTCGTTCTCTGCGCGAAGAGGCCTGGAAGCGTCTGGCGAGTATGCTTGATAGCAAGGTTCTCACCTCCATGACTCAGGTGATCACACTCGACCAGGCGATTGAAACCAGCAAAGCCATGCTGGCGGGTAAGGTGCGGGGTCGTGTCGTCGTGGATGTGAATGCCTGATCGCTCACTTGTCCGCTCACATTATTGATCATCAAAGGGAGGTGCAGGATGCATCTGGAAGGTTCATGCCATTGCAAAGCGGTGACATTTTCACTGGAATCACCTCATCCTTATCCGTTTAACCGCTGCTACTGCAGTATTTGCCGAAAGACCGCAGGCTCGGGTGGCTACGGTATTAATCTGAGCGGTGTTTACTCGACACTTCGCATTCATTCGGGTGAGACATCGATAAACACTTATCAGGCCAAAATGGGTGATAAGACTTCCACGGGGATTCGCCATTTCTGCCGCGAGTGTGGCTCGGCCCTGTGGCTTTATGATCCTACTTGGCCAGAGCTTGTCCATCCGCATGCCAGCGCGATTGATACACCGCTACCCACACCGCCTGAAGTGGTGCACCTGATGCTGGGCAGTAAACCTGAATGGGTGCAGGTGGATCAAAGTCTGGTGCACCAGAACTTTGAGGAATACCCCGAGGAAAGTATTGCTGACTGGCATCAGAAACGGGGTTTGGAGTGCTGAATGCTAGAGAAAAGTACGCAAACGTGTCATTAGCAGTGAGTCACTAAAGGCCCTGATGAAAGGCGCGCCAGTCTTCAGGGGTGTCGATATCCATGGCGGCCTGGGGCAGTGACAGCTCCAGTCGGTTGGATTGGGCTTTCAATAAGGCTTTGGCACCTTTGTCGCCCTCCAGCTCAGCCAGACCTTCAAAACAAAAAGCCGGAAATATGGCCGGCACGCCGCTGTCGTCGCGGTAGAACGCATTGACGCAGCGCTTGCCGTCAAAGGCATATAACAGGCGGCGATAGTCTTCTGTGGTAAGCAGCGGCTGATCCGCCAGTGCGACCAGAATCCCGTCCCAGGGCGCTTGTTCATTCAGTGCTTTCACGCCGGCAGCCAGAGAGCTGCCCAGACCTTCCTGCCAGTTGGCATGATGCAGCGTGGTGGCAACTTCATCGACCGCATTTTTCACTTCCTCATGATAGGCGCCAGTAATCACCAGGCAGTCTGAACGGGGAAATAGCGGTTGCAGTTGATTAACGCTGTGCCGAACCAGTGAGGTGGTAGTGCTGACGGGCTGGCTTGAGGTAGGGCCGTTATGTGCGGGTTGTGAGGAGAGGGTCAGCAGCTGTTTAGGCTGGCCGAAGCGACGGGCTTCTCCTGCGGCCAGTACCAGCGCCGCAATGCGAAAAGAGGTGGGGGTCTGGGTTTCCAGCACGGCGGGCTCTCCCATGTTGATCCGGCCACGTCGTTTCTGTCGTTGCTGCATTGGGTCTTTCATAGTTAGAAGATCGGGCGGCTAGATCGCCTCGGCCAATGGTGCAGTGCAAAAACGCCTGTCTTTATTAAAGTACCATTGGTGAATTTCTGCCAGCATGGAAAGGGCAATGCTCTCCGGCAGCTGGCCGCCGATATCCAGGCCCGCCGGATTTGCCACGGGGAAGGGCAGTTGCCGGGCTGTGATTCCTGCTCGTGATAGCACTTCCTCGAAGCGATGACGCGGTCCCAGCGACTGAGCAAATCCCAGCGGGGTGGTGGCCAGAGTCGCCAGTGCCTGCGCATCCAGATTAAGGTTGTGGCTCATCAGGATCGCCACATCAACGCGCTCAGCTTGCACAAACTCAGCCAATGGTGCTTCCAGCGTTTTGAGAATATGCGTTGCCTGCGGGAAATGTTCACGACGGGCATTGGCCGCACGCGGGTCAGTGATGCTCACCTGCCAACCCAGCAGATGCGCCATCGCAGCAACGGGTTTGGCATCCATACCACCGCCAACGATCAGTAAATGGGGCGGCGGCACAATAGGGCTAACGAGCCAGCGCTCGCCATTCAGACTGACAACCCGACCGAGTTGATCTGCTTTTAAGGGCTTGTCGCTGCTTCGCTGTGGCTGAAACCGCGCGTTGGTCGAGTCTAGACTTAAATGGAATTCACCCGGCTGACGTTGTGACAGCGCCTGCTGTAATTCGCCAAGTGCGTCGTTAATCCTCCCGGTCACTGGCTGCAAAACGATATGCACGGTGCCGCCGCAGCCGATGCCCAGCTGGAAGGACAGATCGTCTTCATCGGTGCCGTCGTAGGTCAGCGTTTCTGTTATCCGGGTCTGCATTACCTTGCGGGCACGGCGAATAATATCTGCCTCCAGACAGCCGCCGCTGAGCAGGCCGTATTGCTGGCCCAGGTCATTGACCATCATCATGGCCCCGGCTTTGCGATAGGCGGAGCCTTCCGTGGCATAAACGACCCCCAATACCCAGGACGTTTCCGGTTTGGATTTTTTCCAGGCATCAAGCATCGCAGCCAGCTGATTAGAGCCTGCTGTGTGTGGCGAAGCAGACGAGGCTAAAAGGTTCGGTATTGCCATAGAAGTTGTCCGTTTGTGTCATGAACAGGGGCTCCCCGGAGGAAGCCCTGTAACGTGGCAAGCCTTAGCTGGCCAGCAGCTCTTCCATGAGTTTTTCCTTGGTGATTGGCAGATCACGCACGCGTTTGCCTGTGGCGTGATAGACCGCATTGGCGACTGCCGCCGCAAGGCCGGTGATACCAATCTCACCTATACCGCGTGCTCCCAGCTCATTCAGATGGGTATCCGGGTAGTCGAGGAGAATTACGTCAATATCCGGCTGGTCGGCATGTACCGGCACCACGTATTCAGCGTAGTTATTGTTGGTAGGCAGGCCGCTGTGTTCGTCATATTCGCCTGCTTCAAACAGCGCCATCCCCACGCCCATCACAATGGCGCCCTCAACCTGATTGCTGGCGGTCAGCGGGTTGATCACCTTGCCAACATCAATGGCACTGACCACACGGCGAACGCGCAGGCGGGAAATGCCCGGGTCCCAGCCTATCTCGACAAAATGCACACCGAAGGAGCGGAAAGAGTATTTGGACATATCCGCGCCGTCGCTGTGGTGATAGCCCTCGGCACGGCTAACCTTGTGTGCTTTAAGAATCTCACCAATGGAGGCTTGCTTGCCGTTGGCGTTGAAGCTTCCCTGGCTCAGAGTAACGCTTGGGGTTGGTACGCCTTCGAACACCCCGTTGGCCGCCACCGCATAATCGCGGACTTTTTCGAGGGCTTCGCGGGTGGCGACGGTCAGCGCCGAAGTCAAACTGGCCGTCGCCCAGGAGCCTCCTGAAACCGGGCCTGCCGGGAAGGAAGAACTGCCCAGCTCGACTTCGATATCCTCAATGGCAAGTCCGGTGATTTCGCTGACAATTTGCGCCGCGACCGTATAGGTGCCAGTGCCGATATCCTGCAAACCGCATTGAACCAGCGCTTTGCCGTTAGCGCGCAGCGTCACGCGGGCTTCGCACGGCACACAGAACGCATCCCAGTTACAGGCGGCAAGACCGTAGCCGATGATCTCATCGCCCTCACGCATGGAGCCTATCGCCGGGTTGCGCTTATCCCAGCCAAACTTCTTGCTGGCTTGCTCCAGCGCCTCTGGCAGGTGGTTGCTCGACCAGGGCAAATCGACACTTTCATCACGATCCGCCAGATTAAGCTTCCGAAACGCTAACGGGTCCATGCCGACAGCGTAGGCCATCTCATCCATCGCTGATTCCAGCGCAAATAACCCCGGCGCTGCACCGGGGGCGCGCATGGAGGTGGGTGTTCCGCGATTAATGCCGACGTTTTTCTGACTGACCATCACGTTATCGCAGGAATAGAGATTCTTGCTGACCACACCGCAGTTCTCTGAATAGTTCTCAAAGGTGGAGGTGGAGTTAATGGACTCATGGCGAAGGGAGGTCAGCTTGCCTGTGGCATCAGTTGCCAAACGCAAACGCTGTTGTGTTTCCGGACGGTGGCCGGTGGTCGTAAACATTTGTGCCCGGGGCAGCATGATCTGAACCGGACGCTTGAGCATTTTCGCCGCTGCGCAAACTGCAACCGAATGGGGCCAGGGCCAAAGCTTGCTACCGAAACCTGAGCCGATAAAGGGTGCCTGCACTTCAATACGGTCAGGCGGCAGATCAAAGACTTCGGAAAGGTAGTTACGGTGGCTGACCACACCTTGGCTGGACTCGTAGACATAGAGCTTGCCGTCTCTCCACATTGCGGTGGTGGCATGCATCTCCATGGGGTTATGGACTTCCATCGGCGTGGTGTAGGTCACATCCAGCTGCTTGGCACCTTGCTGATAGCCCTGCTCCGGATTGCCTCGTTCATGGCCACCGCCGCCGTTGGACAGTTGCCCCTGCCGGATGCCTTCAGCCAGAGAAATCACCGGCTGGGTTTCGCTGTAGCTGACACTTACTTTCTGCGCGGCAGCACGTGCTTGCTCAAAACTTTCTGCGACTACGAGTGCCACAAACTGTCCGGGGTAATAAACCGTGTTGTCTTCAAAAGGCAGGCGATGTTCATCGACATTGCTGGCCGTCAGAATCTTGCCAAGAGAAAAGCCGCCCTTGGCGCCGTGGCTGAGGTCGGGAAAATGACCGTGATGGAAAATATCCAGCACTCCCGGCATCGACTGAGCTTCACGAATATCAAGGTGTTGAATGGTGCCTTTGGCTACTGTGCTGAAAACACCATAGGCGTAGGCGACGTTCTCGGGGTGATGGTCAGCGGCATAGTGCGCCTGACCGGTCACTTTTAAGCGTCCATCGACACGGCGACGGGCATTGCCGACCACGGAGGTCTGACGGGGTGTGATTGCTTCACTCATCGGGGTTCCTCCTTCAGGCGGTCAGGTCGCGAAGATTACGAACAATGGCCTGTTGGCCGAGGGGGATCTTGAAGGCATTCTGGCTATAGGCTTTCGCTTCTTTGAAGGCGAGCCTGGCCACCTGTTCAAAGGTCGTTATTTGCGCAGGTTGTCCCATCAGTGCGGCTTCCGCTTCTTTTGCCCGCCACGGTTTGGTGCCCACACCACCGAGTGCAATACGAGCTTCCCGAATCTGTTTGCCATCCTCACTCAAAGTGAGAATCACGGCGCTTGACGCCAGCGCGAACTGATAAGAAGTACGGTCGCGCAATTTAAGGTAGCTTGAACGACTGCCTTTCAACGGCGCATCCAGAATCACGTGGGTGATCAGTTCATCGTCTCCCAGTGCATGCTCCTTCTCAGGCGTGTTTCCGGGCAGCAGGTGAAAGTCGAGAAAGTCAATTTCACGCATGCCCTTGGGGCCGGAAACCAGCACTTTGGCACCAATGGCGGCCATCGCCACACACATATCCGATGGATGGGCGGCAATGCATTGTTCACTGGTACCGAGCACGGCATGGACATTACGGTTATTGCCCTTGATGGCGGCGCAACCGGAACCGGGTTCACGTTTGTTGCAGGGGGAAATCCCATCGCGGAAGTAGCTGCAACGCACGCGCTGCATCACATTGCCGCCAGTGGTGGCCTTGTTGCGAAGCTGGGTGGAAGCGCCAGCGAGCAGGGCTTCAGACAGTACGGCGTAGTGCTCACGCACCAAAGGATGGTTGGCCAGATCCGTATTGGTCACCAGTGCACCAATGCGCAGACGACCATCGCTCAGAGGCTCAATCTGCTTGAGGGGCAGAGGATTAATATCCACCAGCTGAGCGGGCTGCATGACATCCAGCTTGACCAGATCAAGCAGGGTTGTGCCGCCGGCAAGGTATGCGGCGCTATCAGCGTGCTGATGCTGAATCACGGCCTGCTGCGGATCGCCGGGGCGACTGTAATCAAAGGTTCTCATGCGGCACCTCCCAGGGTTTTACGCGCGCTCTGGATGGCGGCAAGAATGTTCTTGTAAGCACCGCAGCGGCAGATATTGCCGCTCATGGCTTCGCGGACGCTGTCATCGTCTGTGCCGATAGCGGGATCATTCAGCAGGGAGACGGCACTCATCATCTGGCCCGAGGTGCAGTAACCGCACTGATAGGCATCGTGTTCCCAGAAGGCTTGCTGTACTGCATGCAGCTGGCCGTTTTGCTCCAGCCCTTCGATGGTGGTGATCTCATCCCCCTGATGCTGTACGGCCAGAGACAGGCAGGAGTTAATCGACTTGCCGTTCACCAGCAGGGTGCAGGCACCGCACTGGCCATGGTCGCAGCCTTTCTTGCTGCCGGTGAGGTGCAGGCGGTCACGCAGGACATCCAGCAACACCGCGTTTGGCGTCACATTGAGGCGGTGAGCCATACCGTTGACCCGAAGCGTGATCTGTATTTCTCCGGCTTTCGGTGCGCTGTCCTTCACGGCTTCAACCGGTGCGGCAGTGGCCATCTGCGCCCAGGCAGGGGAGGTGGCTGCTGCGACACCTGAGGCGCCGAGGGATTGAAGAAAACGCCGACGCGAGGCGACATTGGGCTCCGGTGTATGGCTTTGTACGGCATCATCAAGGCCAGTCGTTCGGCCTTGTGGGCGGGAATCCTTTGGCATGGCTGGTCTCTCTTTAACTCATCTGGCTCTGTATAGGGCGATAGCGCACTTGAGTCATTGCTGACTTGTGCCGTCGCATCCTGAATCGCGGTCAATTGAGGGAGAGCACGTTGCCGTCATTGGCTCAGTAAAAACCGGCGGCTGAGGCTCTCATCCCTGCATTTTCAGCCTGGGAGGCTGAGTTATTGTTTGTGTGCTTGCGCCATGCAGTGAATGACGCTGCTCAAAACATGTTGGGGAGAGATAAGGCAGGGAACAACGGCCTCCTGTTGCATGCACCTATGAGGAGGAATCATGAATAGGGCGGTCGTGACTTTTCAGGGGTAAATGGTGCGAAGTGTATCGGAAGGGGCGGCATCAGGGATTGTTGCATTAGCAATGGGAAAGCCACTCTGGGCCCAATAACAGTGGCGCTATTGCCTGTCCTGTTTCATCCAATGCAAGGACTTTTCCGGTTGTAATCTCAAGGGGGTTCACTAGAATGTGATCCTTTGTTGCAAAACGTTAATTATTGCAGTTTTTCCATCCTGTCGTTTTTTCTGAATATCCGTGGCTATTTACGTCAATCAACTGCTTTGAGCGGTTGAGGGCAGGGCGTGCTATTGACGGAGCTTTCACCAGTCAAACGATAGAGCTGCCAGCCTCTGAAATGAGCTGTCAGTACCTTCGGGTGTGGAGTCTTCAGGGAAAGCACTATGAATCAGGGATGTTGGCAGCAACTCGGGATTAGCCCGACGTCGCAGCCGGAAGTTATTCGTCAGGCGTTTCTTGCCGCGATGAAATCAGCGCAGTCGCTGGCGGATCGCCATGCTCAGTCAGAACAGGTGCGTAACGTTCGTCATGCCTATGATGAAGCCTTGCGTCAGGCAAGACGGATTCATTCTCAAGAGATAGAGCTGCAAAGCGATAGACGTCGTGTCGTCGTTGAGCCGTCAGAACCTGTTCAGCTCTCAGCGGAGCAGGCACCAGCAGTGAGTCAGCCTCCTGTTGAACACGAAGGTCTGGCAACGGCAGAGCCCACGCCGTTACCAAACAGTGCTCACACGAACCCTATTCAGAATACCGAATTAGTCCCCGCCAGCGCTTTTGTAAGCACCTCGGCACCTCTGAGTACTGAGCCTGATACTGCCGTTGAACCGGCACTTGCAGCCGAAACGCCCTCCGCAGTGGCAAAGGAATCTGAGGTAGCGACGGAATCTGAGGTAGCGAAGGCGCCAGCGGCGCAACCTATCCGCACTGAGTTCAGCATCCCTGCGGCCGAGTTGCCCGCTTCTCCTGCTAATACCGCTGATGATCAGGCTGAGCCATCGTTAGCGATGCCTGTAGAGACAGCCGTGGCACTCGACACCGCGCATTCACCCGTTATCGAGCTTCTCAAGGAGGCTCACGCCAACGCTTCTGAACTCCTTGAGTGGTGCCAGTCGCATTGCCCGCAACTTTATCCGCTGTTCTGGTGCATGTTGCACAGTGAGAACCGTCTGACTCCGGAATTAGTGACGCAGGATGTTTACACCGCCTGCTCTGCGCTTGAACGGCTTGGCTTGCCAGCGTCGGTTAAGGATGAGATAACTCAGATGCTGGATAGGGCGCCGGAAGGTCTCGATAAGACATTTATCGAATGGTTGTTGTTAGAAGATGGGGAGTGCTCATGGGATCAGCCCTGTAATGATGCCGGACTTAGTACCTATATTCTTAAACCCACCCATCCCCCCGATGAGCAGCTTTACATTAACGCCTGGAAACTCTGTAACGAGGGTGAGGCGGGGTTGCAGGCGCTTGTCGATAACGTCAGTCCGAGTGATCCCATCAGTGCGTTTATTGATAAGGTGATTAAACAGCGTGCCGCTGAGCGTCTGGACTACTGGAAAAAACAACCATCACTGACGCCATTACTACAGCAGGAGTTCCCTGATTCCACGAGCCAGGCCGATAAAGAGTTGCGTGATGAAGTCTATCGTCGTTGCTTAGATGATGACGCAGTGTGTGCCATGCTAATGGATTGGTTCTCGCGCTATCGGGCGATGCCTGCCTTTCTATTCAACGAAATTTACGAAGAGTTGGATTGTGAAGTTCCGCGCCATTATTACTGGTCTCCGTTTCAGGAGGATTTGAAATACCGTGGGCTGCTTAATTATGAATTTCAGCCCATCAGCTCAATGGGTTACACCAGCGAGTTTTTACTGATGTTTCAGCTCATCATCGAGCTGAATACCCATTTGGCAAGATGGCAAGCGTGGATCGAAGTCGTTAAAGAACGGGACGACTTTGAGGAAGCTCTCGCTCTGCCCAGACTCTGCTATCCCCCGCTAATGCAATACAGCAAGCATTGGATTGCCCCACCCGCTGTATTTAGTGAACGACTACCTGATGAGCGTGAGCTCTTTGCACTGATCCAGAAGGACTTGCCTGCGCTCAGTGCGACACCTTACACCCTGGGGCATCTTTGCATAGCGCTGCAGTCCTCCTCGGAACTTTCAAAGAGCGAGATTGATGAGGTTAGCGGATGGCTTAACACGACTCCGATACTAGCGGTCAAAGTGAATGAGTTAGCCGATCTTAGCGCTGCCTCTCACGAACCATGGTGGTATGAGAAAAAAAGACGAGATACGAAATCTGCCAAGCGCGCAAACGATGATTTTGTGGATTTGATGAAAGATGTTGGCCAGAAAGTCTTTCTGCCCGATAGCCCATGTTTCAGTGATGATCAGCTTTGTCTGATGCAAGCGATCAAAGACAGCGATAAGTTCAGCCTTGCGCTGCGTTACCTGATGGCTCTTATGCTATACCGGACGCAACAGCTTTTGCTGCAATACCAGCGACGCGAACGCGGTTGGATAGAAGTCTGGGAACGACCATTCTCGCGACTTAGCGTAAAGGCAACTCTGATGTACATCCTGTTATTTACGCTGATTGGCGCAGGGCTTTATCACTTCAAGCAGATACCACTTGATCAGTTAGAACGTTGGGGGTCATGGGCCGCCCTGTACTTAGGTTTTCGGCGAGCAATGAATTGTCTGCCGGTTTTCCTTTTATCCCCCTTGCTGTTTATCAACGGGTTTTTCCCCTATGCACTTTTGTTGACGCTGTTTATCAAAGGCAGACGCCTTCCCAGTCGTTTTGGGCCCAGTGCCTGGATTAACGAGCAGGATCTGAAGGAGTTTCAAAGGCTCCTTCGTGGCGAGGGCAATGTAGTGAAATTTAAGAAAGAGTATCAGCTCGCGCTTGAGTCGCTGGAGAAGGAAAAACCGTAAAGTTAATTGTTTAAGTTTGCAGCCCCCCTTCAACAACAAACAGAGGACAGCGCTTATCACGTTTGATCGGCGCTACAGGCTTGAAGCCTTACAGGATGATTCATGAGTAACGATTGCTGGCAGCAGCTGGGCCTTTCACCCACCGTTGACCCGAACATTATTCGTCAGGCGTTTCTTGCTGCGATGAAATCAGCTCAGTCGCTGGCGGATCGCCATGCTCAGTCAGAACAGATGCGTAAGGTTCGTCATGCCTATGATGAAGCCTTGCGTCAGGCAAGACGGATTCATTCTCAGGCGATTGAGCTGGAAAGCTTCAATAACGATCTGGATGATGCCGATGCACCAGCTGTAGAGTCTGCCACGACATCCGCGCGAGCTTCAGCTGCAAAGGCCACCGTCAGTGCTGTTCAGCCCGAGGTCACGCTGGTTCAACCGGCGTTTACTAACGAGTTCGATACTGCTGCTGTGGTGGAAACCTTACCGGAAGTAGAAGAGCCCGAAGACCGCCAAGCTGACGCTTCCCGAGAGGGGCTGGCGGAGCAGACAACCTCCGACATTGAGAGATCCTCCCCGGCAGATTCCAAGGTTCTGTCGACTACGCCCTTGGTGATTGAGCCTTTAGTCACCGCGCCTCTGGACAAGTCTTCAAGCAGTGAATTCAGGCTTGAAGTGCGTGAAGACGAGCAGCCTGTTATCGCGACAGCCAAGCCTGAAAAAACACGGTCGCTCTTTGATATCCAGTCAGAGAAGTTCGCCCAACCGCTTCGTAACAGCCCCTCTGGTGAAGCAAAACCGACACGGATGCACCCAGCCACGAAACAGCCTGACGCCAGCCCAGCGGTGAGCCTGGTCAGTGGCAAGGCAGACAGCACGATTCAGTCTGAAAAAACGACGCATGCTGCCGAGACTGCTGTGCCATCGCCTCAGGCTGACTCCCAGATTGCGACGCTCATCAGCAATGCCCGACACAATCCTGAGGGGTTGTTGTCCTGGTGTCGCGAGCATCGTCCGGCGCTTTATCCGCTGCTGTGGTGTGTATTGCGCAGTGAAAACCGTCTCGTGCCTGAGTCAATGACCTATCGGGTGGGTGAGTCCTGCTCGCCACTGTACCGCCTTGGTCTTCATTACTCTGACAGTGATGAGCTTCGAAGCCTGCTCAGCATGGAGCTCGGTGAGCTGGCCAATGACTTTATCGAATGGGCAGTGTTTGGCGATGAGATTGGCTTTAGTGCGCAGGTGCTGAATCCGGAACCAACGCCCATCGAGCTGCTTTATATGGACGCCTGGAAACTCTGCAATGAGGGCGAGGAAGGTCTGCAGGCACTGATGGAGAAGAACAGCAACTGGCATCCGCTGAATGCGTTTATCAATAAGGTCTTTAAAAAGCGCGCCAATGAGCGCCTTGCCTTCTGGAAAAAGCGTGAAGAAATTCACAACTTTGTCTATTACGCCAACCAGCCCAGAGACAAGGTGCGAATAGACTACGGCAGGGTTCGCGAGAAGCTGCATGAGCAATGCAAGGCGGACCCGCAAACCCGTGCGGTCGTGGCCGACTGGTTTACCCGTTTCCGGCCTTTGTCTGCACCGGCTTTTAATGAGTTCCTGGCACTGCTTGAGGATGACGAGCTTCCTCGTGTTGATGCCTGGCGCCAGCTTTCTGAGGTGCTCGAGGACGAAGGCGTTGTTAACAATGAGGACAGCGCTGTCACCACCCTTGGGAAGTCGACCGAGTTTTTGCTGATGCTGGAAACCATGCCAGCGTTGCATAAGAACCTGCTTAGCTGGCGTCGTTGGGTCAAGGCTGTCGATGCTCGGGAGGATTTCGAAGAGGCCGTGGATCTTCTTAAGCAGGCATATCCGGACCTGATAAAGGCAACCAAAGCCTGGCAGGCGCCAAAAAACGAGTTCTCCAGCGAACGCCTGCTGGGGGATCGTGAACACCTCGATCTTCTTAAAAAACACTCCGCCGCCCTGATGAAGACGCCCTATGCCTGGGGTTATGTCTGTCTGGTACTGGAAGCATCGCCGGAGCTGCTGCCCAGCGAGCGGAAGATGGTCAGCCTTTGGCTGAACAAGCCGCCGACGTTGGCCACTACGCCATTACTCAGTGAAGCGCAGTGGGTATCGGGACAACCCAAAGCGTGGTGGCCCAAACATCTTGAGGATATTGAAAGACAACCGCGCACGTTAGAGTTCAGGGCGCTGATGAGCCATATCGGCGAGGAGATCTTTCAGTCAGGTGATCCGTCCTATGGCTTTGATGAGCTTTGCCTGATGCAGGCCATCAAGGACGATGAAGATCAGCCTCTGGCCTTGCGCTATCTGATGGCCTTGATGCTTTATCGGGTTCAGCAGCGCTTATTGAGTTTGCAGCGACGCCAGTCCGGCTGGGGTAAAGGCGTGATGCGGCTTGTGTCCCGCATGAGTTTCAAGGACACCCTTTCCTGGGCTGCGGCACTGGCATGCGTGGGCGGCGGGTTGTTCTATTTCAGAAGTGTTCCACTGAATGGCCTTCTCCTCTGGGGCACGCTAATCAGTGCCTATCTTGGCCTTCGACGCTCTCTGGACAGTCGCCTGGCGCTCCTGTTTCTTCCCGTGCTGGTTGCCTGCTGGTATTTCCCCGCCGCACTTGCCATACCACTGTTTTTCCCGGGATACCGTTTTCCAACGCGTTTTGGCCCGAGCAGCAAAGTCACCGAAATGGATCTGATGGAGTTGCAGGGGTTGATTCGCGGAGAAGGGCGGCCCGAAACCGAGAAGGCGGATTATCAGCGAGCGGTGAAGCTTCTCAGCGTGAAAGACAAGACGGATTAATCTCAGCCGAAGCCAAGGTCTGAACCCAGGTTAGAGCTTAGACCGAAACTTAGGCCGGAATTCGGGCTTTTATTAGTTAAAGAAAGGGCGCTTAGGCTGTTTGAGCTGCCCGGTAGTCAACACAAACCGAACAATAACAAACAGAATGGCGCGCTCTGGTTTTCGGGCACGCCGCAGGCCAAAGGCCTGTGCAGGGAGAGTTCATGAGCAACGATTGCTGGCAGCAACTGGGCCTTTCACCCACCGCCGACCCGGATAGGATTCGCGCCTCCTTTCTGGCGCAGCTTGAAAAGCAGGAAGAACAGCAAGGCACACTTCACAGTACCGATGCCCGGGCACTTCGCCACGCCTATGACGAAGCCTTGCGGCAGGCGCGCCGTTTGCACTCTCAGGGTGTCGAACTGGCGGAAAGCTCTTCCCGTGAGTTGCAGGAAGAGGTCGAAGACCTGCAGACGCTGCGCGAGCGCAAGCCTTTCCGACTCTTTGACCCAGCAGGGCGCGCTTCGCTGGTGACGCCGCTGGAAGAATCAGTAGTGGCAGAACCCTCAGCCGAGGTGAAGGCAGGGGAGGAAATCGTTGAGCCGGAGTTTGAGCCTGTCACTGTAACGCCCGTGGCGGTGATGGAGGCGGCAGACACCACTTCGGTGTATGCCGCAGAACAGGTCGAATGTGTGGCTGAGGGCGCTCTCGATCCACACACATTGACTCGCATTTCAGTGGATTCTGAGCGTTCAGCGGTGACTGACAAGGCTAAAGGCGAGGGCGCTGTAGCGGCGGCTGCAACCAATGAAAACCCTCACGGTGGCAGTCTTGGCCATCACCTGATCCATTCAACCTCTTATGAAGCCGTTCAGTCCATGATGTGCCAGTTACCAGATCATCGTGACGAGTTGCTCGCTGACCCTGAGTCCGCCATTGCCTATCTGATGTATTTGGCAAGCTGTTATGACGACCTGCCGGTCAATGATCTGAACATCACTGAGCCTCAGTATTGGCAGGTGCAGGCTTTACTGCGCGAATGTTTTCAGCGCCTGCGTGAGAAGCCCGGTGTCGCACCTTTTGTGAAAGAGACCTCACCGGATCTGTATTGTCGGCGCTACACCTGCACATTACGTGACCGTTTTGATGATCCTCGCATCAGCCTGCTGTTCTTGCGGGTGTTTAATGACCGTCTTTTCGTGCCGGCACAGAGTTATACCATCCTTGATTTGCAGCTGTTGGAAGATGTTACCAACGATGCTGCCATGCCTATTGGCCTGCGTGCCTATTTTGCCGCGCATCTTTATGTGTTGCAGGAGCGCTACCTCACTGAACAGAAGATTCAGCAGCTGGAACTCGAACGCCGTCGCCTTCAACGCAAGCGTGACATTGAGGAGGGTAATGGCAGCATGTCGTTTAGCTTTGGCACAGTTTTCACAAGTGAAAATAAACAATCTCAGGGCACCGTTATCCCAACTGGCATCGAGCGCCTTACTCCATTCCGTATGGGGATCTTCACTCTGTTTGGCCTGCTCTATATTCCTTTATTTTGGGCATGTGCCGTGTTTGGCAACAATGTGCTGGGTTATGTCTATCTGTTCATTGCTTGTTTTGTGTACCAAAAAGCGCTCTGGCGTATTCGTGACTCCATTCTCAGCTCACGATGGGATTATCTGGTGACCTCCTGTGTGGTGATCTTCCCGGCGCTGCTGATTCCGCTCACTTTTATTCCTTCCGATGTGCTGCCCAATCGCCACGGTCCCAGTAACCATTATTCGCTGAGTGATTTCGATAACCTCAGGGCGCTGCTTAAGCGCGAGTCTGAGCGTTAACAATGGGTTCTCTAGCACCGGTAATCAGGAACAAGTCTCATGAGTAATGCTTGCTGGCAGCAATTGGGTATTTCGCCGACAACGGACCCGGACGTTATCCGCTCTGCGTTCCTGGCGCAGATTGAGGCGCAGAAAAGTCGTGGTCAGCATGATATTCGTGACCTTCGCCATGCCTATGATGAAGCACTTCGTCAGGCGCGCCGTTTGCACTCTGAGGGTGAGGAGCTGGCGGAAAGTTCTTCCCGTGAGCTGCACGAAGAGGTTGAAGACCTGCAGGAGCAGCGTGAGCATGGGGCGAAAGCCCAGACCGTTAATACTGAGGATGAGGCTCAGTTAGCACATAAACCCTTCCGGCTCTTCGACCCCGCTGGTCGTACTTCGCTGGTAACGCCGACAGAGGCGCCGGTAGCGGAAGCACCTGCGCTTGACGTTCAGACCGAGGAAACCGCTGATAAGCCAGTGTTTCAGCTATTCACCGGGAATGACGCTGATTCTGACCCCGTTAATAACGCCAGCGTTGATAGCGCAGCGGAAGAGGAGTCTGACGCTTTCGACAGGACTGATGTGGGTGATGGGTGCGATGAGTATGAAGTTGATGAGTCTTCACACTACGCCGGGGATCTTAAAAGGGCCGTCACTTCGTCGTATGCCTATGTACCGATCCAGCAAATGGCGCGTGATCTGAATCGGTATCGTACAGACCTGATGTCAGACCCCTCATCAGCTATTGTCTATTTGATCTATCTGGCCAGCTGTTACAAAAGCAAAAAGCCTGTGACGGATTTGAGCATCACTGAGGATCAGTATGAGCAGGTTCAGCAGCTCATGGGAGAGTGCTTCCTGCAGCTTAAAAGTACGGACGAAGCCGCCTCTCTGGCAGATCTGACCTTCGCCGACCTTTACTGCAGCCAGTATGCACGCCTGTTGCTGGAAAAGTGTCCTGATCCCCGTATCAGCCTGCTCTTTCTTCGTGTATTCAAAGACCGGCTGTTTGTGCGCAAGGAACACTATTCCATGGGGGAGCTGCAGCTGATGGAAGAGGTGACCAACGATGCGACGATGCCAGTCGGCCTGCGGGCCTATTTTGCCGCCCACCTTTATCTGCTTCAGGAGCGTTTGCTGAAGGAACAGTGGACTCAGCAAGAGCGTAATAGCATCAGTAAGGCGATTGGGCGCTATCCGGAAGACCCAAGGATCAATAAGATCACGCAAGCGGTGTATGATGATATCCGTGCCTGCGCCAACTCGCGCAAATCCGGCGGTCAGTTGATTGGGCCCTTCTTTCTGGCTCTATTGGCTTTACCTGTTTTTGCGGTGATTTCCACCGTGCTTATCCCGGCTTTCCTCTTTTACCTCATCGGTTGCGTATTGATTTATGTGTTATCGCGGGAGCGTATTCGCGACTCGGTTCTCAACAGTGGATGGAACCCATTGGTGGCATCCATGACGGCAATATGTCCTTTATTAATGGTGCCACTAATGATGATTCCTGCTGATGTGCTACCTAATGCCTATGGCCCCAGCCGGAGGTATTCCACAGTGGATTTCTACAATTTGCGTGCGCTACTCAAAGACTGGTCAGCAAGTGGATAGCGCTAATCTTGAACAATCTCAATGGCGGAGCCTGCGATGAATAATCCTTGCTGGCAGCAACTCGGTATTAGTCCGACGACGGACCCTGAAGTGATCCGTTTGGCGTTTCTGTCGCAGATGAAGGCGCTAAAAGGCAGCCCTCAGCAGGACACTCGAGGCCTTCGTCATGCCTATGATGAGGCCCTTCGTCAGGCGCGAAGACTGCATTCGCAGGGTGATGTTCTGGCGGAGAGCTCGTTGCAGGGGCTTCGTAAAGCCATGGCTTCCCTACGTCCTGAACCTGTGACGCTGCCGGAAGCTCCCACAGGTGATATAGAAATTATCGAAGTGGCGCTAAATACGCCGCGGGGAGGGGTCGCCAAGCCACACAAAGTGCAGGTGGAAGGCTGGATTGCACAGACAAAACCTCCGGTTACAGACAAACCTGCAGCGCCACTGGAAAGAGCGCCTGCAATGACCGCGCCTTCGGAACAGGAGGTGATGTCGGTCTATCTGGGAGGCGAGGCGCCATCAGCCATCGACAAGCCTGATGCCGTGGTGGAGGGTAGCCCAGAGAAGCAAGAACCTGGCTACAGTGATGACTACATCATCAACGTGCAGGAGCGTTCCGGCGTTGAGCGTTTAGCGATAGAAAGCCCCCACGCGACCGTGCCTGTGCTGGATGATGTGGTCGATGATGAGCCTAAGGTAGCTGTCGCGAAAATCCCCTTCGATGGGGCGCCTTTGCCTGAGCAGTCGCCGTGTAAAAGTGGTGCCCTTGTTGAAGGTCAGCAGAAACCGCTGCCTGATGCTAAAAGCCCTCAGCAACTGCTCGCTAAACTCAAGCTGCATCTGCTGACGCCTCGGGAGATCGGTGAGCTGCTGCTTAACTCGCCATTACCCGATAAGTCAGAGCGACTTGCGACTATTTGTCTTTGCTCCTACCTGCAAAAAGCCGATATGTCTGTATTGCCTGAAGAGGCGCAGATGCCCCTTGCTCAGTGGCAGGCACTAACGGCTTATCTGAAGGTGGCCGAGGAGGTCAAGGTTTCAGCTGCTGAACTGCGTCACTACTGGAAGGTATTAGCACTACAGGTGGCGGAGGAGTTTGGCCCGCGGTTAGCGCCGCTCATTAGAAAGCTGGCGGATGAGCAACCGAACAATCCGCAAACTCGTCGCTACAGCAAAGAGGAGCTGGAGGCGCTGCAGTGGCTGAAGGATGGCCCGGATGCCAGTCTGGTATTGCGAGCATTGGCAACACTGCATTTGTATGTACTCCAGTGTCGCTGTGTGGAGCTTCAATGTGAGTTTGCGGCCAGTGGCTCAGTCAACCGACGGAACACACCGGCTAAACGAAGTGCTGGCGTTTTTGTCATGGTGAGCCTACTCAGCCTGATACCGATTGCCGTTATGGTGCTTGGCTTCTTTTTTCTGTTTAAGGAAAGTGTTGTGGCTACCTCGGTGGCCAGCGGTGCTCTTCTGGCAGCTGGTGCTCGCAATCGGCTGAATGATGTGCGACTCACTGAGGGCGGGGCTGTGTTAATGAATCTGGCCATTGTGGCTTTTCCACCGCTCTATTTTTACGTGAGGTCGATGCCATCTTCCGCGCTGCCAAACCAGCATGGGCCTTCTCCTTTCTACCCTTACAGCGACTTTTCCGATATTCAGTCGATACTCCGGCTCTAAATTGCCGGGGTTACTGACCTGGCCCCAGGGTTGCCTGCAGATTCTCCTGCAGGAAGTCGATTAGTAGCCGCAGGCGTTGCGGCATGGGGTCGCGTGCCGGGTAGATGGCATACACATTCACCTCATGGTGGGTGTACTCATCCAGCACCGCCTGTAAGCGACCAGCGGCAATGTCCGCGGCCACATCCATGGCGGATTTCAGCACCACCCCGGCATCATCCATCGCCCATTGGCGCAGCACACCGCCATCGCTGGCGGTTCGATCACCACGCACCCGTACCGAGAAGCTTTTTTGCTGCTGACTAAAATGCCACTGGCTTTGCGGATCACCCGGGCGCTCCAGCACCAGACAATTATGCTGCATCAGCTCTGTGGGATGCGCGGGCACGCCATGCTGCTGCCAGTAACGAGGTGATGCGCAGACCAAACGCCGGGTACTGATCAGGCGTTTACACAGAAAACGCGAGTCTGTCAGCGGGCCGGTGCGAAGAGCCAGATCAAACTGATCCTCAACCAAATCGGCGACACCATCACTGAGAACAAGCTCAATACGCACTTCAGGATGTTGCTTCAGAAAAGCATCAATCAACCCCGGTAAGCGCGTGCGACCAAAGTCATTGGTCGAGGTAATCCGCAGGTTGCCGCGCACATTGCCCGCCTGTGACAGACGCTCCAGCGCGCGATCGTAATCTTCCAGCAGGCGTAAACAGTCGGCCAGAAACTGATCACCCTCGGGCGTGAGGGACAAACGCCGGGTAGTACGAATCATCAGGTTGGTGCCGACTTCGGCTTCCAGTTGTTGCAGTGCCTGCGTAATGGCCGAAGGCGCCACCCCACGCTGGCGGGCGACATTGGCAAGGCTCCCGTAACGCTGGATATCAACAAATACCTGTATCAGGCCTAAACGATCCATACGAGGTTCCCGTGCTGACTCTTCTCGAATCCTTGAATAATCAATTCAGATTTTACTGATTTATAAGGTCTCATCTTAACGATAGGTTTTCCAACACTGAATTATTGCCTGCTTCACGCAGGATACGGACGTACTAAGGGAGATCATCATGGAGTTTCTTATCGCCGGTGCCAGTGGGGTCAGCGGTCGCGGTGCCACCGAAGTGCTGGAACGCGCAGGCGTGAAGGTCATCACCTTGTCCCGCTCTGCCAGCGGCCCGGGTAAAGGCCCTCATGTGCAGGCGGATTTACTAAAGCCTGAGACGCTGCTTGAGCAAAAAGCCGCACTGAAAAATGTGACCCACGTCTTCTATGCCGCACTCAAGCCCGTGGATGACCCCGCCGAGGAGGCGCGGGTTAACGGCGAGATGATGGAAAACCTGATGACCTCTCTGAAGACAATAGGTGCGCCTGTCGAGCAGCTGATCTTTCTGCAGGGCGGCAAAGTCTATGGTGCCCATTTAGGCGTGTATAAAACCCCCGCGCGCGAAGACGACACCCGACACTTTCCACCGAACCTCTACTTTACTCAGGAGGATTACGCTCGCACCTTGCCGGAGCAGGGTATCCGCTGGACGGCAT
Organism: Pokkaliibacter sp. CJK22405; assembly: GCF_046614695.1. Classification (NCBI taxonomy): domain Bacteria; kingdom Pseudomonadati; phylum Pseudomonadota; class Gammaproteobacteria; order Oceanospirillales; family Balneatrichaceae; genus Pokkaliibacter; species Pokkaliibacter sp. CJK22405. The sequence goes on from NZ_JBKKHQ010000027.1 coordinate 57,803, forward strand.
TGCGCCCGGATATCATCATCGGTCACTCATTGGGGTCGGCCATGAACCTGGGTAACCTGATCGGCGTCTACGGCTCTCTCTGTCAGGAAATGGGCGTTGCCATGCAATTTCCCGGTTCGGACGCCGCCTATAACGCGCTGGTAAATATCTGCGATGCGCAGGTACTGGGCGAAGCCGTATTGTGGGCGGCCCAAGAGCAGAAGGAAGGGCCGTTTAATATCACCAACGGTGACCAGTTCCGCTGGCGCCACGTGTGGCCGAAACTGGCGGAGTGGTTTGATGTTGAAGTGGGCGAGCCACAGCCCATCAGCCTGCAAAACCGGGTAAATGAAGCCTGTGCCGAGCGCTGGAATGCGCTGGCGCAAAAGCATGGCCTGAAAGAAAGTAATGTTGATCAGATTGCACTGGGCAGCTTCGGCGACTTTATTTTCCACGTTGAGCGCGATGCCGTTTTTGATGTCACCAAAGCACGTATTGCAGGCTTTAACGCCATGAAAGTACGCTCGGATGAGTGCCTGTTAAATCACCTTGGCGCTATGCAGGAGCGGGAATTAATTCCGGGGCGTTGAGAACTCAGTGAGAAGTGCACCTGAGCTGGGAGGTTCGGGTGCATTGGATTTCGCTATAGCACAAAGCTCAATAGTCTCCTTCACGGCGTAAGGGTTTTAGGTACTGCAATTGTGCTCCCATCTTTCGTAAATCGTTGAATACAGCCTTTCTTCTATCGATGTCACTCAGACACTGGAACCGACGCTCCCCGCAGGCTACTTAATGTCAAAGTCCGTTAATCATCGGAAGAGACATCATGCAGGTATCAAACTTTAGCGGTGGAAATCAGCCCCCGATTGGCGGGGACAAACAGCTTGAGGAAGGGCTGAAGTTGCCTTTGCTGGGCGCTCAGAAAACCGTTGTGCAAAAGGACGGGATCACCTGGGGCTCGGCTAACTCCAGTGAAAAGAACCCGCCTGCCGAAGCGACGCTGGAATCTGGCGATGCCTCGGAGCTGTTACAAGCGCTCTTTGGTGGCATTAAGTCATTGATGGCTCGCCGTGAAGGTCAGCAGGCTGATGGCACCATGCCTCAGTCCTCTACCCAGCAGCTGCCTGTTAATAAGACGGTAAGCACGCTTCCGCAAACGACGGGTCAGGAGTCACTGGTGCCAGTGAACCGTCAGACCGATACCGGAACGACGCAGGGTGATACTCAGGCTGCCGCTACTGAGGGTGATACTTCTGCCGCCGCCAATGGCGAAGATGCGCCGATGTCTTTCGAGGAGATCGTGACGACTCTGGGCCGTCATGAAGACCTGCTGAAGAAACCTAAGGACTTCAAAGGTCTGCAAGAGCTGGCCAATGATCCTGATACCCCTTCTGATGCCAAGAAAGCCCTGGAAGCGCTCACCAAAGACGGTGAAGACGGCGCGATGTACCAGGCTTTTGATGCGGCTAAAACCGGTAAAACCGATGGCAAGATCAGCTCCAAGGACATTCGTGAGCTGCAAAAGCTGCCACAGGTGGCTGCCTATGCTGACTTCAAGGCTGAGACTTACACCCACGATTATGTGCCTTCCGATGCGAAGCCAGGTTCCGCTCCTCGTGAGATGACCACGAACGATGCCATGCGTGAGTTGTTCCAGTACTCGGAAAGCCTGCCGGGTAAAAACATTGATCTTGAGACCATGCAGAAGATCGCTGATGGCACGCAGGATATGGGCAAGTGCCCACCCCAGGTGGCAGCAGCTGCCAAGTTCTTCACTGATCACCCGGATCAGTGGCAGATCCTGACCAAGGATGACGGTGGCAAGGTGAGTCGTGATCGTCTCTGTGATCTGGCTGCACAAAATGTCAACCTGTCGCCTCAGGAAAGCAAGGCCATTGACACCTTGCAGAACAACAAAGACATCTTCTTCAAAGGCGGTAGTCTCAACACCGACAAGCTGACGAAGATCGCTAACGATGAAAGCAATAGCCAGGATGTGCGCGATGCTGCCAACCTGCTGGCGCAGCCTCACTCCATGCTGTTCTCCATGCTGGATAATGGTAAGCATGGCGCAGGCGGTAACTTCTTCAACAAGGCGAATGACAAGAAAATCAGTGAAGGCGACCTCAGTGCCTTTGTGAAGAAAGGTACTAATCAGGTAGCTCAGGAGCCTATTCTGTCTGGCGCACCGACCAACAAGCTGGAAGCGGATGCCATTAATGACATGAACGTCGGCCAGGAAACCCAGCCCGACGAGAAGAAAGAGAAAGGTGGCGGCATCTTCAAACTGCTTGAAGCCCTGAGCTGGGTAGGTACTGCAGTTGCTTCTGTCTTCACCGGCGGTGCCGCTGGCGCGCTGATGACGGCAGGTCGAGTTATCGGCCAGACAGTCGCTAAAGTGGTAGCGAAAGAAGTCGGTAAAGAAGTGCTTGAGCAGGGTGCCAAAGGCATTGCCAAGGAAGCCGGTAAGGATATTGCCAAAGAAGTGGGTAAAGATGCTGCGAAAGACATTGCCACCGGCACTGTTAAGAATGCGGCTAAAGACATCACCAAGGATTACGGCAAGGACTACACCCAGGATCAGATTGCTCGCATTGAGGGCGATGATACCGGTATTGATGCACCACGCGTTTGGGCGCAGACCTGATCTGGCGGAACCTTCACGCTGTGTACAGGCTATGTCGTTGATCTGAGAGGAGTTTGAGCGGGGACGATAATGTCATCCTGCTCATATTCCCGGTTCAGGAATAAAAAAACCCCGATTTATCGGGGTTTTTTGCTGTCAGGGGAGGGCTGAATTAGTCCTCAAGATCCTGTCCGGTAGGGTGTGCTTCCAGCCACAGGGCATTGATGATGCCGAAGCTTGAAGCCAGCAACACGCCGAGTATCCAGGCAAAGTACCACATAGTGTTTCTCCTTCCGCTTAGTAGCGAGTGGTGCTGTAAGTTTGGATTTCCTGCACGGTGACGGTGCCCCACATTTTCCAGTAGCACCACAGGGTGTAGCAGAGAATCAGGGGAACGAAGATCACCGCCGCCACCAGCATGATGCCGAGGGTTTTCTGGCTGGAGGTCGCATCCCACATGGTCAGGCTGTGACTAGGGTCAATGCTGGACGGCATGATGAAGGGGAACAGTGCCAGGCCGACCGTCAGGAGTACGCCGGTGATCGCCAGTGAGCTACCCAGAAAACCGATCCAGCGACCACGGGCACTGGCGACAACCGCCAGAATCAGGCCGACATAGGCCACCACAGGTGCAATCCAGGCAGTGGGGTTGGCTTTGTAGAAGTCCTGCCAGCCAAGATTGCTCATGGCCACGGTTTTCATCAGCGGGTTACCGGCCACTGTGTCGCTGGTGAGGCTCATGCCCATGATGCCCTGAGTCAGCCAGAGGCCTGCCAGAGTGAAGGCAACCAGTACAACGATGGCCAGAATGCGCTGCAGTTTGCGAACGCGGGCCAGCACATCACCTTCAGTACGCATCACCAGCCAGGTGGCGCCGTGCAAAGTCAGCATGCACAGGCTGATCACACCGCAAAGCAGGGCGAAGGGGTTCAGCAGTGCCCAGAAGCTGCCGGTGTAGGTAGCGCGCATGAACTCATCAAAGTCGAAAGGCACGCCCTGCAGCAGGTTGCCGAAGGCCACGCCGAACACCAGTGCAGGCACCAGTCCACCGATGAACAGACCCCAGTCCCACATGGCACGCCATTGTGGGTTGGTCAGTTTGGAGCGGTAATCAAAGCCGACGGGGCGCAGAAACAGGGCGAACAGCACCAGTAACATGGCCCAGTAGAAGCCTGAAAAGGCGGTGGCATACACCGGCGGCCATGCGGCGAACAGCGCACCACCGGCAGTGATCAGCCAGACCTGGTTGCCATCCCAGTGAGGCCCAAGAGTGTTGATGACCACACGACGCTCGCCGTCATTTTTGGCCACCCAGGGCAGCAGGATGGCGGTGCCCATGTCAAAACCATCGGTGAGGGCGAAGCCGATCAGAAGAACGGCAATCAGCACCCACCAGATCACTTGCAGTACGGAATAGTCGAGCATGATCTCTCTCCTTAACCTTGTGCCGCTGCAGATTTTTCGAAGTGGTAGCGGCCGGTGTGCAGGCTGCTTGGACCTTTCTTGGCAAAGCGGATCATCAGGTACATCTCGGCGATCAGCAGCAGAGTGTAGAAGGCGATCAGCGCGGTCAGACTGCCGATAACATCACCAGCGGTCAGGCTGGAAGCGGCCAGATGGGTGGGCAGAATCTCACCAATCGCCCAGGGCTGACGGCCATACTCGGCCACGATCCAGCCTGTCTCGGCGGCAATCCAGGGCAGAGGCAGACTGAACACGGCTGCTTTCAGCAACCAGGTTTTCTGGGTTTCCACACGCTTGGCGACGGCCCAGAAGCTGGCGATAAAGAGCAGCAGCATCAGCACGCCACAGCCAACCATGATGCGGAAGCTGAAGAACATGGGCGCCACTTTGGGGATGGAGTCGATCACCGCCTGCTTGATATCAGCTTCGGTCGCATCCACCACATCAGGAGCGTAGCGTTTCAGCAGCAGGCCGTAACCCAGATCCTGTTTAACCTCATTGAAGGCCGCTTTAGTGGCATCAGACTTATCGCCACCGCGCAGTTGTTGCAGCAGTGCGTAGGCTTTCATGCCGTTGCGAATGCGGGCTTCATGCTCGACACGCAGCTCTTTGATGCCCTGAACTTCTTCATCCAGCGAGCGGGTCGCGATCAGGCCAAGTACATAGGGGATCTCGATGGCGTAGTCGGTGTGCATGGTTTCTTCGTTAGGCAGACCGATCAGGGTGAAGGGCGCGGGCGCTTCCTCGGTATGCCATGCCGCTTCGATCGCTGCCAGTTTGGCTTTCTGTACATCACCGACTTCATAGCCGGACTCATCACCCAGCACGATGACAGACAGGGTTGCGGCCAGACCAAAGGCCGAGGCAATCGCGAAGGAGCGACGTGCGAAGGGCAGGTCACGTTTCTTCAGCAGATACCAGGCGCTGATGGACAACACGAAGATAGAGCCAGTCACGTAGCCAGCGGCCACGGTGTGAACGAATTTCACCTGAGCGACCGGGTTGAAGATCAGAGAAGCGAAGCTTTCCATCTCCATGCGCATGGTCTCAAAGTTGAATTCGGCACCGACCGGGTTCTGCATCCAGCCGTTGGCGATCAGGATCCAGAGGGCGGACATGTTCGAGCCAATGGCGACCAGCCAGGTACACATCAAATGCTGACGACGGCTCAGGCGCTCCCATCCGAAGAAGAACAATCCCACGAAGGTGGATTCGAGGAAGAATGCCATCAGGCCTTCAATGGCCAGCGGCGCCCCGAAAATGTCACCGACATAGTGAGAGTAGTACGACCAGTTGGTACCAAACTGGAATTCCATGGTGAGACCGGTGGTCACACCCAGGGCGAAGTTAATACCGAAGAGTTTGCCCCAGAACTGCACCATATCCTTGTAGACCTGTTTGCCGGTCATCACGTAGACCGACTCCATAATCGCCAGCAGGAAGGACAATCCCAGAGTGAGAGGAACAAACAAAAAGTGATATAGCGCCGTCATGGCGAATTGTAGCCGCGACAAGTCAACGACTGAGTCACTGATCATGGCTGGACTCCTCAACAGGATGGGTAATAAGGGGTGGAACGGATGGGGCCTTGCCTGCTGAAGCGATGCCATCAGCGGGCGCAGTCCCGTAAACGTGTTGGGCAAAGGTCGAAGGCGTGGCTGGCCGCATGGGAACATCGAAATATTCCATCTTGATGTAGGTCAGAATCACGCTTTTGATCGCCAGCACCACCAGTAGGTGGCGGGTCATGTGGTGGCGTAGCCAGAAGGCTTTGAACCTTTGCCAGCGGGAAGCGCCCGGCGGGGCTCCTCGCTGCAAAACCTGAGATGTCATAGGGCGGCTCCTGTGTACCCGATGAAGCCTTTCTGTCGCGAACAGCCGGAAAATGCGCATTTAAAGCCGGTTCAGGGCAGGAAGGTTCCAACATCTATATTAGATTTTGCTGATTTTGCGCCTGTCACGGCTTTGCCGCCTTGACGGAGGTCAATTTCTGGAGCGTTGTTGAAATAAAGGTGACAAAGTCTTTCAAACACCGAACCGCAGAAAGGTTGTGGGGTAATCTTGCGGACAACAGCAAATTTGCCTGCACAGGCCAGACTCTGGATGGCAGGCGAGATGAGGGAAGGATGACAGCATGGCGATGAAATCCCACGAAGTGGACTACCGTATTGTCGGCAACAGCATGCAGTTGCTGGAAATCGAGCTGGACCCCGGTGAAACCGTGATCGCTGAAGCGGGCAGCATGACCTTTATGGAGGAGGGCATTCGCTTCGAAACGCGGATGGGTGATGGCTCCGATCCGGACCAGGGCATCTTCAGCAAACTGTTCTCGGCCGGAAAGCGCTGGATGACGGGCGAGTCCATCTTCATGACGCACTTTACCCATGAAGGTCAGGGCAAGGCGCAGGTCGCTTTTGCCGCACCCTATCCCGGCAGCATTGAGCCGGTGAATCTGGCGGAAATCGGCGGCGGGCTGATCTGTCAGAAAGATGCCTTTCTCGCCGCTGCCCGTGGCACCAAGGTGGATATCGTCTTCAACCGCCGTCTGGGCTCAGGTTTCTTTGGTGGCGAAGGTTTTATTCTGGAGAAACTGACGGGCGATGGTCTGGCTTTTATTCACGCCGGCGGCACTTTGGTTCGTCGCCAACTGAATAACCAGACTCTGCGGGTGGATACCGGCTGTCTGGTGGCCTTCACGCCGGGGCTGGATTACGACATTGAGTTGTCACGCGGTCTTAAAACCATGCTGTTTGGCGGCGAGGGTATGTTCCTCACAACCCTGAGCGGCACCGGCGAAGTCTGGCTGCAAAGCCTGCCTTTCTCTCGTCTGGCGGATCGGGTATTGGCACTGGCGCCTTCTGCTGGCGGCAAAGAGCAGGGTGAGGATTAATTTCCCAGTGCATTGTTACAACAGAACCCGGCCTTGGCCGGGTTTTTTGTTTTTCCACGCAGATTGGGTCGTGGAGAAAAAGGTTCAGATGGGTGCAGAGTTTTTACGTCTGACGTACTGACTGAGTTTCTGTAGAAGAAACCCGGCCAGTAGTGGTGCGGTGAGCCACAGGGCGCTGCCCAGGCCAAAATACCAGGCTTCGGTCTGGGGATCGGTGATCATGCCAAGCTGTGTGAAGTAGTCGAGACTAAAAAGTGCCAGATAAAGCAATGGCACCAGCGCAACAGCTTTCCATGAGTTGACAACATAGCGACCGAAAATCAGCCCAATACCCATCATGCCAATACCCGCTGCAGTGGGGGCATGGTCCGTCAGTACGGCAGACAGAACCAATATTGCCATCACATAGACCAGCGCATGAATAAACCCCTGCTGCATGGAAATACCTCCAGATCCTTCTTTTGGGCGAGTGGAGTTTAGCCGACTTTGAAGCCAGCCTGCAGTGGCATGTGGCGGCATGTGGTCAGCCGCCGGTATGTCCAATCGTCGTAGAGACGATGCGCTGAGAGCGCCGGGAAGAGGGTCGATAGAATGCGTTTCGACCCTGACGCACTCCGGTTGAATGGCTTCTGTAATGACTTAAATAACTGATCCCAAAGCACTTTATTCCTTACTTTAGCGCTGCAATTGCTGCCCCTTTGGCAGAACTCCCTTCGTTCTACCTTCGCATAAACCACCAAAGTATAAATAAAAGTTCTTGTTGTCATAATAGTCATATATGACACAATAAGTATTAACGCGCATTAAGTTCGGCTGTTATGCTTTTTTCACATCATCAGGGAGCAGGTGGCAGGTTGGAAAACCTGAGCGGGCGAGGGAAGCCATGCCGCATTTCATTGCGAGAAATAACAACAAGAACCTGAGGAGAGTAACCATGGCTCTGGTGAAGAAACCCGCCCCACAAGCCCCTGTCGCCGAGGTTGTTGCGGTAGGTGAGCGTAAAGCTGCCGTGCAGGATCGTAACAAGCCTTCCGCGTCTGCGGTACGTGAGGCCGAAGCTCAGCGCAAACGTGCCCGCACCCTGGCCAAACAGCAGCAGGCGGCAGAGCGCATTGCTGCGGCGACCGGTCAGTTATCCTCCGGTATTACCGAAGCGGCGGCGGCTGCAGAAGAGTTAAAACGCGCTTCTGACCTGATTGCCGCTGGCGCCGAAGAAGCCTCCGGTGCGACGCAGGAAGCGCTGGTGTCTTTCCAGCAGATTTCCCTCGCCGTGGGTAGCCAGCGTGAAGCGGCCACTTCCAGTCGCGAGCGCTCACTGGCGATTCAATCGCTCACGGCCCGCACTGGTGAAGATATCCGCCGCCTGATTGAGAATGTAGGCCATGCCTCCAGGCGCCAGAGCAATTCCGTGGGCATGGTGGCAGAGCTTGAGAAACAGGCCTCCAACATTGGCGATATCGTCAAAGCGGTGGTGCGCATTGCTGATCAGACCAATCTTCTGGCGCTGAATGCCGCGATTGAAGCTGCCCGCGCCGGAAAGCACGGTAAAGGCTTCGCGGTAGTGGCGGATGAAGTCCGCACTCTGGCGGAAACCTCCGAGAAGAGCGCCCAGCAAATTCAGGATCTGGTGAGCCAGATTCAACAGGAAGTGCGCAGCATCGCCGATGGTATCAAGCAGTCCGCGGACACCATCGAGGGAGAAGTGAGCAAAGGCGGTGAGATTACCCAGCGCCTCGATGCCATCAGCAATGACATGCATGAGGTGGTGGAAGGTATCAGCGAAATCGCCGTGGGGGCGGATCAGTCGGACTCCGCAGCGCAGCTGGCATTAAAAGGCATCGAAGAGATTGCTTCCGCTGCGGAAGAGCAGTCCTTTGCCGCCAATGAATCCGCCCGCACCATCGACCTGCAAACCGCCGCGTTGAATGAGTGTGAGCAAACCGCGCAGTCACTCTCCGAACTGGCGGAAGACCTGAAAAACTCCACCGATGTCAGCAAAAGCGCCGAGGAAGTGGCGTCGGCCGCTGAAGAGCTGTCTTCCGCCGTACAGGAAATTAACCGCTCAGCTTCCCAGATCATGTCGGCCATTGACCAGATCCGCCGGGGGAGCCAGTCCGCCGCGGCAGCCAGCGAGCAGTCCTCCGCTGCCATTGTGCAGATTGAACGCGGCCTTGAGGTTTCCCAGACCCGTGCTGAGCAATCCAAAGCCAAGGTCACCACCATGGTGGAGGATCTCAAGATCAATAAAGCCGGAGTCGATGCGCTGATTACCGGTATTACCCAGTCCGTGGCGGCTACCCAGAACAGTATTCGGCAGGTGAAGGATCTGGAGCGGGTGTCACGCCGCATCGACAAGATTGTCGAGGCCATCACCACCGTGTCGATCCAGACCAATATGTTGGCCGTGAACGGCTCCATTGAAGCCGCGCGCGCCGGGGAATTCGGCAAGGGTTTTGTGGTGGTTTCCACGGATATTCGCAATCTGGCGCGGGATTCTGCTGAGAATGCGGACCGCATCAAGGATCTGGTCAAAAGCGTGCAGGATCAGATCACGCTGGTGAGTGGCGACCTTGAAGATATCGTCCGCTCGGCCATCAGCGAAACGGAACAGGCCAAATCCAGCACCGACAACCTTGAGCAGATGGAACGCGACATTCTGCAGATTGACCAGGGCACCGTCGACATTCTGGATGCCGCCAACAGCATTGCTGCGGCCATTCTGCAGAGCAAGCGTGGCATTGAGCAGATTGCCTCCACTGCGCAGGAGTCCGAGAAAGCCGCGACGGAGTCCGCCACGGCTGCCGAGCAGCAATCCCAGGGCACCGAGGAGCTGGCCGCTGCCATTGAAGAAATCGCCTCACTGGCGGATGAGCTGCAAAGTCTCTGAGGGAGGTGAGTGATGGCTTCATTGAATACGATGACACCGGCCGCCAATGCCCATCCTGCACAGGTGATGGCTTCCCTGCCTGAGGATGATCTTGCCACCGGCAGCCAGTACGTCACCTTCATGATCGGTGAGGATGCCTTCGCCGTCGATATGGCGCCGGTGCAGGAAATCATCCGCGTGCCCAACGTGGTGAAGGTGCCGCTGGCGCCCGGTTCACTCCACGGCATGGCGAATCTTCGTGGTCAGGTTTTGCCGATTATTTCCCTTCGTCGCATCTTTGCTTTCGCGCCTCAGGCCGAAGACGACGCTACCCGTGCCATCGTGATTGATGTGGGTCAGCCACTGGGTTTTGTGGTGGACCGTGTTGCCAGTGTGGTGACGGTCGAAGACAGCCAGATCGAAGGTGTCGAAGGGCTGAAAAGCACCATCAATACCGAGATGCTGACCGGCGTTCTTAAGAATGTGGCCGGTCACGCCATGGTCATGGTGCTGGATTTTGATCGCATCGTCGGTCAGGAGTTCGAGCAGGTTCAGGCACTGTCCCAGCATGCCTTGCTGGCCAACAGCATCGTGACGGCAGAAGACGAGGCGGCGGATGAACCCTCCGATGAGCTGCAACTGGTCAGCTTCTGTGTGCACGGGCAGGAGTACGCCATCGATATTGCCCATGTGCAGGAAATCGTTCAGGTCCCTGAAACCATTACCCATATCCCCAATGTGCCTTCCCACGTGCGCGGCATGATGACCCTGCGCGAACGCCTGCTGCCGCTGGTGATGCTGCGTTCTTTGTTCGGTCTGCCAGCCTCTGAGCTGGATGAACGTAACCGTGTGGTGGTGATTGGCCTTGGCAGGCATGCCATCGGCCTGATTACCGATAGTGTTGCGGAGGTATTGCGGGTGCCGCTGACGGATATCGACACCATGCCCGGTTTACTCAGCCGCCATCAGGAGCTGGATGATATCGAACAGATCTGCCGCCTGGATGAAGGCCGCCGTCTGGTGTCGATTCTCAGCCCGCAGAACATGTTCAACCATCCCGGTGTTCAGGATGCCCTGAATTCCATGACTGACCTGACTTCCCACGCTTCCCCAACGGTGACTGCCATGACTGACGATGCCCTCACGGAACACGACGACAGCCCACTGGATGATGAAGAGCAGATTGTGGTTTTTCGTTTGGCCGACGGTGAGTTCGGGGTGCCCATCGCCAGCGTGCAGGAGATCGTACGCGTGCCTGAAGAGCTGACCTTTGTGCCCCGCGCTCCTGCCTGTGTGGAAGGCGTGATCAATCTTCGCGGTGTGGTGTTGCCGGTGCTGGATCAGCGCAAGCGCATGGGACTCGATCCCATGGAGCGCAACGATCGCCAGCGCATCATGGTGTTTCTGATCAACGACATTCGCACGGGTTTTATCGTCGATGCCGTCACTGAAGTGTTGAAACTGCCTTCCTCGGCGATTGAGCGTTCACCGCATCTTTCAGATATGCAGGCGCAGCTGCTGGGCCGTGTGGCCAACCTCGAAGCCCGCGGACGAATGATCCAGCTGATTGACCCGCTGTTTCTCATTGATGAAGCCGATCAGCGCAGGCTCGGCACGGTCTGCCAGGGCGAGTAAGGAACGGGTGAGCCTATGATCAAGGTATTGATTGTTGATGATTCCGCGCTGATGCGCCGCCAGTTCAGCCAGCTATTGGAGGCACAGGGCGATATCCGTGTGGTCTGGGCCCGTAATGGCCAGGAAGCGGTAGAGATGAATCAGAGCGAGCGGCCTGATGTCGTTACGCTGGATATCAATATGCCCGTGATGGATGGCATCGAAGCGCTGTCGCTGATCATGGCGACCCGCCCGGTGCCGGTCATCATGCTGTCGTCTCTCTCCAGCAAGGGCGCATTACTGACTTTTGAAGCGCTGGCGCTGGGAGCGGTGGACTACATGACCAAGCCCTCCGGCACCATTTCCCTGAGCATTGATGTGATTGCCTCTGAGCTTGTCGACAAGATCCGCGAAGCGGCCAAGCTCAAGGTGGTTGCGCCTTCTCACGGAGCCGGGTTGCTGAAAAAGGTGCAGCACAGCTCACGTCAGGCGAGCAGTCGTAACCCGACGTCTTCCTATGGCATGACGCCGAACGATCAGGCCTGGGCGACCTCGTCTGACCGGCGTGGCCTGCCACGCCAGATTTCGGAAGGTCTGGTGGTGATCGGCGTCTCCACTGGCGGCCCCTGCACGCTGGAGAAAATTCTGCAGACGCTGCCCGCCGGCTTCGCTCACCCGATAGTGGTGATCCAGCACATGCCGGGCTCTTTTACCGGCCCTTTCGCTGAGCGCATCAACCGCAGTTGTGCACTTGAGGTGCTGGAAGTGAATGAGCCAACCGCGCTGCTGCCAGGCAAGGTCTACATTGCCCGGGGCGATGCCGATGCCGTGGTAACCCGGCGCATGGGCCGATTAACCATGTTGCCGCGCCCGGAGACCGACGGGCATCCCTGGCATCCCTCGGTGGAGTTGATGGGCCGCTCGGTGCTGGAGCACTGCAAGGCGACTAACGTGCTGGCCATTATGCTGACCGGCATGGGTTACGACGGCGCAGATGCTTTTGCTGCCCTGAAAGAAAAGGGCGCAAAAACCATTGCTGAGTCCGAAGCATCCTGCGTGGTTTTCGGAATGCCACGCGAACTGATTGAACGGGGCGGCGCATCCACTGTGCTCAACGCCAAGGATATTGGTGCCCAGATGATTCAGTGGGGGAACGGGTTATGGCCTTGATCCGACGAAGCCAGTCTCTGCAGTGCGAATGGGGGATTATGGAGCGCGGTATGCCGAAGGACCGTGAAGGTCTGGAAGCCTGCCTGTTCTCTGGCGATGTGTCGATTCGACGCTGGGCGGCGCGGGATCTGGTGTGTTGCTCCGAATCTGCGCCGGTGCTGGTCGAACGCTTGCTGAGCGAGCCGCATCCGGTGGTGCGCGAGGCGATTTTTGTGAGCCTGCTGCAAATCAGCGGCCCGATTGCCATCGAAGGCATGATCCAGTGTCTGCGCAGCGAAAGCGCGGCGCTGCGTAACGAAGCCATCGAAACCATGAAAAACCTGCCGGAGAGCATCGCCCCGTTAATGGCCGAGCTGCTGGAGGATGACGACCCGGATGTGCGCATCTTTGCGGTCAATATTCTGGAGTCACTGCGTCATTTCAAGGTGGAGTCCTGGCTGATCAAGGTCATCTCTGAGGATGCCCATGTGAACGTCTGCGCAACGGCGGTGGATCTGCTTGGCGAGGTCGGCAGCTTTGAGGCGGTCGAGCCGCTGCAGGAGCTGAAAGCCCGTTTTGCCGATGAGCCTTACATTCAGTTCGCGGCGGATCTGGCCCTGCGACGCATCGAAGGGGATACCCAGTGACGGCGCCGGTGATCTCGACGGAGGACTTCCGCAAGTTCCGGGAATTTTTCTACCGGAAGACCGGCATCCTGTTTGAGGACTCCAAGCGCTATTTCGTCGATAAGCGGCTGCAGGAGCGCATCGTTAAAACCGGTAGCGACAGCTTTCGTAACTACTTTATGCAGGTGCGCTTTGAGGCCTGCGGCAGTGAGCTGCAGACCCTGACCAACATCATGACGGTCAATGAAACCTACTTCTTTCGCGAGGAGTACCAGTTTGAGTGTCTGGTGAAGTCGATGCTGCCGGAGATTATCCGCCGCAAGGCACCGGGCGAGGTGATCCGCATCTGGTCGATCCCGTCCTCCAGTGGCGAAGAGCCTTACTCCATTGCCATTTATCTCTACGAGTACTGGCCGGAGCTGGCGCAGTGGGATGTGGAGCTGATCAGCTCCGATATTGACACCTCGATTCTGCAGAAGGCCAAAGACGGGCTCTACAACACCCGCTCGGTACAGAACCTGCCACCGGCGTTGCTCAACCGCCATTTTGAGGCGCAGGGCAATGGCAACTACCGCATCAGCCAGGAGCTGCGCGAATCAGTGGAGTTTACCCGGGTTAACCTCAGCAATCTGGAGGAGACCCGACAATACCGCGGCTTTGATGTGGTTTTCTGCCGCAATCTTTTGATCTATTTCGATGCCTTGTCACGCACCAAGGCAGCCGATGTGTTTTACGAGGCGTTGAATCCCGGCGGCTTTATCTGCCTGGGGCATTCGGAATCCATGAGCCGGATTTCATCCGTGTTTGCGGTTCGCAAGTTCCCCCACGCCATCGTCTATCAGAAACCGGAGGAGCGATGAACAAGACCGATAAACGCATCCTCATCATTGATGATGCCGCCACCGTCAGAATGTATCACCGCAGTATTCTGGAGGCCGAGGGCTTTCAAGTAGATGAGGCCATGAATGGCGTTGAAGCCATCGAGAAAGTGCTGGTCAACGACTATGACCTGTTTCTGGTGGACATCAACATGCCGAAACTGGATGGCTACGGCTTTCTGATTGACATGCGCGGCCGCGATATTCGTCAGGCGCCGGCCATCATGGTGTCAACGGAATCCCGCGCGAACGACTGCGCCAAGGCCTATGAGGCCGGGGCCAATTTCTATCTGGTCAAACCCTGTAAACCCGAGGCGCTGCTGGCCTATTGCAACGGCCTGCTGGGCTGCCTTGAAGCGCCCGTTGAGAAAGACAGCGGAGGTCAGCCATGAACCCGATTCTGCGTGAGTTTATTCTGGAATCCCGCGAGAGCCTGCAGGGCATCGGCAGTACCTTGCTGGCGCTGGAGTCTTCGCCTTCTGATCCCGGCTTGATTCAGGAGCTGTTCCGTCTGGTGCATACCCTCAAGGGTAACTCCGGCTTGTTCGACTTCCCGCAAATGACTCAGCTACTGCATGCCGCAGAAGATCTGATGGATGCAGTCCGCGAAGAGCAGATTCCCTTCACCCCGGAGCTGGCGGACCAATTACTGGATGCCATGGATGTGGTGGTGTTGCTGGTCGATGAGATCGAAAACACCGAACAGCTGAGCAGTCATTATCCGGCTGCCGTTGAACAAATGACGCGGCTGCGCGAGTGCCTGAGTGGTGCCGCCTCCGATCAGAACCCCCCAGCCGGGCAGGCGCCTGCCGTTATCGGTGGTCTCTTTGATGACAACGCCACGGTGTTTGTCAGCGCAGGCTCTGAGTCTGACGCCGCTGCTGTTGAGAGCCTTGACGCTGTCGATAGTGTTGCCGCTGTTGAGAGCACAGCCGCAGCGCAAGAGGTGAGCGATGTCGCCTGTCGGCAGGATCACCTGAGTGATGTGATTTCTGCGGAAGTTGCCCAGCGGATTCCTGAGTCCGTTCAACAGAATATCTGGCGTGAACTGCAACAGGGTCGTGATTTCTGGTGGGTGTTGTATCGGCCCGAGCCCGATTGCTTCTTTAAAGGTGAGGATCCTTTTTATCAGGTGCGGCAAACCCCTTCCTGCCGCTGGCAGGCCATTCTTCAGTCTGACCGCTGGCAGGATAACGACCCTGACTTTGACTGCTATCGCTGTCAGGTGGAATTCATTCAGCTGTGTGCCGGTGAGGAAGCGCCCTTGCGTGAGCATTTCCGCTATGTGCCTGAGCAGGTCGTGATTCTGCCGGTCAGTGAAGCGGATCTGCTGATGCCGGGCGGTGATGCCGATGAGAACGGTCAACACATGGCCTTTGTGCGTGATGCCCAGGCCACACTGCAGTGCGGTGATATCAAAGGGCTGGCTGAGCAGGGCTATGGATTACTGGAAAAACTCTCGCCGGATCTCTGGCGTGCCAGCGTGCTGCGTTGGTTATTGCTGGTCACCGAGGTGGCACCGTCGCGCACTCGCTTGATGGGGGATTTGCTTGCCAGTCTGGAGGCGGGGGAGTTACTGCGTCCTTCCTTGCAGGAGTCCAGGCCGTCAGGCGCGAATGAGGCGGGCGCCTGCACGCGACTTTCGGCAGAGCAGCAAGGGTTTATTCGCGAGCTGATCGAGGCGCAGTGCCGGGTGCTGGCGTGCGAAGCCACTGCGACCTGGGCCAATGGCCGTCTGGAATCGGTCATGAGCAGTGTCCACGGCCTGTTTCTTTCCATGGGCAATATGCCGGAAAGCCTGAATCACCTTTTGGCAGGACATCGGGATGCAGCGCTGGCCAGTGAGCTTAAGGCATGGCTGGAAAACTGGCTGGCAGCGCAGCCCGAACTGCCGGATGACTCATCCACTGCCGCCCCTGCGCTGATAACAGAAGAGCCTTCGATGCCTTCTTCCGCAGAGTACGCGGCTTCGCCTGTCTCTTATGAGGTCGAGGCTGCTCCTCTTTTGAACATAAGCAATGAGCCTGCGGCAGAGATAGCGGTTAACGCTCTAGAACAAACACCGCAGGAGATGCCTGCTCCGGCAACGGCGCGCAATGAAGATCACAGCGTCAAAGTGCTGAAGGTTGATCAGAGCAAGGTTGACCGGCTGATGAATCTGATCGGCGAAATGGTGGTGGCCAAGAATGCACTGCCGTATCTGGCCAACCGTGCTGAAAATCACTTCGGCGTGCGTGAGCTATCGCGGGAAATCAAAGCCCAGTATGCCGTGATCAATCGCATCGCCGAGGAAATGCAGGATGCCATCATGCAGGTTCGCATGTTGCCGGTGTCCTTTATCTTCCAGCGCTTCCCCCGCCTGGTGCGCGATATTGCCCGCAAGCTGGGCAAGGATGTGAATCTGGTACTGGAGGGTGAGGACACTGAAGCCGACAAGAACATTGTCGAATCCCTCGCTGACCCGCTGATTCATATCGTTCGTAACAGCCTGGACCACGGTCTGGAAACCGCTGAGCAACGCACCGCCGCGGGTAAGTCGGCGCGAGGCACGCTGCTGATCCGTGCCCGTCAGGATTCTGACCGGGTGCTGATCGACATTATTGATGATGGCCGCGGCATTGATCCGCAGGTCATCAAGCGCAAGGCCTATGAATCCGGCGTGATTGATGAAGCGCAACTGGAGCGCCTCACCGATAGCGAAGCCATTCAGCTGATCTTCGCGGCGGGGTTCTCCACGGCAGCAGCCATTTCCGATATTTCCGGCCGTGGTGTGGGGATGGATGTGGTGCGCACGGCGGTGGAGAAAGTGGGTGGTACGGTCACGCTCTCCAGCGAGATTGGCAAAGGCACCACGCTGCGTCTTTCACTGCCGCTCTCCATGGCGATCACTAACGTCATGATTATCGAATCCCACCAGCAGATCTTCGGTGTGCCTATGGATCAGGTGGTGGAAACCGTCCGCCTGCCTCGCGCCAGTCTTCGCGACATCAAACAGCGTGCGGTCACGACGTTGCGTGGTCGCCTGTTGCCCGTGCTTGCCCTCAATGACCTGCTGGCGATTCCCGCTGCACCGGTGGCCAACGAGGAGGATGAACTGGCGGCGCTGGTGGTGCGCATTGGCAATGAGCAGGTGGCGCTGCTGGTCGATGAATTCCGCGAAGTGGTCGATGTGATTCTTAAGCCGCTACCGGGCGATCTTTCCCGTCTGAGCTGTTATTCCGGTACCGCCTTGCTGGGCGATGGCTCGGTACTGATGGTGCTCAATCCAAAGGAGTTGCTGTGATGCCGATCCACTACAAAAAGAAGGTCGCTCATCTGCAGGGCGAGATCAGTGTTGAGGAGGCTGAAAACCTCTGGCAATGGCTGAATGAGGCCAATAAGCCGGGCCTTAATCTGAGCAAGTGTGAGCACCTTCACACCGCTAACCTGCAGGTGCTGCTGGCCTGCCGACCTGCAATTACACACTGGCCGGAAAATGCCGAACTTACGGCCTGGCTCAAACCTGTCCTTACGATAACCGAGGAGACTGCCTCATGAGCAAAACCATCATGATCGTAGATGACTCAGCCACGATGGTCATGGCCGTCAGTCAGAGTCTGGAAATGGGCGGCTTCAAGGTCGAAAGCGCACGCGATGGCACCGAGGCCCTGAGCAAGATTCAGAAGGGGTTAAAGCCTGACTTACTGATTACTGACATCAATATGCCGAAAATGGATGGCCTTGAACTGATCCAGGCGGTGCGACCCATTCTGCGCTTTATCCCGATTCTGGTGCTTTCGACGGAAAGCCAGGCCGCCAAGCGTGACGAGGCCAAGCGCCTCGGTGCCACCGGCTGGCTGGTAAAACCGGTCGCCGGTGTGGATCTGGTTAATGTGGTTAAACAAGTGCTGCCGGGCGCTTGAGGAGTGCAGTTATGAGTGAGGTCATCACACGACGTCGGGCAGGGGGCCGCTTTCTGGGCATCAGCCTTCTGATTGGGCTGGCCAGTTGGGCAGGATGGGTTTCCTTGATTCAGCTGCATGGCCTCACACTGACGCTCTGGCATCCTTCAGGCATCGTCACCGCGTTAATGATCGGCCTGCTGGCCGGGATCGTCGCTGCCTGTCCGAAGCGGGCCATGATGCAACAGGCCGAAGTAACGCCATCGCCGGAGGCTCTCCCCGAACAGATTCAGATCAATCATGAGCGACTGGCGCTTAACGCTGAGCAACTGCGCCAGTATTTGCCCGTCATGCAGAGTCACCTTGCCAGCGCCAACGATGAAACCGAGCGTGGCGCCCTGGGTATCATGACCGTTCTTAATAAAGTGCGAAAAGAAAGCTCGGCGCTGCTGGATCGACTGCGGGAAGAAGAACAGCAGGCTACCGTGCTGATGGAAGAGAACGTGGCGCATCTTCAGGAAAACCATCAGCTGCTGGATGAGATTGCCGCCATCGTGGATCAAACCAGTGATGCCATGAGTCGAGAAAATAGTGATATCGAATCCGTGCTTGAGCAGGTACAGGGGCTGGCCGGGCTGGTGGACATGATTCGCAATATCGCCAAACAGACCAATCTGCTGGCACTGAATGCGGCCATTGAAGCTGCGCGTGCCGGTGAAGCCGGGCGAGGTTTCGCGGTGGTGGCGGATGAAGTGCGCAAACTCTCGCAGGAAACTGAAAAAGTCACTGTCAATATTGATGCGGCGATTTTGCAGGTCTGTTCGGCGGTGGAGTCAAAACTGACCATGCTGCTCAACAACAGTCAGCAGGCGGAGCAGCTGCAACAGGTGAAAGGCATTTCGGAGGGCTTTGGTCGGATCAACCAGACGTTTACTGAAGTGCTGGCGTATCTCAACCGCATTACCCACGACAGCTATACCACCATGGATTCCATCCATCACGGGATTCTCGACAGTCTGGGCCACATGCAATTTCAGGATGTCTCACGCCAACAGCTGGAGTCAGTCGGTCACATGCTGGACAAGGTCGTCAGCCACATCACCCGCCTGATGATTGATATTCGTGACTCGGGAAATCACTCGCTGCATGAGCAGGATCTGGCCTGCCTTCTTGAGCAGCATCGGGAGTCCTATGTGATGTCTCAGCAGCATGATGCCCACGAGCAGGCATTGGCGAAAACCGCGGCTTCTGCTGATGAAGTGGCCGCATCCTCTGGTTTAAATGGCGAAATCTTCCTGTTTGAGAGCGCAACGGCAGAAAGTGCCGAAGAAGACAGTACTGCTGAACCAACGATGGCATCGCAGAATGATAATGCAGATGGCTGGGCGCCGCAGGAGTGGGAGATGAACCAGTGGGAAGCGTTTGAATCTGAGCAGGAGGAGGGTGACGCCAAACCTCAGGAAGTGTCTCCAGCGCTGGCGGTTGCTACAACCCCGGTGAACACCGCTCAAGCGGCGCGTCCCAATATCGAGCTTTTCTAGAGTGGTGGAATCAGGCTTCCGTCGCCTTGAAGCCAAACTGCTTGCGGTATTCCGAGGGCGAAAGATGACAGGCTTTCTTGAAGACCTTTCTCAGCGCACTTTCATCGCTGTAACCGCAGCGGTCGACAATCTGGCTAAAGCGCAGGGAAGTGGTGGACAGCAGGAGTTTGCATTTCTCAATGCGCAGCTGCTGAAGGTACTGCTGTGGGCTGAGCTGTACATGTTCCTGAAAATGCCGGATCAGGGTGCGGCTACTCACAGCAAGATGAGAGGCCAGCTCTTCAACTTTTACATCGCGGGTGAGGTTCGCCTGAATCCAGGCTTCCGCGCGAGCCACCAGCGCACTGCCGCCGCTGAAACGCTGGGCTAAATACGAACTCAGTGCCGATGGCCGGTATGCATTGCCGTAATCCTGAGCGACCGTTCGGGCGAAATTTTTACCGCAGTATTTTTCCAGCACTGCCATACAGAGATCTGCCATCGCGCTGCCATCCGGCGTACAAATCACGTTATCCGCATGAATGCCGAAGCTGCCTTCGCGCCCCTGCTCCTTGAACATCTCGCTGATGCGCTGGCGCAGTGTCGCCGGAGCCGACTGCCAAAGGCCCTGGTCGGCCAGCAGACGGCTGCCTTCAAAATTGCAGGCAAACAGCCAGAGTCGACTAAGATGAGTTCTCAACCACTCACTGAAATCCATGCCAGCATGCTGCTGGCGATCACGTTCAAGCAGGGCTGCCAGGGTATTGGCGTGAAAGAGCACAATGCTGTTTGGCGGAATCTGGTCAAATCCGCCATCACAGGGCAGGGGATAACCCAGAGAGCAGGGAGCGGCTTCGCCCTCGGCTGCAATGAACTGGAGCTTAAAGACCTGGCCCGAGGCTTCATCCAGTGAAGTTGCCACATGATTAGCGTGATTCAGCAGCTCTGCCGCACTCAGCAGAGGGCCCTGGGCAATGCCTGGGTAGGTAATCAGCGATAAGGTACAGGTCATAATGACCCCCCTTAATAGGGCAAATGGATGGCAGTGGCCTGCCTCGCAGTTCGATCTCTGTGTCGTATTTTGCCTTGTTTTAGGCAGATACGCCGGTCTTAATTGTTGCAAGGATGTCGCATAGTGGTTTGATCAGCCCGTTTGGGGCCAGAGAATCCAAGGTTTACTACAGGAGAAAACCAATGCGCAAACGTGTCGTCGTTACAGGAATGGGCGTTCTCTGCCCGTTGGGTAATGATCTCGACACTGCCTGGAGAGCCTGTCGCTCGGGCATTTCCGGGATTGATCAGATTACCCGCTTCGATCCTTCGGAATTGAAAACCCATATCGCTGGCGAAGTCAGAAACTTCCAGTTACCGGAGATTCTTTCGCCCAAGGATGCGCGCAAGATGGATGTGCTTAACCACTACGCCATCGCCGCGACCGAGCAAGCCCTTAAGGATGCCAAACTGACCATCACCGAGGATATCGCTGAAGATGTCGGCGTGAATCTTGGGGTCGGCATCGGTGGCGAAGTCTCACTGGAAAATAACGTCCTGCTCATGCAGGAAAAAGGCCCGAGCCGTCTTTCTCCTTTCTTTGTTCCCATGATTTTGCCGAATATGGCCGCTGGCCACGTATCTCTGACGTTCGGCACCAAGAATTACAATGCAGTGACCCTGTCTGCCTGCGCCTCCTCCAGCCATGCAATCGGCGATGCCTGCCGTCATATCGAACGCGGCGATGCCAAAGTCATGATCGCCGGTGGTGTCGAAGGTGCGCTGACCAAGCTGTGCCTTGCCGGTTTCTCGGCCATGCGCGCGCTGAGCACCCGTAATGATGAGCCTAAGAAAGCCAGCCGTCCTTATGACCGTGACCGTGATGGCTTTGTGTTCTCGGAAGGGGCTGCAGTGCTGATTCTCGAAGAACTGGAGTTTGCCCTGGCCCGTGGCGCACGTATTTACGGTGAAGTGGCCGGTTATGGTGTGAGCTCTGATGCGCATCACATTAGCGCGCCGACCGTGGAAGGCCCGTCGCGAGCGCTGAAAAATGCCATGCGTGATGCCGGGATAACGCCTGAGCAGGTGCACTATGTGAATGCGCACGCCACCTCAACGCCGATGGGCGATATCAACGAGTTAACAGCGATTCATCAGGTGATGGGCGATGCCAGTAGTCAGGTCTCGGTCTCGGCAACCAAGTCCATGACCGGTCACATGCTGGGTGCTGCGGGTGCGATTGAAGCCGTGTTTAGCCTGATGGCAATTCAGGATAACTATGTACCCCCGAGCATCAATATCGAGAATATCGACCCGGACTGCATGATGGATGTCACGCCGAATATTGGTAAAGACCGACAGGTGGATATCGCGGTATCCAACTCTTTCGGTTTCGGCGGCACCAATGCCACGCTGGTATTCCGTCGCTACGTGTAAACGAGCGCTAGGCTCAAAACAAAAAAGCCCTGAGTTGATCAGGGCTTTTTTATGTCCGAAGGAACTTGTCAGTCGGGGCGAATCTGACAGGCATGCAGCAGGAAAATAATATTGCGACTGATCATGGCTTTTCGCTCCATGGTCATGAAAGAGGCTTCAACGGCATTGAGTGACAGCCGCGCCAGCTCTTCATTGGTCATCCCCAGACCGTCCTGAACGGCTTTAAAGTTCTCTTCGATATAACCGCCAAAGTAAGCCGGGTCATCGGAGTTTACGGTGACGCAGGCGCCCTGATGGAGCAGGCTGCGGATGTTGTGCTCTTTGATATCGCTGAAGACTTTCAGCTTGATATTGGACAGCGGGCAGACCGTCAGCGGCATGCGTGAGGCAATCAGGTCATCAACCAGATTGTCATCCTCAGTGCAGCGTACACCGTGATCAACCCGATCCACGCCCAATACATCAACGGCGGTGCGGATATACGCCGCAGGGCCTTCCTCACCGGCATGGGCGACACGCTTAAAGCCCAGGCTTCGGGCTTTATCAAACACGCGGGCGAACTTCTCGGGAGGGTGTCCTTTCTCGGAAGAATCGAGCCCGACACCGATAAACATTGAGCGATACGGCAGGGCGGCGTTGAGAGTCGCCAAGGCATCCTCTTCACTTAAATGTCGCAGGAAGCAGAGGATCAGGTGGCTGGTAATGCCAAACTCCTGTTCGGCCTGCTGAAGGGCATCGTGAATACCGATGATGACATCCTCCATGGCAACACCACGGGAAGTGTGACTTTGAGGGTCAAAGAAGATCTCGGTGTGTACAACATGCTGATCCTGGCAGCGCTTCATATACGCCCAGGTCAGGTCGTAAAAATCCTGCCGGGTCAGCAGTACGGCCGCACCCTGATAATACAGGTCTAAAAACGATTGCAGATCATCGAACTCATAGGCATTACGCAGGCTTTCAACGCTGTCGTATGGGAGAGGTATCTGATTCCTTTCAGCCAGTTCGAACATTAGCTCAGGTTCGAGTGTCCCTTCGATATGAAGGTGCAATTCAACCTTGGGCAACACATGGATGAAGTGCTCCATGATCAAACTCCCTGTGAGAATAAAGTCATCGTCTTGGGCAACTTTGGCGAGGTATTTACTGGATAAGTTGCAAGTTGCCGCTTTCATTCAACTCTATGAGACTAGCAGCAAAAAATGTTCCGCGCCCAGTGAAGATGTAACGACCTTAGGGGTACGGTAATCCCCTATAAATAATCGTGATTTGTCAGTGAAATGCCACAATCGGGCAGTTATAATCGTCGGCTTTCTTTAAATGTACTAACTGGCCCGGATATACAGGTTTCAGCACTGCAACAAGGCATGCTGGCGGGTATGTCCGTCCCTTACGGGGTGGAGGTGACGAAAATTGTTCTTTGAAGGTTCTGAGAAAAAGGTTGAGATTGCGGTTCGTCCGGGAAGTCGTTCCCTGCGCGAACTGGGTGAGGAATACTGGGCTGAAATCGTTGCTCAGTCGAATGCGACCATCCTGTCGCGTGTCACCAACGAGGAATGCGATGCTTACCTTTTGTCAGAAAGCAGTCTGTTTGTATGGGATGACCGCTTTTTGATGCTCACTTGTGGTACCACCACACTGGTGAATGCCATTTTGCAGTTTCTTGGAACCTACGGTCAGGACAATGTTTCGATGATCGTGTTTCAACGCAAGAACGAGTACCAGTCTCACTTGCAGCATACCTGCTTCGAGCAGGACATTGTCGCGCTGGACAAGATCGTCACCGGCAAGGCCTATCGCCTTGGCCACCTTGATGCGCACCATAACTACGTTTATCACCTCGATGCGCCATTCACCCCCCCTGAAGATGACAAAACCGGCGAGCTTTTGATGTACCACATCAGCGGTCCGGTTGCTGAATACCTGCGCTCGGAAGGTCAGACGCGTGAAGGTATCCGTGAGCGCCTGCAAATTGATGCGCTGCTACCAGGCTTTGCCATCGATGACTTCGTCTTCGAGCCCTACGGCTATTCACTGAATGCGATTCGTGGTGGTGACTACGCCACGTTCCACATCACGCCGCAGGAAAACAGCTCCTACGTCAGCTTTGAAACGAATCTGACCACCGATGGAGAAAATGCGAATCTGTTCAATCAGATCCTGCAGATCTTTTGTCCGAAGAGTTTTGACGTTATCAGTTTTAATTCGTCGCCGGTGATCAGTGTTCCAGCAAACGTGAACTGCATTGGTCACTACGCGCAGCGTCTGGAGTGTGGTTACGACATGGTGTTCCGCCACTACCTTGAGACGGTTGATCAGCCCCTGCCAGCAGAGCAGATGCTGTAATTCTGTCCGCCAATCGGTGATGGTAGCCAATGCGTTGCTATCACCCTGTGAAGGAGTCTTGTGAATGTCTGTCCAGGAAAACCTGCAATCCAGACTGGAAAATGCCCTGAAGCCTGAGTATCTGGTGATCGATAACGAGAGCCATATGCACAGCGGCCCTGCGACCGAGTCTCACTACAAGGTGACTCTGGTCAGTAACCTTTTTGAAGGTAAGGGCAGGGTGGCACGCCATCAGGCGGCCTACGCTGCGGTAGCTGAGTTAATGCAAAACCCGATTCACGCGCTTGCACTGCACCTGTACACCCCTGAGGAGTGGGTGGCCAAAGGGCAGGCCAGTCCGGATTCGCCGACCTGTCGTGGTGGCAGCCTCAAAGGTTGAGCCTGAATCACCCGGAGGTTGATCCCGGTCAGTGTTTCGCACATGACCTGCGGCCATACTGCTCCTGACAGTAATCAAGACAGGAGTCTGATATGCAACAGCATGACCTGGTACATGAGTTTCCCGAGCTGCGTGATCGAATTCACGAACTAAAGGTAAACGATGCCCATTTCCAGAAGCTGTTTGATGAGTACCATGACCTGAATCGTGAGATTCAGAAAATGGAAGCAGAAGTTCAGCCGGTTTCTACCGAGCGTGAAGAAGTCTGCAAAAAACAGCGACTCAAGCTCAAGGATGAACTTTACGGCATGCTAAAGGCGAGTTAATCGCAGCGTCTAAGATGAAAAGCAGACTTTCGGGTCTGCTTTTTTTATGGACGGAAACTTTAATTGGTCTGCAGGCTGTCTGACTTCTGAGCCAACTGGCAATAAGCGCTCCTTCATTTGGCAAAGACTGTATAGCTTTTCTCAAGAGCCGGTAACATGCTGAACCGGACAGGCTTTGTCTGCAAAGCTATGATGCCTCTGGCAACGACGGCAGCCCTCTGACCATTCCCTCAGTGGCTAGAAAAGTGGCTTCCTCGGCCCCATTAAAAGCGAATCCAAGTATTCACTGCCTCAGTATCCTGCCAGGGATTCGGTAGCATCAGGTCAGTGGATGCAGCAGCAAGAACGGGAGTTTCGCCTCTGGCGACACCCACCAAGATCAATCGAGGGAAAGGGATAAATCGATGACTATGTTTACTTCTGGCCGCAAAGCGGTTGTTGCCTCCGTGCTGATCGCAGGCTCTTTATTGATGAGTGGTTGTGCTTCCACCCTGACGGGCGACACCTACAGCCGTGGCGAAGCGCGACAGATGCAAAATGTGCAGTACGGCACGATTACCAATATCCGCATGGTGAAAATTGAAGGCAATCAGAGTGCCATCGGTGCACTGCCGGGCGCGGTTGTCGGCGGTATCGCAGGTAGCACCATCGGTGGTGGTACCGGTCGTGGCATCGCTACCGTTCTGGGAGCTGTTGCCGGTGGTGTTGCCGGTTCCGCGATCGAGAAGAACGTGACGACTGCCCAGGGTATCAATATGACCATCCGTCTGGATAACGGCCAAAGTGTGGCTATTGTTCAGGAAGTGGATGCCAACAGCCCGGTCAATGTCGGTGATCGTGTTCAGGTGCTGACAGCCTCTGACGGCTCTGCACGTGCGACGCGTATTAACTAATGCCTGTTAAGGGGTGATGAAGCCTCTGGTATGAGCACAAAAAAAAGCGAGGTAGTTAACCTCGCTTTTTTATTGGCTGTGTTCAACGGATGGCCTCATAACGTTCAGACGAATGAGGCACTCACGAGAATCGGCGATTACTTGCGACCTTTCGGTGCGCCTTTCTTGGGGCCTTTGCTTTCTGCCGGAGCACGGAACAGCAGATACAGGTCCGTCAGGATGTCCGGGATTTCCTGGCAGAACTGATCCGTCAGCTTCTTGTTCTTGCGAATGGCCTGCATATCAGGATCTTCAAACAGTTCTGAAGCAACCATGATAGGCAGCATCAGCTCGGCCACTTCGCCTTCATGCTCGCCAAACCAGGCTTTTTCATCCAGATAGACGCCTTCAATAAAGGCCTGAGCCCAGGACATCAGCAGTCCTTCTTCGTCGTCCAGCTCCAGGTCGCAAGGCAGCTCTACCGGCTCTTCACCTTCCAGCTCATGCAGAATAACGCCCAGCTCACGCTCCAGCAGGGACTCGATGTACTGCTGTTGCTCTTCAGATTCCCACTTGGGCATCTCAACGAAGATTGCTTCCATCCAAGTGGTCTTGGGGACCGGGTTAGGGCAGATAGCGACAGCAGTCAGTAACGCATGCAGGCCGATGTAATCCATCGCCTCTTCGTTGACCGCAGGAGAGAAAAGAAAGTCTTCCAGCTTGTCGAATTCTTCATCCGTCAGCGGGCGAGGTTGTGTAGATAGCATCATGGCTCAGGGTGTCCTCGATAAATCAGACGGGCATTCTACTCTTTCCCGCGGCAATGAGCGATGACAGAAAGGGCTCTTTCACGGATAATGCCCGGCATGATTGAACAGGCTCGACAACTCCTCAAGCGTTTGTACGGCTACGATGACTTCATCGGCTCCCAGCAAGAGGTAATCCGTACCGTCCTTGAAGGGCAATCCGCGCTGGTATTAATGCCAACGGGTGGTGGCAAATCCATGTGCTACCAGCTCCCGGCCCTGATTCGCCCCGGCGTGGGTATCGTCATTTCCCCCTTAATTGCACTCATGCAGGATCAGGTCGACAGTCTTTGTCAGGTCGGTGTGCGTGCAGCCTGCTTTCATAATGGTCTGGACGCTCACGAAAACAGCGAACTGCTGCGTCAGTTACGTCAGGGCGAACTCGATATTCTGTATGTCTCCCCTGAACGCCTGATGCTGGGCGGTATGCTCGACATTTTTGAGTCGATCAATATCGCCCTGTTTGCCATTGATGAAGCCCACTGCGTTTCGCAGTGGGGACATGATTTCCGTCCTGAGTATATGCAGCTTAATCAGCTGGCCGGACGCTTTCCGAAGGTGCCACGACTGGCATTGACGGCGACGGCGGATAGCCAGACCCGGGAAGAGATCCGCAAACAACTGTCGCTGGAAAACAGCCCGGTTTTTATCTCAAGCTTCGACCGCCCCAATATTCGCTACCGGGTATTACCCAAACAGGGGGCGAAAGAGCAGCTACTTAACTTTATCCGCCGTGAGCACCGTCAGGATTCTGGCGTGGTGTATTGCCTGTCGCGCAAACGGGTAGAGGAAGTCGCGGCATTTCTGCGGGACAAAGGCCTTCCGGCATTGCCTTATCACGCCCGCTTACCTGCGGATGTCCGTGAAGCTAATCAGCGAACTTTCCTAAAGTCATCCCATTGCATCGTGGTGGCTACCGTTGCCTTCGGTATGGGCATCAATAAGCCGGATGTGCGCTTTGTTGCTCATCTGGATCTGCCAAAAAATCTGGAAGCCTATTATCAGGAGACCGGTCGGGCAGGGCGTGATGGTTTACCGGCGAATGCCTGGATGGTCTTTGGCCTGCAGGATGTCATGATGCAGCGAATGCGCATTCAGGAAAGTACCGTACCGGAAGATATCCGTGTGCGCGAATGGCGACGACTGGAAGCGCTGCTGGGCTTTGCCGAAGCGGCCACCTGTCGGCGCCAGCAGCTGCTTGCCTACTTTGATGAAGAAAGCCCTGCCTGCGGTAATTGTGATAATTGCCTGCATCCTCCCAAAACCTGGGAGGCGACCGATGCGGCACGCAAGGCTTTATCCTGCGTGCATCGCACCGGCGGTTTTGGTGTCAGTCATCAGGTCGATGTGCTCCTGGGTAAGTCCACCACCAAGGTCAAAAATGCCGCGCATCAGCAGTTGTCGACGTTTGGTATCGGCAAGGAGCTGAGTCAGTCCCAATGGCGCAGCGTGTTTCGTCAGTTGCTTGGCCGTGGCTATCTTGAATGGCATGGCGATGAAAATGAAGGTCTGCGCCTCAACGAGCGCTGCCGTGCCTTGCTGCGGGGTGAGGAGACGTTACGTCTAAAGCAGGATGATCTGGATGACCATCTGACCCGGCAGGAGCGCGGGCAGACCCGCCTTCATGGTGACCAGCGTAAACTCTGGGATGCACTGCGCTATACCCGAAAACAGCTGGCGCAGGAACGCGGTATCGCTCCTTATATGGTGTTCCATGATGTCACGCTGATGGAAATGGTCGAGCGAATGCCGAGGGATGAAACGGCCTTTGGTCGGTTGCCCGGCGTAGGTCGCGAAAAAACGCAGCGTTATGCCACCGCTTTTCTCGATGTGCTGGAGCGTTTCCAGAGCGTGACGTCAGGTTTGGGAATACTCAGTGAAGATGCCCATGAAAGTCTGGCGCTCTTCAAAGTGGGCATGGAGCCCCGAATGATTGCACGTCAGCGGAACCGTCCTGAGAACCGTATTTATGCGGACCTTGCTGAAGCCATACGGGAAGGGCATCTGGCGTTAACTGAAGTTGTGACTTTGCCGGGCTGGCAGGTCAAAGAGATTCAGGAAAAGCTACAAGTATTCGAACAGGACGGCGAAGGAGCAGTACTCAAGCGCGCCTTTGACTGGCTGCAAGGTGTGGTCAGTCTGGGGGATCTTCGTTGTATTCGTGCTGCTATCACGCAACAGGAATTAGCGGAGACTGGAACCTGAGTCTGCTCACAGCCTACTGGCTATTGGGCTTGTCGGCATTTTCGGCGGCGACCTTATTGCCAGGAGGCTCCGAGTTGGCGTTAACGGGTTTTGTGCTTAAGTACCCGCACGCAGTTTTTGGTGGCTGGCTGATTGCTTCCATCGCCAATGGATTGGGCTCTATGGTGACCTTTGCAATGGGGCATGCCGGTCGCAAAATTAAAAGTGCTGATCAGGTGCTGAGTGCCAACTGGCTTCAGCGATTACAGCGCTGGGGGCCGGCGTTACTCATTCTGGCCTGGTTGCCCATCGTTGGTGATGGGCTGTGCCTCGCTGCAGGCTGGCTGAAAATGCCGCGCTGGTATTCCTTTGTGATGATTCTACTGGGCAAAGCGCTGCGTTACGCACTGATAATCCTGCTGATCGACCAGTGGCCAGCGTGATGTGGTGGGATGATTTGCTGGCAGATACGATCTTGTCACCGCAGAGACTCCACAAAGGTCATCAAGCTGGGTACAATGTCAGGTCTTCTTTAACGCCACCCTGTTCCGCAGGGTGTTGTTGTTTATGGAAGCCGTTCGTGGAATGGCTTTCCCCAAGACAGAATTTAACGGGAGAGGCTGGCACCGCATGTCGGGCGTAGCGATCCTTTCATTCATAACAGACGAAGATTTCGAATCACTATGAATCCCTTGGTTGGTATCATCATGGGCTCCAAGTCCGATTGGGAAACCATGAGTAATGCAGCAGATATGCTGGAAAAACTGGGCGTCCCTTTTGAAGTGAAAGTCGTATCTGCCCACCGTACGCCTGACCTCCTGTTCTCTTATGCTGAAACCGCCCGCGAGCGTGGTATTCAGGTCATTATTGCTGGAGCAGGCGGCGCGGCTCATCTGCCGGGTATGGTGGCTGCGAAAACCAGCCTGCCTGTATTGGGTGTGCCGGTGCAGTCCAAAGCCCTGAATGGCATGGATTCTTTACTGTCTATCGCGCAGATGCCAGCAGGTATTCCTGTCGGTACGCTGGCGATCGGTAAAGCCGGTGCCGCTAATGCGGGCATTCTGGCGGCCAGTATCCTCAGCAACCATGATGAAAAAATTCTGGCGGCACTGGATGCATTCCGTACTCAGCAAACTGAAACCGTTCTGGCCAATCCTGATCCGAGGGAAGCGCAGTGAAAGTAGGTATTCTTGGCGGCGGTCAGCTGGCACGTATGCTGGCAATCGCAGGTTATCCTCATGGTCTGACTTTTACCGCGTTCGATCCTGCCAAGGGTGTTTGCGCGGGGGATGTTTGCCCGGTAGTTGAGGCGGATTATGGTGATGACGCTGCGCTGAAGCATTTTGGCGAGCAGGTGGATGTTGTCACCTTCGAGTTTGAGAATGTGGCTATCGAAAGTGCTCAGGCACTTGAGCAGACAGTTCCACTGTATCCATCAACAAAAGCATTGGCTGCAACTCAGGATCGTCTGGTCGAGAAGTCTCTGTTCCGTGATCTCGGTATCAAGACGCCCGGTTTCCAGGCGATTGATACTCGTGATGATGTGCAGGCAGCCATTGATGCTCTGGGTTTGCCTCTGGTCATCAAGACCCGTCGCTTTGGCTATGATGGCAAAGGCCAGTTTGTTCTGCGTACGACCGAGCAGATTGACGAGCTTTGGAATGAACTGGGTGGTCAGGCGCTGATCGCTGAGGCCTTTGTGCCTTTTGATCGCGAAGTGTCAATTATTGCGGTGCGCAGCCAGCAGGGTGATGTACGTTTTTATCCCCTGACGCAAAATGAGCACCGCAGTGGAATTCTTCATCTGTCACGTCCGCTGGTGAATGGCGATAGCCGTACTGCGCAGGCTCAGGAATTTATTTCTACGCTGCTGAACAAACTGGATTATGTCGGTACGATAGCGCTTGAGCTGTTTCAGGTCGGTGACGAACTGCTCGCCAACGAGTTTGCTCCGCGGGTTCATAACTCTGGTCACTGGACGATTGAAGGTGCTGAGACCAGCCAGTTTGAAAACCACGTCCGTGCCGTTGCCGGTATTCCGCTGGGCGATACCCGTGCGATCGAACACTCTGCGATGATTAATATCATCGGTGACTTCCCTGATCGTCAGGCGATTCAGGCGATCGACGGTGCACATTTCCATGATTACGGCAAAGCGCCACGGGCGGGCCGCAAGATCGGTCATGTGACAGTGACCGCACCCGATGCGGTAACCCTTGACCAGCGCATTGCTGCAGTGACTGGAGTCATGTTTCCAGCCTGATAGCCAGCGCATTTAAAGCCATAAAAAACGCCATGTCAGACTATCTGCATGGCGTTTTTTTGCGTTCAGGCTTGTTTAGTTAGAAACCAAGTACTTCTTTGCAGTGGGCCAGAGAGCGCGACTGGGTATCGGCATACAATGCCAACTCATCCAGTGTTTTGCGTCCCAGCTCTTTCTCGAACTGATCACGGTTGGCATCGGCCTGATAGTGAGACTGGGCATCATCTCCCAGATTGGACTGGAAAATACCTGCCGCACTTACCGGAAGAAAATCTTCATACACCAGCGGCTCTACAACGATCACGCCCTTGCTTAACGCTTCCTCCAGCGTATTGGCGCTAGCGCTTTTGTCAGTGATGACATAGCGGAAGTAGGCAAGTTCCTGTTCGCGCAGGGTGGTGTAATCGTCCGGAAATGCAGTGAAGGTCTCTTCAAGAATCGACATATAGTCAGCAGCATTACTTTCATTGGGGAAAGCGCCGAGGGTATCGCGTGCTTTGTTAAGTAGATCGTCATAGAGTGCGCGGCCTTTAGGCGTCAGTGCAACGCCGCGCTGTTCGATCTCACCAAAGCGAGCGGAATGGCTGCCTGCTTCTTCACCGGTAAACTCAATCGCCTCATTCAGTGCTTTAAAGCTGGTTTGGCGAAGAAGGATGGGGCAATGGCGTCTGGGCGGGCCTTCGATAACGGCTTTGGGAGTAATGTCGTGTCTTGGCATGCCAGCCTGAATGCTGTCAATGTCCAGCGTACGTGGCGTCAGGTGGTTGATGTGTGGCCCTTTAAAAGCCACCACATCGGCAATCAGACGATGCTGATTCAGCAAGCGCTGGTAATCTGCCAGTGACACTGTGGCGCTGTGGTGCCAGCGGAAAGTTTCAAGCGCTTCTGTAACAAAGGTATCGGCATCTTCTTCGCTTAAGCCGCCGTCTTGCTCTGCCTGTTCAATTAACTCAAGCGCACGCTGTGTAAAGATGGAGCGTTTATTCAGCGTCGCTTCTGCAAATGCGCGAAGTTCTTTGTCCTCGATCAGCTCCATACGCAGAAGTGAGGTGAACACACGGAACGGGCTAACCTGCAGGGAGCTTTCGTGAACGGCACGAAAGGCGGTGGAGTGAACCGGAACGCCAGCGGGCGCGAGGTCGTAATAACCTACAGGCTCCATCCCCATCACTGCGAATAAACGTGCGATGGTCGCCAGCTCCTGTGGTGTGCCTACCCGGATTGCTCCGTGGCGCTCGGCATCCAGTCGCTCCATTTCACCGGTGTTTTCCAGCTGAGCTTTAAGCTCTGGAGAGCTTTGTAATGTCGCCTGATTGACCTCTGCGACCAGTCCAAGCAAGGTGCCATAAAGAGGAACTTCGTTGCGGTACATCTCAGACATGGCCTGAGAGAAGCGTGCGCGGATCAGATCCGGATTCAGAAAGGGGGTGCTCATCGGGAATTCCCAGCCGTTCATCACAAGTAGGATATCTGCCTGGCTGAATTACCATGACGATTCAGCAAGGCTTTGATAGGTAATAAGTCTATTAAGGCGTATTTGCACAAGGGCAACAAGCGAAATCTTGGCACAACTTCATTCCTCGAGGGAATGAAGTGAGGAGGTGATCCATTCGACAAATGCGCGAATCTTGGGAACGTCTCCTTGTTGTTCGGCATGAGCAATGTAGTGAAGCCCGTGACTTGGCATCGGGGCATTAAAGGCGATCATGAGTTTGCCTTCGCCAAGTTCCTCTTCCACCAGATAGCGAGGAATCAAAGCGATACCATAGCCGGCCTGAGCCGCTCGGATACACATATAAAAAGTATCAAATCGGGGGCCGTGGTAGCTGTTGCTTGGAGTTAGCTCCAGTCGGGAAAACCAGGTGTGCCAGGCCTCAGGCCGCGAGGTGCACTGAATCAGAGTGCATTGCCCCAGCATTCTTGCATCGGTAATGGGCTGATTTTTCAGTAATGATGGCGTACAGACGGGGACCACTTCTTCACTGAATAGCGCTCTGCAACGAGCGCCGGGTAGCTGCCCCTGGCCGAAGAAAAATGCAATGTCGGTTCGCGATTGCTGAAGATCAAAAGGTTCCAGCTCATTACGAATATCCAGTTGAATATTGGGATGCAACCGGGTGAATTCAGGCAGGCGTGGAATCAGCCAGCGGGCACCGAAGGTTGGTTGTGTCGCAATCCGAAGCACTTCGGCATCGCCTCCATACGTCAGGATATAGCGGCTGGAAATATCGACCTGATTAAGGATCTTATCCACTTCAGTCAGGTACAGCGCACCTGCTGGAGTCAAATGAAGCCGTCGTCTCACCCGCGCAAAAAGCGGCTGACTAAGCATATCTTCCAGCTGAGCCACCTGCTTGCTGACAGCGCTTTGGGTCAGGTGAAGTTCTTCGGCCGCACGGGTAAAGCTCAAATGCCTTGCCGCAGACTCAAAGCATTGCAAAGCCGTTAATGAGGGCATCAGGCGTTTACGCATAGCTGACCTGCTTTTAGAAGGAGTATTTATGGATTATTCCAGTTTGGAATGAACAGTAATAGTCCAAAGCGTACTCATCTGGCGCTGGCGGTAGAAAAGAATAAGAAATAAAAAAAGCCGCTCAAGAAGCGGCTTTTCACAAGTGCTGGATTGGCGGGTCAGATTTCTGCGGCAACCACGGAAATTTCGACCAGAAGCTCCTGGCGCGCCATACGAGCTTCAACACAGGCCCGGGCAGGGGCGTGACCTTCAGGAACCCAGGCATCCCATACCGCGTTCATGGCGGCGAAGTCTTTCATATCACGAATATAGATGGTCGCAGAAAGCATATGTTGGCGGCTGGAGCCCGCCTGAGTGAGAAGTGCGTCCACTTTGTCCAGCATGGTGCGAGTCTGCTCAGTGATGTCGGTATTGGCATCTGCGGCAACCTGACCACACAGGTAAATAGTACCGTTATGCTTAACGATACGGCTCATACGCTGGCCAACTTCGAGGCGTTCGATGGACATTCAGCTATCTCCCACTGGGCATTAATAAAGCCTTGTATGGTAGCACAGCAGTATAAAGGCGTGAAAATGATAAGGCCGACAGTGATTTGCTGTCGGCCTTAATGGTGATCATGAAATTAAGAGCTTTGAATCTGTGGTGCTGCAAGATGATTTATCGTCGATGGGAAGTCTTATTCAGGTGCCATCTGCAACGGAGGACTCCAGCGCTGCGGCCTCGCGGATTCTCGCATCGCGGTATCTCACGACAGACTCAGGCAGCTTGGTGCTCTCTCCGGTCTCCAGGTAATGCCTCAGGCGCTGCGCATCGGCGAAGTGGGTGTATTTGCCATAGGCGTTCAGTGTCACGGTTGTGACAGGAACTCCTTTGAAATACGTTCGCATTACAAGGCAGTGACCCGCTTCATCGGTATAGCCCGTTTTGGTTAAGGCGATTTTCCAGTCTTTGTCATAGCGAAGCAGGCGATTGGTGTTGGCAAAGTGCAGACGATAGGTGGGTTTCTTGAAGATCACATCCTTGCCTACTGTCGTCGATAGCTCGGTCAGCATCGGGTATTGACGAGAGGCGACCAGCAGACGAGTAAGGTCGCGAGCGGTAGATACGTTGTTAGGTGATAGTCCGGTGGGATCTTCGTAATGGGTATTCTTCATGCCCAGGCGCTTTGCTTTGGCATTCATCGCTTTTATAAAGGCTTTGTAGCCGCCAGGGTAATGTTCCGCTAATGATGATGCCGCCCGGTTTTCAGAAGACATAAGCGCCAGCAGCATGACTTCCTTTCGGCTTAATGTGCTGCCGACCCGGACCCGAGAGTATTCGTTTTCTAAAAACGGATTGCTTTTGGTTTCAATGCTGATTTGTTCGCTCATTGATTGCTTGGCATCCAGCGTGACCATGGCAGTCATTAGCTTGGTAACGGAAGCAATCGGCATAATCTTGTCGGGATTGAAAGAATAGATAACGCGGTTATGTTTGAGGTCAAATACCATGGCGCTGGAAGAGGCAATTTCCTGCACCTCTGGCTTTTTATCCTTTGGCCCTGCCATTACGGCAGAAGGACTGCCTATGACCAGCGATGTGGCAATAAACAAAGATGCTGCGAGTTTGCGGCCGGAAATCTGAATCATAGGTATCTACTACTGTCCTGCCTGCAGTAACATTGAGTGACAATCGCAGGCGAGTTGCTGAAGTCTTATTCCAGACTATCCATTCTTCTCAAATCCGGCAATGCCCCGTGGATTGGCAAGTTGTAGAATTCTGGGACATTTGAGTTTCTGAGTATTACGGTCTGGTTTTAAAGTTACCTAAAATTACAAATAGGCTTGAATAAACGACGCTTTCGCTCGAATTAAGGCTGTTTGCAGTGCAGGGTTTGATTCAGTCTGGAATAAAAAATTCTTTGAACACTTTAGGCGTAGGGCGATAACAAATGATCCAGGGTTTTATGATTCTGCTTTTTTGTCAGTTATTGGGAGAGTTTATTGTTCGGGGCTTTGAATGGCCATTTCCAGGTCCGGTAATGGGTATGGTTATTCTATTAGTGGGTTTAGTTGTATACGGCGAAGTGCCGGAAGGTCTGCGCCCTGTCAGTGATGGCCTACTCAAATATTTATCACTGCTTTTTGTCCCGGCGGGAGTGGGGCTCATGACTCATTACGATCTAATCAGCCAGGATCTGCTGGCGATTGCCTTGGCCATTGTTGTGAGCTCAATAGTGAGTATGGTGGTGTGCACTTGGCTAATGAAGCACCTTCTTGGACGTAGCCAGCACGAGGAGTTTCAGGAGTGAGTTCTGTAAGCGAAGTCATCAAAGGGGTGGAACAGGGAAATCTTATCTGGCTACTGATGACGCTTGCGGCTTATTCGCTGGGCCTGTGGCTCAACCGAAAGCTGGGTGGGTCTCCCTGGTTGCATCCGGTCTTGCTGGCGATGGCAATGCTTATTACCTTGCTGGTGGTGTTGGGCGTTCCCTATAAAACCTACTTCTCTGGCGCTCAGTTGATTCATTTTTTGCTTGGGCCTGCGACGGTGGCGCTTGCTGTACCTCTTTATGATCATCTTTCCAAAGTACGAGAGATTCTCGGCGTCTTACTAATGACTTGCCTGGCTGGCGCTATCGTTGCTGCATTGACCGCTGCCGGAGTTGCCCTGCTTTTGCGGGCTGATCATCAGACCGTGCTTTCAATTATGCCCAAGTCTGTCACTTCGCCGATTGCGATGGGGGTTGCTGAAACCCTGGGTGGTATTCCTTCATTAACTGCGGGACTTGTGCTGATAACCGGTGCCTTTGGTTGTATGGCAGGGCCACTGGTTTTTCGGTGGATGAAGGTTGAAGATCCGCGAGTGAAGGGCTTTGTGCTTGGCGTGACGGCCCATGGCTTTGGAACGGCGCATGCTTTTCAGTATGGCGCTGTCGCAGGGGCGTTTGGTGGGCTGGCTATTGGCATGGCAGGACTGTTTACCGCATTTTTTCTACCGGCGCTAGCACACTTACTGGGTCTGACCTGATTCAACTAAATTCACAGACTTCTGAGCTTAAAGATATCTGAGTTCAGAGACAGCTGAACTGTCAGGATGAGACTCTTCTCACCCTGACAGAGTCGTTCGCACTTTTAATCGAGAAATATGCTGTTCTGCCCGCCAACTTCATCAAATTTGGCTGAACCTGTGTAACCGGGAAGATCAGTCGGAGCGCCGATCATAGCTGAGTTCTGTGCTGCCCTGAATTGCGCCGCGCAGCCGATGGTTTCATCTTTGGGGGTGGTTTTCATCTGACCATTAATCAAACCGGATGCGGGATTAAAAACACCGGTGAATACCACTTTACGCTCAGAGGTGAAAATCGGCAGGCTGCCATCAATGAACCAGCTTCCACCTTTTACCGGCGCTTCTGCATAGAAATAGCCTCCAGGGCTAACAGGCGTTTTAAAGGTGATGGGGTCGCTGGGGCGCAGGGTGCCGGTTACCCATCCATCCTTAACGTTCAGCTCTATTTGGTCAGAGAAGCCTGGGCAATAGATCTGAGCGCGGGAAGACATCACATGGGCAAAGTGAGTACGGGTCTGCGCCCAGGCCTGACCTTTCCACGTACCGTCATAAGTGTGAGCAAGATCCCGTCCTTCCGGTGCCACTGTCTTGGGCTGGTTGGCTTGGCATCCTGCCAGTAGTGTTGCTGCAGCAACTGCCGAGAGTAGTAGTTTGGTGCGCATGAGTAGATGTCCTTTGGGTAAACAGCCTGAGACATTCGCAATGTCTGAATGCTGCATCATTCCTTGTTTATCTGGGGTTTGGAGCATCATTAAGCAACGTCCCGGACAAGAGATGCACAGTTGCCAGAAATGCAAAGAAAGTGTGATGCAAATCTGTACAGAGGATGGTTGTTATAAGTGAAAAATCATCCAGAGGGATCACTGTACAGAAGTGAGGTGAGTGCTAGTCTTCTATTAACAGTTTTGATGGTTAAGCTCCCCTGAGGGGATAGGAAACGCTACTTTGATTGGGCGTCTGTTTTAAGTCTCAAAACTGTACGGATGCAGCCTTGCGCTGCATCCGGGCATTATTCTACCGGTGCTGCCGGTTTGCATGGTCAACCTTCAAGCGTAAAGGGACTTTCTCTTCTCAACGTCAGCAGAGCCAAGGCTCTGCTTTTTTTTGTCTCGATAAATCCCGGACCTGACTTGAGGGTTAGCTGTTAGCGAATCCGCGCCGGCAGGACGTCTTTCAGCTTGGCATGCATGTCACGCAGGCATTTATCCGTGGTTTCCCAGCTGATGCAGCCATCAGTGATCGACACGCCGTATTTCATGTCGTTCAGGTCGGCAGGGATGCTCTGGTTGCCTTCATTAATATGGCTTTCGATCATCAGGCCAATAATGGACTTGTTGCCTTCCAGAATCTGGTTGGCGACGTTGTCTGCGACCAGAGGTTGCAGTTGAGGTTTTTTGCTGGAGTTAGCGTGGCTGCAGTCGACCATAATGTTGGTGGAGACGCCCGCTTTGCTCAGTTCCTCTTCACACAGGGCTACGCTTACCGAGTCATAGTTAGGTTTGCCGTTGCCACCACGCAGAACAATGTGGCCATAGGCATTGCCGCGAGTGCGGGTAATCGCCACTTTGCCTTGCTCATCAATGCCCAGAAAACGGTGAGGATGAGCGACTGACTGCAGAGCGTTGATGGCCACACTGAAGCCGCCATCGGTGCCGTTCTTGAAGCCGACTGCGCAGGACAGGCCACTGGCCATTTCACGGTGAGTCTGGCTTTCAGTGGTACGGGCGCCGATCGCTGACCAGCTGATCAGGTCCTGCATGTATTGGGGAGAAATCGGGTCAAGCGCTTCAGTTGCCAGCGGCAAGCCCATTTCAGACAGATCCAGCAACAGTTTACGCGCAGTAAACAGGCCGGTTTCGATGTCAAATGAGTCATCCAGATAGGGGTCGTTAATCAGACCCTTCCAGCCAACGGTCGTTCTGGGTTTTTCAAAATACACACGCATGACAATATACAGAGTATCGGAGAGCTCATCCGCCAGGGCTTTGAGGCGTTTGGCATAATCCTTTGCTGCATCAACATCATGGATAGAGCAGGGGCCGATCACCAGCATCAGGCGGTGGTCTTTGCCATCAAGGATATTACGTACGGTTTCACGACCGTTAATAACGGTGTTGCGCGCGCGCTCAGAGATGGGCAGCTTGGCTTTCAGCTCGTCCGGGGTGGACAGCAGGGTTTGAGATTCGATATTGAGATTGTCAACGCGTGAGTCTGTCATTTTCTTTCCTGGTCTTTCGACCTATATACTTAAGCCCTTTTGTGACGGCTCGGGCCGTCCCCGGTATTTTTTACCATAGAGCGGCGGTGTGCCCAAGCTTGGAATGCTCAGTTGATTGATTTTACGGGCATTTCGACGGGAACTTATTGTCGTTTGGCGGCTCTATCTGGTGTGCTGTTCATGGATTGGTCATCTTTATGCATTTAGTAAGAATTTCTCTGGCGCTGCTGGTTCTGCTGTCCGGTCAATGTTTTGCCGGTCTGTTTGATAAGCCTGCCAATCCCTTGGCTTCCTCATCCGGTAATGAGCCTTTACCTGTTGAACAGGCGTTTGTGTTTACCACGAACCCTTCTTCCCCCGGCGTATTGGATCTCACATGGGCAGTTCAGCCTGACTATTACCTGTACCGCGATAAAATCCATGTGAGTGTCGATACCGACAAGGTGAAGACCGAAGTGGACATTCCTGAGCTGGGGGATCTCAAACAAGACCCGTTATTCGGCGATGTGCAGGTTTTCCACCAGAGTGCGGATGCTCATGTTCGCTACTGGTCACCACAAGGGCTAACTTCCGCGATTCTGACGGTGTCTTATCAGGGGTGCTGGGAAGGGGGGATTTGCTTTCCTCCCCAGCAACGCACGATCCAACTGTCGGGCATTCCTCAGGAGAAGCCGGGTCTGACAGCGGGCAATGCCGCTGCTTCAGCTGCTAAAACTGAAGCAGCGCAAGGGAAAGGTGTCACCCCACCGCCTGAAAATATCGATGCCTGGCTGAGTGCCGGCCAGGGGGCTTTCTTTTCACTGTTGAATGGCCAGTCGCTCTGGTTTGTCCTTGGAGTGTTCTTTATCGCTGGGCTGGGTCTTTCTCTGACTCCCTGCGTGTTTCCGATGATTCCTATTCTCTCCAGCATGATCGCTGGCCAAAAAGGTGCGATGACCGGAAGACGTGGTTTCGTGCTCTCATTGGTATACGTCCTCGCCATGTCGATGACATATACATTGGCAGGTGTGTTTGCCGGTCTTGCAGGAGCCAATATTCAGGCGCAGCTGCAGTCTCCCTGGGTCCTTGGATCCATGGCGGTCTTCTTCGTGCTGTTTGCCCTGGCGATGTTCGATGTCATTACTATCCAGATGCCTTCTGCTCTGCAGTCACGCCTTAACGACCTGTCCGGACGTGGTCAGAAACGCGGTGGCTATCTCGGTATTACGCTAATGGGCATACTGTCTGCCCTGATCGTCGGCCCCTGTGTCGCAGCACCCTTGGCGGGAGCACTGCTCTTTATCGGTCAGCAGGGTTCTCCTGTTGTTGGTGGAGTGGCGCTGTTCGCCATGAGTCTTGGGATGGGGGGGCCTTTATTAATTGCCGGGAGTTCGGCGGGGCACTTTTTGCCACGCGCTGGCCAATGGATGAATACAGTCAAAAAAGTCTTCGGTGTCCTGATGCTGCTGATGGCGCTATGGCTGCTTGAACGTTTTATTCCTTGGGTGTGGGTGTTGTTGTTATTGAGTGCGCTGTGCGTCGTGACTGCTGTCGTGATGGGTGCATTAGATACGGCGGTGTCATCAGGCCAGCGTTTTGTCAAAGGGTTAGCCTGCTTGCTATTGATCTATGGTTTATCACTGGCGCTGGGTGTGGCGGGTGGCGGCCGTAGCTTGCTGACTCCACTTGATGTGTATACCGGTGGCGTATCCAGCAAAACCGAGCAGCCAGGGCTTAAGTTTGAGCGCGTTACCGGTTGGGATGAGTTACAGCAGGCGCTCTCTGCTGCTCATGCTGAAGGTAAGCCCGTAATGCTGGATTTCTACGCTGACTGGTGCATTTCCTGTAAAGAGCTGGAGTTTGGCACCTTTAAGGATCCGCAGGTCATACAGGCGCTGAGTTCTTATAAGCTGATTCAGGTGGATGTGACAGCGAATACTGCGGACCATAAGCGTATGTATGATTTTTACCAACTGGTTGGGCCGCCTGCGATGATCTTTTACAGCAAGGATGGCGAGTATCTGCAAGATAAAAGCTGGTCGGGCGTTCTTAATGCGGAGCAGTTTCTCGGCCACCTCCCAGTGTATTAACGAAGCTGGGAGCCTTCTTTCCAGAAGCCGAATTTCATAAGAAAAGAGATATAAGAAATTCCCTGCTTGTATCCTGTTCCGAGGTTATCTAGATTTAGTGAATTAAGATGGTTTCTTTTATAACTTTATCTTATATTCCTCGACGCTCATATCAGGTTCGGTTCGGGAGGAGCAATGAAACTCCAGCAATTACGCTACATCTGGGAAGTGGCCAAGCACGATCTTAATGTATCTGCAACGGCCCAGAGCCTGTATACCTCGCAGCCGGGGATCAGTAAGCAGATCCGGCTATTGGAAGATGAGCTGGGAGTCGAGATTTTCTCCCGAAGCGGCAAGCACCTGACTCATGTCACACCGGCAGGTCAGAGTATTCTCGACATGGCAGGGGAGATTCTTCGCCGCGTAGAAAGTATCAAGCAGGTCGCTCAGGAGTTTTCCAATGAGCGCAAAGGAAGTCTTTCCATTGCCACGACCCACACCCAGGCAAGATATGCTTTGCCTAAAGTGATACAGAAGTTCATGGGCAAGTATCCTGATGTCAGCCTGCACATGCATCAGGGCACGCCAATGCAGATCGCGGAGGAAGCGGCGGATGGCATCGTCGATTTTGCTATCGCTACCGAGGCGATGGAGCATTTCTCTGATCTCATCATGATGCCTTGCTATACCTGGAACCGTTCGGTGGTCGTACCAAAGGATCATCCACTGGCGTCTGTCTCCAAATTGACGCTTGAAGATGTCGCCAAATATCCCATCGTCACTTATGTATTCGGATTCACCGGGCGCTCCAAGCTGGATGATGCATTTGGGACGCGTGGATTAACGCCCCGAGTAGTCTTTACCGCTGTGGATGCGGATGTCATCAAGACTTACGTTCGCCTTAATCTGGGGGTGGGCATTATTGCGTCTATGGCAGTCCTTGAAGAAGACACGGATCTGGTCGCGCTGGATGCAAGCCACCTTTTTGAACCCAGTCAGACCAAGATTGGCTTTCGTAAAGGTACTTTCCTTCGCGGCTATATGTACGATTTTCTTGAGCAGTTTGCCCCGCATCTTACGAAAGATAAGGTGCAGCGAGCGCTGGAGTGTGGCAGTCGTGCAGAGATTGATGAATTGTTTGCAAACGTCGAGTTGCCTGTTCACTAGATCATTGATTCTTCTGCAAAAAAACAGCGCCTGATTAGGCGCTGTTTTGCTATCCGGGTGTCGAAATTTAATGGGGTTCCGGTAAGGCGAAAGCTTTGAGTAGGTTACCTATTTTGCTCAGGGTTTCCTGATATTCAGACTCTTCATCAGAATCATCGACGATTCCGCCACCTGCCCAGCAGTAAAGCCGGTCATGCTGCAGGATCAAGGTGCGGATAGTGATGCTGCTGTCCATGCGACCATTGCTACTGATATAGCCAATGCTGCCGCAGTAAAGGCTTCGGCAGTGAGGTTCAAGTTCTTCGATAATTTCCATGGCCCGAATTTTGGGTGCCCCCGTAATCGAGCCACCAGGGAAAGCATGTTCAAACAGCGGTAGACGATCAGCCTCTGAACCCAGCGAGCCTGTCACTGTGCTGACCATGTGGTGCA
The DNA here is from genome assembly GCF_046614695.1 of Pokkaliibacter sp. CJK22405. NCBI lineage: Bacteria > Pseudomonadati > Pseudomonadota > Gammaproteobacteria > Oceanospirillales > Balneatrichaceae > Pokkaliibacter > Pokkaliibacter sp. CJK22405. Next base: position 100,288 of record NZ_JBKKHQ010000027.1, read on the forward strand.
CGTTAGGGTAGCTTTCAATATCGAAGAGCTTGGGAACGCTGATGCTACCGGGTAAGCAGGTGCGTCCCAGGTCATTGCGGAGCAGATCAACAATCATCAGATTCTCTGCGCAGTCCTTCTCACTTTGACGCAGCTCAATTCGTAGTTGCTCGTCTTCTTCCGGAGTCTTGCCGCGAGGGCGTGTGCCCTTAATAGGTTTGGTCTCAACCTGATTCTCCTGCGTCTGCAGAAAACGTTCAGGAGATAGGCTCAGAATGGCGCCTTGCTCTGTGGGGATAAAAGCAGCAAAAGGTGTCGGCGCATGCTGGCGTAGCTGCAAGTAGGCTTGCCATGGACTGCCCGTGAAGCCTGCATCAAAGCGCTGCGCAAGATTCACCTGATAGCAATCGCCCGCCTTGATGTATTCCTTGATTCGGCGAAACGCTGTGCCGTAGGACTCACGAGTCATATTGGCTTGCCACGTGGTGGTGAGCCGGAATGCACCTCGCATCTCCCGTGACTTAACTGTTGCGGTTGTGAGTCGGGTCTGAAGCGCTGTGACTTCATCGGTGGACACGCTGGGGTGACACACCAGCCAGCATTTTTCTTCAATGCCATCACTGATGATTGCCCAGTGATAGAGGCCCACTCCCAGCCAGGGCAGGTGAATGTCATCGACGCATGAGGCTGTGCGTGATTCAAGAAGGCGACCAAGATCATAGCTCCAATAACCCATCAGACCGCCAGTAAAGGGAAGGCTGGTATTCTCAACGGGATCAAGGCTGTCCAGCATGGCTTGCATGACTTCGAAGGGGGAGGTGCTGGAGTTCAGTGTTTCTGAATCGTCGTGACGGGTTAGCTGAAGCTGAGTCTTGTCATAACTCAGCCACTGAGAAGGGGCGGCAGCAACGATATCGAAGCGACCCTGATAGCTTTTCGGCGCATTGCTATCCAGCAGGATTGGATGAGGTAAATCCGAGACTATTTCGAAGGCTTGAGGGCCAGAAAGGTAGGGGATCTCTTCGCAATGCACGACGGTTACTCCTTTATGTCATCGCGCGCATTCTACCCAGCGTCAGGTGAAAGGTGTAGGCTAGAGCGTTTTCTGAACCCGCTTTTAGCTCATTTTCTGATACGGTCCCGTAGTAATCGTTATGGCCCCTTCTTCTCGTTTTTCGGTGAAAGTTCGCTCTCTGGCGCTGCCAGACGTCAAAGTCACTTATCGTCTTTATAGTCGCGATGATATTGCCCCTTCGGCAAAGCTTTTGCTGCTGCATGGAGCGGGTGTTGCTGGCGAGTTGACCTGGGATGCCATCATTGAGCATCTGGAGCATTGGGGTGAGATTTTGGTGCCCGATCTTCGTGGCATGGGCGATACCGTCAACTTGAGCGGTGATGAAGAGGCGTTTTCAGTTATCGATGTGATGGGCGATGTGCTGGCTTTGGTTGATCAGCTGGGTTGGTGGCAGTTTGACCTTGCGGGCTATTCCTTTGGTGGTCTGGTGGCGATGCTGCTCAAAAATCGTCACCCGTCGCGTGTGGGGAAAATGTTCCTTCTGGAGCCGGCGCTGCTTGATCGCCAGAATCTTGAGGATGTAAAAGAAGTCCGGCGACAGTTTTCCCGGGCGGCAGCGTACATTCGAGAGGCGTCCTCTCCTGAGGAAGGTATTCGGTTGTTTCTGGACACGATTTCACCTCAGCGCAGTCGGGCACCTCAAATTGAGGCAGTAACGATGCAACGTTTAGGAGAGCGGCCCTATGGTTTTGCGAATGCTCTGGATGCCGTCACCCATGCTGCTCATCAGCTTGACCGGGATGAGCTGATTGCGTCGCTAAACGATGTGCTGCTGATGGCGGGCGGCAAGAGCGTTGACGCGCTGCATCAGCATTATCAGCGGCTGGCACACCAACGGGATGATCTCCATTACCATGAAGTCCCCGGTACTGATCATTCCTTGCCTTACCAGAAACCACGGCATATCGGCCGGGCAATGAATTCGCATAAGGTCGGTGGTGAGTAGGTTTTTAGATACTCAGCTGGGCTAAATATTTCCCGCCACAGAGGCAGAAAATGAATGATGTATGAGCTGATAATCTTCGACTGGGACGGCACATTGGTGGATTCCAAGGAGCGGATTGGGCTCTCCATGCAGCGCGCAGCAAAAGATGCAGGCCAGCCTGTTCCGTCGCTGGAAGCTGTTTATCCCTATATAGGGTTAGGTTTGCCTGAAGTCATTGAGGCGCTCTTTCCGGATGCTGATGCTGTGTTGCATCAGTCCATCAAAACATTCTACAGCCATCATTTCTTTGAGTTGGATCAGCAGCCTGCTGTCCTCTTTGCTCATGCAGAGGAAACCTTGGGTTTGCTGCGTGAACGGGGTTACCGGCTGGCGGTGGCGACGGGAAAATCTCGGCGGGGTCTCAATCGTGGTTTTGATAAAACGGGCTGGCGCTGTTTTTTTGAAAGCTCACGCTGCGCGGATGAAACCACTTCCAAGCCTGATCCACGTATGTTGAATGAAATCCTGGGGGAGCTTGGAGTCGCACCCGAAAGGGCATTGATGGTGGGCGATACCTCATTTGATCTTCAGATGGCAGAGCTTGCCGGAATGGATGCGGTGGGTGTGAGTTATGGTGTGCATCCGCTCGAAAGACTTCAAAGTGCTAATCCTGTGAAAATGATTCACAGCCTGCGAGAGCTTAGCGACTGGTTGATAACGGGTAAGGAGTTCGTGTGAGTGGAAATAATTGGGGACCGGAGTCCCGGGATGAGAAGCCTGAGTCTTCACTGAGTAATGAACCCGAACATTTGCAGGTGAACTCTGCTGATGAGGCTAAGGTCAAGGCAGCATTTGAAGCAAGAAACTGGCGGCTCATCGAAAAAGTGGTGATGTCTCAGTTTAAAGAGCAGCGTCGGGCACGTCGCTGGGGCATCTTTTTTAAGTTCATAGCACTTGCCTATGCGCTGGTATTGCTCTTTTTGTGGTGGGGAGCACCTGTGCTGGAAGATGATGAGCCCGACTCTCCTCACGTTGCGCTGATTAATATGAAAGGTGTTATCGCCGATGATAAACCTGCAGGTGCTGATGCGATTATCTCCTCTCTTGATCGGGCTTATGAAAACCCGGCGGCCAAGGCGATCATTTTACAAATCAACAGCCCAGGCGGTAGCCCTGTGCAGGCCGGTTATATCTATGATGAGATCAAGCGTCTGCAGCAGCTCCACCCGGATAAGAAATGTTATGCAGTGATCGAAGATATTGGTGCATCTGGTGGTTATTACGCTGCAGCTGCGGCAGACGAAATCTATGCAGATAAAGCCAGTATCGTGGGCTCTATCGGGGTGATTTCTTCCAGCTTTGGTTTTGTTGATTTGATGGACAAGCTGGGAGTCGAGCGACGCACGATGACTTCCGGGAAATACAAGGATCTGATGGATCCGTTCAGTCCTCGCTCTTCTGAGGTCGAGGTGAAGTGGCAGCAAATGCTGGATATCACCCATCAACAATTTATTAGCAAGGTCAAAGAAGGGCGTGGCGACCGGTTGAAGCAAAATCCAGACATGTTTACCGGGATGGTATGGACGGGTGAGCAGGCGCAACAGCTTGGGCTGGTCGATGCGTTAGGTAGTGCTCGAACTGTGGCAAGGGATGTTGTTGGTGTACCGCTATTGAAAACCTATGAGCCATCGAGAAGCCCATTTGACCGTCTGACGGAGCGGCTTGGTGTGAGTGTTGGAGAGACAATTGCGCAACAGATGGGATTTACAGGTCCTTCCATTCGCTAGTTTCGGAACTGACTGCCTTCACTATCATAAGCTGGCCTTGGCCAGCTTCTTTTCTTGGTGTCTACTCACGCTATGGGGAGTTGTATACCCGTATTGCCTAGCAGTGTGGTGAGCCGAATCAGGGGAAGGCCAATCAGCGTGTTGGGGTCGTCACCGATCATGCGTTCGAATAGACAGATGCCTAGCCCCTCGCACTTAAAACTTCCTGCACAGTCATAAGGCTTTTCTGTGTTTAAGTAGCGAGATATTTGCTCATCACTTAGCACTCGAAACTGAACGCTGAAGGGCTCAATAATGGTTTGGCTTTTGTTGCTTCTGGCATCAAGTACCGTGAGACCTGTGTAAAAATCTACCTGTTTACCGGAAAAGCGACGCAGCTGGGCAAAGGCATTTTCAAAAGAGCCGGGCTTTCCCAGATTTTCACCTTCAAAAGCGACGACCTGATCTGATCCAATGATCAGGGCATCTGCAAACTGTGAGCGAAGGCTATCTGCCTTGAGCAATGAAAGGCGTTCAGCCAACGCTTGAGACTGTTCACCCGCAAGGGGGGTCTCGTCAGTTGAGGGAGATGCTGTTGTAAAAGGAATGCACAGCTTCTCAAGCAGAGCTTTGCGATAAGGGCTGGTGGAAGCCAAAACGATAGGTTGCATGAATAAAACCTGGAGGATGTAATGAGTGAATATCTGCGGTTTTATATAAAAAAGCGGCAATAATTGAAAATAGCATTGGTTTACAATGGCGTTAATTGGGTAAAATGTATTTTGACACCACCCATTCTGGTGAATATCATTGCGCGCTTATGTCGAATCAAGCATTTCCGGCAAGAATTAACCCACGTAAGTGGGCTGAAAAAGGAAGCTCCTGGACCGGAGAGCTTCCGCTGTCTCAATTTACTCGTCTGACCGGGGCTCTGCAGGACTCGGAAGGTCAGGTAAAGGCGTCAGTTGAATTTGGCGTGGATGAAGAACGCATTCGCTATATGAAGTGCGATCTCTCTGCAAGCGTCAAAATGACCTGTCAGCGTTGTCTGACACCGGTTGAGCTGACGGTGGAAACCTCGTGTTCCCTTGGGATTGTCTGGCATGAAGAGGCAGCTGAAAATCTGCCCTCTCATTACGATCCGATGATTGTAAGTGAGGAAACGGCAGAAATACTGCCGGTGCTAGAAGATGAGCTGATCATCAGTCTGCCCATAGTGCCTGTCCATGAGGACTGCACGGTGCAGACAGAGTTCAGTGATCCGGACGAACCCATATTGGACGACAGGCCAGCGTCCAATCCATTTGATGTGTTAGCACAGTTAAAACTGAAGAAATAGACTTAGGAGCTTCTTAGTCATGGCAGTACAACAGAACCGTAAAACCCGTTCTAAGCGTGGTATGCGTCGTTCTCATGATGCCCTGAGCGCGCCTGCTCTGAGCATCGACGCAACTACAGGTGAAACTCACCTGCGTCATCACGTATCCGCTGACGGTTTCTATCGCGGTCGTCAAGTAGTAGCAAGCAAGTCTGAAGACTAATCTTGCCGCTGCGCTCAACCATTGCAGTTGATGTGATGGGCGGGGACTTCGGTCCCCGCGTTACCCTTCCTGCTGTATCTCGCTTTTCCTCCCAATACCCTGACTCCCGATTCATTCTTTGTGGCAATGAGTCTGTTATTTCTGACTATCTTGTTGCAGAGCCTGAACTCTCCGCTCGCATTGAAGTTGTTGTCTCCTCGAATGATGTCGCCATGGCTGATAAGCCATCGGTAGCGATTAGAACAAAGCGGGAATCATCTTCAATGGCTCTTGCGCTTAAGCAAGTGGCTTCAGGCAGGGCTGATGCTGTTGTTAGTGCTGGTAATACCGGTGCACTGATGGCGATGGGCTGCATGGTACTTGATCGTCTTCATGCAGTGGATCGGCCAGCCATTACAACCACAATACCGACGCGCAAAGGGCAGTGCATGCTGCTTGATCTTGGCGCGAATCTGGACGCCAGTCCCAAGCATCTTTGCCAATATGCTGTGATGGGAGCCGCTATTGCCAAAGCCAGAGGTTTGCAAGGGTTACCGAAGATCGCTCTGCTTAATGTCGGCGAAGAGGCGGGTAAGGGCGGGCAATCTTTGCAAAAGGCGTCGCAGTGGATATCTTTGCAGAACAATCTCGAATATTGCGGTTTTGTGGAGGGCGATTCCATGTTCTCCGGCGACTATGACGTGGTTGTATGTAATGGTTTTGTCGGTAATGTGGCGCTGAAAACCGGAGAAGGCGTGGCTCAGTTGATAGTGGACTCTCTTCGTGATCATCTTGCCTCGCGTTGGTACACCAAGGCATTGGCGGCATTGCTTATGCCAGCGCTTAAGCAATGGGGAAAAAGGTTTGAGCCGGCTATTTATAACGGGGCCATATTCGCTGGGTTGAAGGGGAATGTTGTTAAGAGTCACGGAGCTGCCTCCGATACAGCGTTTTTTAACGCGCTGAGTTATGCTGCTAGACTGACTCAACTAAAACTGCCTGAAAAACTGCAGGCAGCTTTAGTTGAATCAGACAGAGTTACCCCTTTTGACGAGCAATAAAAAAGAGAGAAGATGCATGGATTCTAAGCTGGCGTTTGTATTTCCAGGACAGGGATCCCAACATTTGGGAATGTTGAGTGAACTGGCGGATACTTACCCGCTGATCAAGGATACCTTTGCGGAAGCATCCGAAGCGATCGGTGAAGACCTCTGGGCAATGTCTCAGAATGGCCCGGAAGAGGCGCTTAATCAAACTCATAACACGCAGCCGTTACTACTGGCCTCGGGTGTTGCATTGTGGCGCTTATGGCAATCGCAAGGTGGTGCAAGTCCAGAGTTTATGGCGGGTCACAGTCTTGGTGAATACACTGCGTTAGTGTGTTCAGGTGCAATGGATTTTGCTGATGGTGTTCGCCTTGTTCGTACGCGCGGTGAGCTAATGCAGGAAGCGGTTCCAGCTGGCGCAGGCGCTATGGCGGCTATTATCGGGCTGGCTGATGAACTGGTTGAGGCTGCTTGTATTAAAGCTGCGGAAGGGCAGGTGGTATCCCCTGTAAACTACAATTCGCCAGGGCAGCTTGTTATTGCTGGAGAAGCGCAAGCGGTTGAACGTGCGATGATTCTTTGTAAGGAAGCGGGTGCCAAACGTGCTCTGCCTTTATCGGTCAGTGTTCCTTCGCATTGTGCGTTGATGAAGCCTGCGGCTGAAAAGCTGGCTGATGTTATGAAAATGATCAGTCTTTCTGTGCCTGAATGCAAAGTAGTCCAGAACGTGTCTGCAGCTATTGCTAAAGATGCTGATGAAATGCGTTCGCAATTGCTGAGTCAGCTTTATAGTCCGGTTCTGTGGACGCGTTCTGTAGAGTTCATGGTTGCTCAGGGTGTCGAGACTATGCTTGAATGCGGCCCTGGTAAGGTTCTGTCTGGCCTCAATAAGCGTATTGTTAAAACTCTGAATGTGGCTGCGATCAACGATCCATCATCGTTCGCAGCAGCGCTGGCCTAATGAAAATCGGAAGCGATATAACAATGAGTATTGAAGGAAAAGTGGCACTGGTTACTGGTGCTACACGCGGAATTGGTAAGGCTATTGCGCTTGAGCTGGGCCGTCAGGGTGTTGTTGTCGTAGGTACGGCGACTTCTGAAAAAGGTGCTGAAAGTATTAGTGCTTATCTCGCGGAAGCGGGAGTGCAAGGTAAAGGTTTGGTACTGAATGTGGCGGATGCTGACAGCGTCGATGCTGTGCTTGCAGCCATTACCGCTGACTTTGGTGCGATTCAGATCCTTGTGAATAATGCCGGTATCACTCGCGATAACATCCTCATGCGCATGAAAGATGATGAGTGGAATGACGTTATCGCGACCAATCTTAGTGCGATCTTCCGCCTGTCTAAAGCAGTACTGCGCGGTATGACCAAAGCTCGCTGGGGTCGTATTATCAGCATCAGTTCTGTGGTTGGATCCATGGGTAATGCAGGTCAGGCAAACTACGCAGCAGCGAAAGCGGGCGTAGAGGGTTTTAGTCGGGCTTTGGCTCGTGAGGTAGCATCACGTAATATTACTGTGAATGCTGTCGCTCCTGGTTTTATCGATACTGATATGACCAGTGGTCTCCCGGAAGAGCACAAGGAAACCCTGAAGGGGCAAATTCCAATGGCGCGTCTTGGTCAGCCAGAAGAAATTGCTTCCGTTGTTGGCTTCCTGGCCAGTGAAGGTGCCGCCTACATGACAGGCGAAACTCTTCAGGTAAATGGTGGTATGTACATGGGTTGATGCAAATCGCATCAATCCTTGTAATCTGCGTTAAATTATTGATAATGTGCCGCAGTTGAATGTGGCACCTTGTTGTTAAACAGGCGCCTCTCCTGCCAAGCTTGGCAATGGACGTGGGTTTACCTAAAATAGCCATCCACATGTTTTCATGTGGGTTGTGTTGAGCAAATAGGATACGTTATGAGCACTATTGAAGAGCGCGTAAAAAAGATCGTTGCTGAGCAGCTTGGTGTTAAAGAAGAAGAGATCACTCTTGAATCTTCTTTTGTTGATGACCTGGGTGCAGACTCTCTGGACACTGTAGAGCTGGTTATGGCTCTGGAAGAAGAATTTGAGACTGAAATCCCTGACGAAGAAGCTGAAAAAATTTCTACTGTTCAGGCAGCAATCGACTACATCAAAGCTCATCAGTAAGCATTGATCTGATCGGTTTCTCGGAAAGCCGCTTCTATTGTTAACAATAGGGCGGCTTTTCTTTTCTTAACCTGGAGGATTATTGGATGGCTCGGAGACGAGTGGTGGTCACAGGATTGGGCATGCTTACCCCGTTGGGTAATACCGTGACTGAGACCTGGAGCAACATTCTGGCCGCAAAGAGTGGTATTGGCCCGATTGAACACTTTGATACCTCAGCATTCAGTACACGCTTTGGCGGATGCGTAAAAGATTTTGACGCGTCGCTGTACATGGATAAAAAAGACGTCAAAAAGATGGATTTATTTATCCAATACGGCGTCGCTGCTGCCCAGCAGGCTATTGAAGATGCCAGCCTGATGTCCGATGGCTTGGATCTTGAGCGTGTTGGTGTGGCTATTGGTTCTGGCATTGGCGGACTGCCGATGATCGAAAAGAACTACGATATGCTGTTAGGTTCAGGTCCTCGCCGTATTTCACCTTTCTTTGTGCCTGGTTCCATCATCAATATGATTTCCGGGAATCTGGGTATTCGCTATGGCTTTAAAGGGCCAAATATCGCGATTACTACCGCCTGTACCACGGGAACCCATAACATTGGTGTAGCTGCGCGAATGATCAGCTATGGCGATGCCGATGTTATGCTGGCGGGTGGCGCTGAAATGGCAACTACGCCTCTTGGCCTTGGTGGCTTTGCTGCGGCACGAGCTCTGTCAACACGTAACGATGATCCGCATGCGGCCAGTCGTCCTTGGGATGCTGATCGTGATGGCTTTGTGCTGAGTGACGGTGCGGGAGTGCTTGTGCTTGAAGAATATGAGCACGCTAAAGCTCGCGGTGCCAAAATCTATGCAGAGCTTATCGGCTTTGGTATGAGCGATGATGCTTACCACATGACCTCACCTCCCGAGGACGGTGCTGGCGCTGCTCAATCCATGAAAGCGGCACTAAAAGATGCTGGTCTTAATGGCAATGAGGTGGATTACATCAATGCGCATGGCACTTCCACTCCTGCCGGTGATAAGGCTGAATCGAATGCTGTGAAGCAGGTCTTTGGTGATCATGCATACAAACTTACTGTTAGCTCAACAAAGTCCATGATTGGTCATTTGCTGGGAGCTGCAGGAGCGGTTGAAGCGCTATTTTGTGTTTTGGCGTTGCGAGATCAGGTGATCCCTCCAACCATCAACCTTGATAACCCATCCGAAGGTTGTGACCTTGATTATGTGCCGCACGAAGCACGTCAGGCTGAGTTGAACGTTACTGTCTCCAATTCTTTCGGTTTTGGTGGCACCAACGGTACACTCGTCTTTCGCAAGGTGTAATGACGGTATCCAGTCTCGTTAATGGGCTGCCCGCCACGGTAGTAGAAGCTACTGATCGCGGGCTTGCCTATGGTGATGGCCTTTTTGAAACGTTGCGCGTTGTCGATGGCCATGTTCTTTTGTGGAGCTATCATTCTGATAGGCTTGCACGAGGCTTTTTAAGGCTGGGTTTTTCTTCAATAGAAGTTCTGCTTAGTCTCCTTGAATCGGAGCTGCATCAACTTCTCTCCTTGCAGTCCTCATCTGCCAATGGACTGATAAAGCTTTTGATTACCCGTGGAGCGGGTGGCCGAGGCTACCGTGCAGACCCTTCTCTTACTCCCACACGCGTACTTTCCTGGCATTCCTATACCTCGCTCTCAGAAGAACAGCGGGCAAAAGGTGTTTCTTTACGCCTGTGTCAGACGCGTTTTGGTCATAATCCTCTTACTGCTGGTCTGAAGCACCTTAACCGTCTTGAACAGGTATTGGCGCGTTCTGAATGGTCAGATAATTCCATCTTTGAGGGTGTTGTGTGCGATATTTCGCAGAATGTAGTTTCAGGCACAATGAGCAATTTATTTATTGTGAAAAATGGCTGCTTAAAGACTCCCAAGCTGGAACTTGCAGGCATTGATGGTACCCGGCGGCGCTGGATCATTGAAAATGCATCCTGTCTTGGTATGCAGGTGAATATCTGCCAGTTGTCGTTGGATGAGCTTTTTCAAGCAGACGAAATCCTAATTTGTAATGCAGCTATGGGCATTGTGCCTGTGGCAGAATTTGAAATGTCTTCTTTCAGTTCGACAGCTACAGGTGTTGAGCTTCACAGGTTATATGAGAGGTCAGTGCTTTCATGCGTTGGTTAATGCGCTTGCTTTTGCTGGGAATTATTGTGGTTATAGCCGTTGCTTATGGCTGGCAATGGGGTGTGAAGCAACTCAATAGTCCTCTCACTATTGAGGGTGAAGAGCAGCTCTATAGTCTCCGTCCAGGGAGTTCATTGAATACGGTTGCGCGTGATCTCGAATCGAATGGCTGGATGGAATTCGGCAAGCTATTGCTTGTCTATAATCGCGTTGAGCACATTGGTGGCTCAATCAAGGCTGGCGAGTACCGTATAACCAAGGGGATGACGCCTCTTGAGTTGCTTGAGCACATGCGCAAGGGTGATGTGGTTGAGTATCGGGTAACGTTAGTGGAAGGCCAGACCTTTAAGCAGTTTCTTGCCACCCTTCATGCGCAATCCAAACTTTCATCCGAGCTGGCTAATATGTCCTCAGCCGCAATTATGCAGCGTCTGGGTCATGAGGGGCAGCATCCGGAAGGCCGATTCTTCCCGGATACTTATGTTTACCACTCCAGTATGACGGATGCCGATATCCTGACTCAGGCCTATGAGCGCATGAAGTCAGTCTTGCAGAAAGAGTGGGATGGCCGCGCTGATAAGCTTCCCTACAAAAACTCATATGAAGCGCTGATTATGGCCTCCATCGTTGAGAAGGAGACCGGTATACCTTCTGAGCGTGACGAGATTGCTGGTGTCTTTGTGCGTCGACTGGAAAAGAATATGCGCCTGCAGACTGATCCTACCGTGATATATGGTATTGGAGATGGCTATGACGGCAATATTACCCGGCGTGATCTTCAAACCATGACCCCTTACAACACTTACATGATCAGCGGTCTTCCTCCAACGCCTATTGCAATGCCTGGGGAAGCCGCTATTCATGCAGCGCTGCATCCTGCTGCGGGTGATGCTTTATATTTCGTTGCGACCGGTAACGGCGGCCATAAGTTTTCTAAATCACTGAATGAGCATAATCAGGCAGTCCGTGACTATCTCAAGGTTCTCAAGGAGAAGCGTCAATGATTCCAGGTAAGTTTATTACTCTGGAAGGGACGGAGGGGGCAGGTAAAACGACCGTTATTCGGCACTTGCGAGACGGGCTTTTAGCTCAAGGGTACGATGTAGTGCTTACTCGGGAGCCGGGAGGCACGCCGCTGGCTGAGGAGCTAAGGGCGCTGCTGTTAACTCCCAGGGATGAGTCGGTGGATGCAGATGCTGAGCTTTTGATGGTTTTTGCTGCCAGGGCGCAGCATATGAATCAGCTTATCAAACCTGCGCTGGCTCGCGGAGCCTGGGTGCTGTGCGACCGTTTCACTGATAGCACTTTTGCTTATCAGGGCGGTGGGCGTGGTTTGTCGTGGCAGTCGATTGAAGATCTGGAAATGCTGGTACAGAAAGGGTTCTCCCCCGATCTGACGCTATGGCTGGATATTGAACCCTCGATAGGTCTGGGGCGAGCATCTCGTCGGAGTGCTGCTGATCGTATAGAACAAGAAACGATCAGCTTTTTTGAGCGTGCCCGATCAGCTTTTCAAAAACGATTCGATGCTAACCCTGAGCGTTTTGCCCGCATTGAGGCAGCGGCCGATGAAGAGAGTGTGAAAGCAGCAGCGATGCTGGCATTAGGACGTTTGCATGGCTGAGCTTTTTCCCTGGCAGCTGAACAGCTGGAGTGAGTTGGTGCAGCGAGCATCCTCTAACAGGTTACCGCACGCTTTACTGCTCACTGGACCAGAAGGGATCGGCAAGCAAGTTTTCGCAGATTATCTGGCTAAGGGGTTTGTATGTTCATCGCCTTCCATAGAGCCATGCGGAGTTTGCAAAAGCTGTCAGCTGATTTCACACCAAACTCACCCTGATAAGTTAACACTGTTACCGGAAGGTGCGGCTAATGTTATTAAAGTGGATGCTATCAGGCAGGTGTCTCATTTTATTAACGAAACTGCCCAGCAGGCCAACGGTAAAGTTGTGGTAGTGACGCAGGCTGAACGATTGAATGTTCAGGCTGCTAACGCCTTGCTAAAAAGCCTGGAGGAGCCTTCCGGGAAGTCCTTATTTCTGCTTATTACTTCTCAGCCTTCACAGTTGATGCCCACTATTCGTAGTCGCTGTCAGCAACTAATCCTTAAGGCTCCAGATATTAAAGACTCATTGGCGTGGTTGCAGGCTGCGGATGTGGATGCAGCGGTAGCTCATGAGCTTCTGGTTATGTCTGGTGGGGCTCCCTTGACCGCACTTGAGTATAGGGCGAGTGATAAGCTTGGGCTATGGCGATCCTGGCAAGAAGATCTTGGTGCCATTTTGTCCAGTCAAAAAGCGTTAACAGAAGTCGCTGAAGGATGGAAGGGCAGTGATCCGGTCTTGATACTTGCCTGGTGGTCGGATTGGTGTGGTAAAGTCATCAAAGTATGCGCTGGGGATCAGTCCTGTGAGCTCAATGACTTACAGCAGCGTGCAGTGTCAGACCGGATGCTGACACCATGGTTAGCTTTCCAGCTGCGAGTTCAGCAACTGAGGAAGCAGTTGACCGGTGCGATAACGCTTAATGTGAACTTGGCGCTCGAATCGCTATTAATTGAATGGATCAAGCTGTTCAGATCGGCTGAACGCACACATCGTTAGGATGCTTTCATGGCTCACGGGATTCTGAACTGTACCTATGAAACCAAAACCATGCTCTATCAGTGCTATATGCCTTTTATTGAGCGTGGAGGCCTGTTTATTCCTACGCAACGTAACTATCAGTTAGGTGATGAGGTCTTTGCGGTTCTCACCATTATGGGTGAAGAGGAAAAAGTACCTGTCTCTGGCAAGGTGATCTGGATTACTCCTCCTGGTGGCCAGAATAACCGGCCTGCCGGCGTGGGAATCCAGGTAAATCCTCAGGATGAAGCTGCAGTGCGCAAGCTGGAGACTATTCTGGCCGGTACTCAGGAATCAGATACGCCGACCTTCACAATGTAACTCCTTTCTTACTTTTTAATCGATTTCAGGGTTTTCATGGGTATCGTCGACTCTCACTGTCATTTAAATATGTTGAAGTCTGACACTGAGAGTGTCACCGAAAGACTACAGGCCGCCAGAGCGCGCGGAGTGGAGAAGTTTCTTTGTATCAGCGTGGATCTGGAAACCTTTCCTGACGTTATTGCCTATGCTGATGAGCATGAAGATGTATACGCATCCCTAGGGATTCATCCTCTGCATCCTGTAGTAGGGCTGCCGGTTACCACTCAATTTGCAGCGAAGGCTCAGCATCCGAAAGTTGTAGCGATTGGCGAAACCGGGCTCGATTATTTTTATGCCAAGGAATTGGCGCAGCAGAAAACTCAGCAAGAGCTATTTGCTTTTCAACTGACTCAAGGAAAAGAGTTGGGGTTACCTGTCATTGTGCATACCCGTGAAGCGCAAGAGGATACGCTGGCACTGATTCGACAGTATGGAAGTACCGAAACAGCAGGTGTACTTCATTGCTTCACAGAAAATTGGGAAATGGCATCCAAAGCCATTGATCTTGGTTATTACATCTCTTTCTCAGGCATTCTGACATTTCGAAATGCAGAGACCTTGCGAGAGGTTGCGAGAAAAGTGCCTCTGGAGCGTATTCTTGTCGAGACAGACTCGCCTTATCTGGCTCCTGTCCCTTACCGAGGCAAAGAAAACGAGCCTAAGTTTGTATACGAGGTGGCTCAATGTCTGGCTGACTTGCGTCAAATGCCCCTTGAAAAGATTGCCCATATAACGACGGATAACTTTCACCGTCTTTTCTCTAAAGCGCAGTAACCCCTCCCATTCATTTTTTCTTCAGGCTGCCAAGTGTTCATGCTCGGCAGCTTGTTAAGCAATTTCAGTATTAACTCCCGGTAGCCTATTTCGTCCGATGCTTCTTAAAAGAAACTTGCCTAAATATTTACAATTGATAATGTACTAAAAATATTCATTACGTATTGTGGTGGCTGGAATGTCTGATTCAACAATTGAGCAGGTTAAAAAAATTGCTGATGACCTTCTTGGCCAGGGGGAGCGTCCAACGCAGCAGCGCGTGAGAGATATTTTGGGTAGAGGAAGCCTCACGACGATTAATAAAGGCCTGAATCAATGGTGGGTGGATTTGAGCCAAAGGCTTAAAGAGCCTGCATTACCCAAGGTTCCTGATCCTGTCGCAAAGAGCCTTAGTCAGATCTGGCAGGATGCTGTCTTCTATGCGCGTGATGAATTAAGAGAGCAGGGAAAGGCTCTTGAGGTGAGCTATCAGGAGCGGCGCTCCAGGATGGATGATGAGCTGGCTATAAGTAAGAGTGAAGTTGCCTCTTTGCAGCAGCGTCTATCTCTAGCGAGTGAGCGGCTTGAGTCTGTGTTGAGTGAGCTTGCGACAGAGCAGCAGCGTGCTCACCAGCAAGAACGTGAGCTTATTGCTTCACAGGCACGGATAAAAGAGCTTGAGCGCTCAGAGGCTCAGCATCAATTGGCGACAGAAAGGTTATTGGCCATTGAGCGGCAGGCGAAAGAGCAGGCTGAGCAACGTTACGCAAAGCTTGAGGCTCAGGCGGATGCCTATTTTCATGCCTGGCAGGAAGAGAAGAAGCGCAATACTGCTAAGTAGGTTGATAAATCAGTAAAAAGGAGCGCCTGAGCGCTCCTTTTTGTTCGCTATATACTAGAGATTTTCTTCAGCATATTCAGCGAGTCGACTACGGACTACGCCATTGAGATGAATATTGGCTGAACCAATAAAGGGCTTGAAGCGTTCAACCACGTACGTTAAGCCAGAGGTAACCGCCGTCAGATAATTACTGTCAATCTGAGCAAGGTTGCCCAGTACCACGAGTTTGCTGCCTTTGCCGCAGCGGGTAAGAATGGTTTTGAGCTGAGAGGGTGTCAGGTTCTGGGCTTCATCAATGAGAACGATAGCATCCTGAATGCTACGGCCACGAATGAAGTTAAGCGACTTGAATTGGATGTTACCTTTTTCTATCGCATAGCGAACGCTGCTCTGCGGTTGATCATCACCTTCATGCATTGCCTCAAGGTTGTCGTGAATCGCGCTGAGCCAAGGGGTCATTTTCTCCTCTTCCGTGCCCGGCAAGAAGCCAATATCCTCCGCTACAGGCGGAGTACTTCGGGTGACGACGATCTTGTTGAAGCGTTTTTGCTCAATCACCATTTCCAGACTGCAGGCGAGAGCAACCAGTGTTTTGCCTGAACCTGCGGCACCATTGATGATGCACATGTCCAAACTGGGATCGAGAATGGAGTGCATGGCAAACGCCTGAGCCAGATTCAGTGGTGATACCCCCCAACAGCTGTGTGTCATCAGCTTTTCGCGATTCAGATCCAGTAAGGTGATTGCATCCTCTTCAATACTGACTACGCGGGCTGCAAAGTCATGGTCATCGTAGATGTATTCGTTCATGTACACGCTAGGCAGCAGATCCGGCGATACCTTGTGATAAACCTCATGGCCGCTGCGCTGGGTTTGCACATTCTCTACGGTGGTCCAGAAATCGCCCTCAATACGGCGATGGCCTTCAGGTAGCATGCTGATATCGGTAATCAGCTGGTCTTTCCGGTAATCCTCAACAATATTCAGTCCTGCGCCATAAGCCTTAAGGCGCATGTTGATGTCTTTGGTGACAAGAACGACTTCGAGATTGGAAAGTGTTGTCTGTAAATGCAGCGCGCAATTAATAATGGAGTTGTCATGAATTTCATTGCCGTTAGGCAAATAGCCCTTACGGAATGCGAGCTCATGATCCGGGAAAACCATCAACTTACCGAGTTTCATTTTGCCGCTGGCAGAAGGAATCGGAATCCCTTTTGTGATTTGGCCGACTTTGGCGTCACGAACGATGTCATCGATCGCATGAATCGCAGCCCGAGCCTCCTTGGCAATCATTTTTTGACGATCCTTGATGTTATCCAGCTCTTCAAGAACGGTCATGGGGATGCAGATATCCTGCTCCTCAAAATGATAGAGACAGTGTGGGTCGTGCAGGAGTACGTTGGTGTCCAGTACGTAAAGACGTGATGCTGCCATAGTCTTGATCTCCTTGTTTGCGATAACCAGTGCCTCGAATTTAGCGCTGGCTGTCAGTCGTCATTGAGACTTTCCTTCGACAAGGGAAGGGGTCAGTTACCCCCGGGTTGAGTGTCGGAGTACTTGAGGCTCCTATCGGATATATCAGTACATATGAGCACATGTTCTGAAGCTGCTCTCCTTACGTGAGTAAAGCCTGTTGAGCTATCAAGCAGAGTTATATGGCTCCTTAAGCCTGCTATTGCCTGGACGTGAATAGGGTTTCTGGCATTACAAAAGATTTGGGTTGCTGACAGGAGGTCAGCATTTGGGTGAGGGGCTCGGGATATAGAATTTTTGGCAGCGTGGTGGCCAACATCGACCCGAACAAAGTGAAGCTCATGACGTATTTTCAAAATAGTCTGACACTCCCGCAAGTAGTTCAAAAAGCAGTGAAAGTGGCTGCTACTACGTGATTGGTGATTTCACAATAGCCCGACTTTTCTAATGAATTCAACCACTTTTTTGTGTCGCGCTGATCTTGTGTTGAGAGGCTTGTTTGGTAGGGAAAAACGTAAAAAGGATCGATAAATGTGTGGAAAACGACAGGAAAGTTGCTGGATATTCAATAAGGGAAAACAGCCAGTCTCAAGCAGATGCTGGCTGTTTTAATCTTAGAGGTGTTTTTAGCTGAGGTGAGTCTCAGAGATCCATCGCAGAGGCGGCTAACTGCTCCTTGGCATGCTCGTTCTCTTGAATGATGCGATTGAGATCCAACAGGATGATGAGTTCATCATTATGATAGCTGACACCTTGAATGAACTTGGCGCTTTCTTCAGTGCCAACATTGGGTGTTCGCTCAATTTGTGACTGGCGAAGGTAGATAACTTCGGCAACCGCATCGACGATCATGCCCACGACCTGATCCTGAAACTCCATGACCACAATGCGGGTGTTCCCCGTTGGTTCAATCACAGGAAGCCCAAACAAAACGCGAGTGTCGACGACCGTGATGACGTTGCCACGGAGGTTGAGGATGCCTTTAATGAAATAGGCAGATCCCGGTACGGGCGCAATTTCAGTCGCGGCATAGGTCAGTACTTCTTTGACCTGCATAACGTCGACAGCGTAACTTTCCTGATCCAGGTTGAAGGTTGCCCATTGCAGCAATGGATCATCATTCGTGCGAGCTTTACCCGCTTCCTCTTGTGTTGCCATTGTCACTACCTGATTAAATTGACTGATAGGTTGAAGTTAGCACAGTTGATCTGAAGCTGCTCACCCGAGATTCGGCAAGTAATTTGCCGCTATCTTGATCGGTCACAAGGTTAAAAGCCTTACAATTCATGAACATGAGCACATCTTCAAAAGGTATACTGCACGCGCTGGGTGTGCAATTGCCAAATTGATGTTCCAAGAATGCAGCTTTATTTACGGAGAATCTCATGAATTTGACGTCAAGTGATGCCGAAAAAGTGACTCAGGCCGACATTGTTATCGTTGGTGGAGGGATGGTCGGTGCAGCGCTGACGGCATCTCTGGGTGATTCACAGTACAAAGTGCTTCTTCTCGAGCAGCATGTGCCCAAGGCTTATGACGCCTCTCAGGATTTTGACTTACGAGTTTCTGCGATTAGTCGCGCATCGGAAAAGCTGCTCCAGTCAGTGGGTGCCTGGGAGGGGGTTCTTAGCAAGCGAAGCTGCATCTATCGTCGGATGCGTGTTTGGGAGCAGGAAGGGCAACAGGGGACGTTGTTCGATGCGGCGGAAATTCAGCAGACCCATCTTGGTCATATCGTGGAGAACCGCCTTATTCAGCTTTCCTTATGGGAGCGACTGGAGCAACTAAGCAATGTTGAAGTTCGAAGCCCGGCCGTTGTTAAAAGAATTACTTATGTACCAGGCAAGTCCCTGGTTGAGCTGGCTTCAGGAGAGAAGATCGAGGCTCAATTGCTTGTCGGTGCAGAAGGCGCTAACTCACTGGTCCGACAAGCAGCATCAATTAGTACTACTGGCTGGGACTATCCAACCCACGTCCTGGTGGTGAATGTCACCACAGCGTATGAACAGCAGGACATTACCTGGCAGCGTTTCAGGCCGACAGGGCCCGAAGCCTTCCTGCCGCTTGCGGGTAATCATGCTTCTATTGTCTGGTATCACCGGCCGGAGGAAGTCGCGCGGCTAAAAGCACTGGATAAAAAAGACCTGCTGGCTGAACTCTACCATCATTTTCCGCAGGATCTGGGCGAGATTACCAATATTGACGACGTCTCTTCTTTTCCATTAAGGCGCCAACATGCGAGAAGCTACGTCAAGCCTGGTGTGGTCTTGGTGGGAGATGCTGCGCACAGTATTCACCCTCTTGCGGGACAGGGAGTCAATCTCGGCTTTGCTGACGTGGTGAGCCTTTCTGACGCGCTCAAGGCACTGAACCCTGAAGAGTTGATGGGCGGTGTAACGCTTGCGGTTTATGAGCAGGAGCGCCGTAAAGCGAACGCTTTAATGATGAATACGATGGAGATGTTTGCCCGTACTTCTCGACTGACTCCTGCACCGATCAAGTTTCTTCGTTCAGCAGCTCTGACTTTGGCTGACCGCTCAGGGCCCATCAAACAAAAGGTAATGAAATACGCGATGGGTATTGAATAAAAAGGGGCCAACCGGCCACTGCTGTCCCATAAATGGCAGTCAATGAAAAAGCCTGAGTCCAAGTGAGTAAAATGAGAGTGCGACCAAACACTC
>NZ_JBKKHQ010000028.1:0-107521 GCF_046614695.1 Pokkaliibacter sp. CJK22405
GGATTCGAACCCTCGATAGAGTTTCCCCTATACACCCTTAGCAGGGGTGCGCCTTCAGCCACTCGGCCAACTCTCCAAACAACGCGGCGAATATTACCGCATTGATTTTAAAAAGAAAAGAAAATTTTATTATTCAGATGAGGAAGGATCCTGATCCTGCTTTTCCTTCTGGATACGCTGATAAATCTCTTCACGATGAACCGACACATCCTTGGGTGCGTTAACACCAATACGCACTTGATTGCCTTTAACTCCCAGAACAGTAACGGTGACTTCATCACCTACCATTAAGGTCTCACCAACACGACGGGTAAGAATCAGCATCTCCGTTCTCCTTAAATTTGTCCTTAACTATGGGGCAGCGCTCCAGCGGCCCGCACATACCTAGACTTAGCTATCAATCCCGATAACTTCAAGCCTCGCGCGGGCGTCGAATTGTATGCAGCCCCCTGATCGGGTGTGAAGTAAAAAAAGCCACTTTTTTGTAGTTCATCGTTAAGCTGCGTAACCTTGGCGCCTGGGAGTGACATTTCAGTCCAAAAAGTCATGGTCGATACAAGCGTTACAAGATTTTTCCCATGATTTCAGCAGGCCGTTTCAGCCTCATCATGATGAGTTACGGGCATGTTTTTACTGTAGACAGATATAAAAAAACCGCACTTTTTTTAATGCCTTTCGGCACTATAAAGTGCGGTTTTTACATCAGGCTGACAATTACTCAGCGATGGTATCAGCTTTATCCAGCTCGAATGCGGAGTGCAGTGCACGCACAGCCAACTCCAGATACTTCTCGGCGATAACGACAGACACCTTGATCTCGGAAGTGGAGATCATCTGGATGTTGATGCCTTCTTTGGCCAGCGCAGCAAACATTTTGCTGGCAACGCCTGCATGGGAACGCATACCGACACCGACAATAGAGACCTTGGCAATCTTTTCATTGCCACTCACTTCACGTGCATTCAGCTCTTCACAAACACGCGTCAGCACTTCTTTGGTTTTCTCGAAGTCATTACGGTGGATAGTGAAGGTGAAGTCAGTGGTCTGATCAGCAGCAACGTTCTGCACAATCATATCGACTTCAATATTGGCATCGCTGACGGGGCCAAGAATACGCGAGGCCACACCAGGAATATCAGGTACGCCCAGAACGGTCAGTTTGGCTTCATCACGGTTGAAGGCGATTCCGGAGATAATCGGCTTTTCCACAGCGTCTTCGTCCTCTAAGGTAATCAGGGTGCCTGGGCCTTCGGCAAAACTCGAAAGGACTCGCAGGGGCACATTGTATTTGCCAGCAAATTCAACAGAGCGAATCTGAAGGACTTTAGAGCCCAGACTCGCCATTTCCAGCATTTCTTCAAAAGTAATCTTGCTCAGACGGCGAGCAGTATCCACAACACGCGGATCGGTCGTGTAAACACCATCGACATCAGTGTAGATCTGACACTCATCTGCTTTCAGTGCAGCTGCCAGGGCAACGCCTGTGGTATCAGAACCGCCACGTCCCAGGGTCGTGATATTGCCCTGCTCATCGACGCCCTGGAAACCAGCAACAATGACCACGCGGCCATCATTCAGATCAGCACGAATTTTCTTGTCGTCGATCTGCTGAATACGTGCCTTGCCGTAAGCGTTATCCGTATGAATCGCTACCTGCGCGCCCGTATAGGAACGAGCCGGAACACCACGCTTCTCAAGCGCAATCGCCAGCAAACCAATAGTCACCTGCTCACCAGTGGACATAATCGCGTCCATCTCACGAGCGCTAGGCTCAGGGGTAATGGACTTGGCCAGCTGAATCAGGCGGTTAGTTTCGCCAGACATCGCAGAAACCACCACGACCACATCATGACCCTGATCGCGAAAGCCTTTCACTTTCTCTGCAACGGCTTCAATACGCTCGACCGAGCCTACCGAAGTGCCGCCGTATTTTTGCACGTACAATGCCATTTTGAACTAAGTCCCCAACAGGTAGGTTCCCCAAAAGGAGAGGCCGGCGTCGAGGCCGGCGCTTGTTTCTTATAACGTTCTTTTGCGTATAGCTGAATTGGCAGCTTAGAGCTGGGAGCCAACCCAAGCAGTCGCTTCGCCCAGTGCAGCAGGCAGCGCATCAACCTGAGTACCGCCACCCTGAGCCATGTCAGGACGACCACCGCCCTTACCGCCCACTTGCTCGGCAACCAGACGAACCAGATCGCCCGCCTTGACCTTACCAGTCACTTCCTTGGCAACACCTGCCACCAGGCTGACTTTATCCTGCTCGGTGCTAGCCAGCAGAACCACGCTGTTACCCAGTTTGTTACGTAGCTGATCCATCAGATCACGCAGACCTTTGGCTTCAACGCCCTCGACAGTGGTGATCAGTACTTTCACACCATTGACATCCGTAGCACGCGCCAGCAGCTCATCACCGGCACTGCTCGCCAGTTTGCGCTTAAGCTGCTCGATTTCCCGCTCCATCTGACGACTGCGTTCAATCAAAGACTCAATCTTCTCAACCACAGAGTCGCGGCCACCTTTGACCAGTCCCGCCACTTTCTTCAGTGACTCTTCTGTCTGGTCAACATATTTAAGCGCTTCGGCGCCAGTCACGGCTTCAATTCGACGCACCCCTGCTGCGACACCGCCTTCAGCGATGATGCGGAATACGGCAATGTCACCGGTACGGCTAACGTGAGTACCACCACAAAGCTCCATTGAGAAGGTATCGTCGTCGTTGCCCATGGAAACCACGCGCACATCATCGTCGTACTTCTCGCCAAACAACGCCATTGCGCCAGCAGCCTTGGCTTCGTCAATCTTCATCAGCCGCGTACCGACTTCAGCATTGGCTCGAATATCGGCATTCACCAGCGCTTCGATCTGGCGCAGTTCTTCAGGTTTGACCGCCTCAAAATGGCTAAAGTCAAAGCGCAGACGTTCCGGTGCCACCAGAGAACCTTTCTGCTGAACATGCTCGCCCAGCACTTTACGCAGGGCTGCGTGCATCAGGTGAGTGGCAGAGTGGTTAAGGGCAATGGCCTGACGACGCTCAGCATCGACATGGCTCACCACCTTGGTATCAGCTGCCAGTCGACCTTCCACCATACGGCCGTGATGCAGGAAAACCTTGCCTTCCTTGGTGGTATCACGCACTTCAAAGCGGCCATTTGGCCAGGCCAGATAACCACTGTCACCTACCTGACCACCGGACTCGGCGTACATGGCGGTTTTATCCAGAACGACAACGCCTTCAACACCGGCCTCCAGTGCGCTTACCTTGTCAGAGCCCTGCAGCAGAGCAACCACGTTGCCTTCGGCTACCAAATGCTCATAACCATGGAAATCTGTGTGGCCATCCACATCCAGTGAGTCGTTATAGTCAACGGCAAACTGGCTGGAGGCACGGGCACGGGCACGCTGGGCTTCCATCTGTGCTTCGAAGCCTTCCATATCCATGTCAAAACCACGCTCACGTGCCACGTCAGCCGTCAGGTCGACAGGGAAACCGTAGGTATCGTAAAGCTTGAAGATGGTCTCGCCGGAAATCACATTACCCTGAATTTCTTCGATAGCCTGCTCCAGCAGCTTCATACCCTGGTCCAGCGTTTTGGCGAACTGGATCTCTTCTTTCAGGATCAGCTGTTCAACCTGCTGCTGAGCAGACAGAAGTTCTGGATAGGCTTCGCCCATCTCGGCAACCAGAGGCGCGACCAGACGGTGGAAGAAAGGCTCGATAGCACCCAGTTTGTGACCATGACGAATTGCACGACGCATGATACGGCGCAGGACATAACCTCGACCTTCGTTAGAAGGTACAACGCCATCAACAATCAGGAAGGAACAAGAGCGAATATGATCCGCAATCACCTTGAGTGACTGGCTGCTCATATCACTGGCACCGGTAACATCCGCTACCGCACGAATCAGATTCTGGAACAGGTCGATTTCATAGTTGGAGTGAACGTGCTGCAGCACCGCAGACACACGCTCCAGACCCATGCCGGTATCCACTGATGGACGCGGCAGATCGTGCATTACGCCATCCGCAGTACGGTTGTACTGCATGAAAACCACGTTCCAGATCTCAATATAGCGATCACCGTCTTCGTCAGGGCTACCGGGAGGGCCACCTGCGACGTCAGGACCGTGATCATAGAAAATTTCGGTACAGGGACCGCAAGGGCCGGTATCGCCCATCGCCCAGAAGTTATCGGACGCGTAGGGAGCACCTTTGTTATCGCCAATGCGAACGATGCGCTCAACCGGTACACCGATTTCCTTCGACCAAATATCGAAGGCTTCGTCATCGGTGGCGTAAACCGTCACCCAGAGTTTGTCCTTAGGCAGGCCCATCCAGTCGCCGGAAGTCAGAAACTCCCAGGCAAAACGGATAGCGTCCTGTTTGAAGTAATCACCAAAGCTGAAGTTACCCAGCATTTCAAAGAAGGTGTGGTGACGCGCAGTGTAGCCTACGTTTTCAAGGTCATTGTGCTTACCGCCTGCACGTACGCAACGCTGCGAGGTGGTCGCTCGGGAATAGCTGCGTGGATCTGTGCCAAGGAAGACATCCTTGAACTGCACCATACCGGAGTTGGTGAATAGCAGCGTTGGATCATTGGCGGGGATCAGAGAACTGCTGGGAACAATCTCGTGACCTTGACGCTTGAAGTAATCAAGAAAGGCTTGGCGAATTTCTGCGCTCTTCATATACCTGCCTAATTGGGGATGAGGTCGCTGTATACCAGCGAAGTTGATTGCCCTCGTGCAAAGCGCGACAACTCTGAACCGCTGGACAAGTTATTGCGGGCTAGTATATCTGCCTGTACGAGGAAAAACAGCCCGAATCCTTGTTGAGGTTTTGGCCAAAGTTCGAGGCAAAACAGCGAAGTGAGAAGTGAAGAGTTAAAGAAGCGTGATATGAAAAGAGGTAGCAGAGGAAGAGGCTCAGCTCTCCCACTCATTGACTTGCATCGCCGCCATCGCCTGAGATTGCGAAAAACCACGATAGAGTAAAAAGCGCAGTTGCCGTGCCTTCTCTTTAGGCGTTTCCGGCAAAGCCTCACCAAAGCGCCGGGTACGAACTTCGCGCGCCTGTTGCATCCAGTCAACGTCGTCTTCAACGTCATTGAGCGCAGTAGGGTTCAGTGACTTGTACTTCAGTTCAGCGGAGATACGTCGTGGCCCCTGCCCTTTGGCAACACCCTGACGCACCAAAGTCGCGGAGACTCGCTCATCGTTTAAATAACCGTAATCCAGCAAACGCAGAATTATCGCTTCGACTTCATCCCGGGCCTGAGCTTTAAACACTTCAGCATCCGCACCGGAAAACATCGGCTCATCACCAGACTGAGCCGCTTTGTGTTCATCCAGCAACTGCTTCTGGCGAAGCTGCTCAAGCCGTTTTGCCAACTCGGCGCGACCATAATCACGCCGGGTCAGCAAGCTCAAAGCCTTATCCCAGAGAGAGACCGTCTTGAGCATTAGTCTTCTGCGGTTTCAAGCTCAGCTTCTGCTTTCACTACCGGAGAGCTCAGCAGACGATTGCGCAGTTCAGTTTCGATTTCTTCTGCAATGGCCGGGTTATCTTCCAGGAATTTACAGGCATTGGCCTTACCCTGACCAATCTTGTTGCCCTGATAGGCATACCAGGCACCGGATTTTTCAACCAGCCCCTGAGCCACACCCAGATCAACCACTTCGCCCATACGGTAGATACCCTTGCCGTACATGATCTGGAAGTCTGCCTGACGGAAAGGAGGCGAAACCTTGTTTTTCACCACCTTCACACGGGTTTCGTTACCCACGACTTCATCGCCCTGCTTAATAGAACCTGTACGACGAATATCCAGACGAACAGAGGAATAGAACTTCAGCGCATTACCACCGGTCGTGGTTTCAGGGTTACCGAACATGACGCCGATTTTCATACGGATCTGGTTGATGAAGACCACCAGACAGTTGGCATTCTTGATGTTACCGGTGATTTTACGCAGCGCCTGGGACATCAGACGTGCCTGCAGACCGACGTGAGTGTCACCCATTTCACCTTCGATTTCCGCTTTCGGTACCAGCGCCGCCACGGAGTCAATAATGATGACATCAACCGCGTTGGAACGAACCAGCATGTCGGCAATTTCCAGTGCCTGCTCGCCGGTGTCTGGCTGAGAAACCAGCAGGTCATCCACGTTAACGCCCAGCTTTTCCGCATAAATAGGATCAAGAGCGTGCTCAGCATCGATAAAGGCACAGGTTTTACCCTGACGTTGTGCCTGAGCAACCACCGACAGCGTCAACGTAGTTTTACCGGAGCTTTCGGGGCCATAGATCTCAACGATACGGCCATATGGCAAACCGCCGATTCCCAGGGCGATATCCAGGCTCAGGGAACCGGAAGAAACAGCAGGAATGGCTTCACGGGGCTGATCGCCCATACGCATGATGGCGCCTTTACCAAACTGACGCTCGATCTGGCCAAGAGCAGCTGTGAGAGCTCGCTGTTTGTTCTCGTTCATTCCAACCTCGCAAAGGAAAAATACTGTATATATGATCAGCATTATTCCACAGATTTGAGTTTACGCAACCCCAAGACAGGAAAAACTGACAGGGAAAATATTGTGGGAATCAGTGGCCGTTAAAGACCTGCGGGGGGAGCTTTCGAAAAGCCGAGCGGCTTAAAATGGCTTGCGACGCCAGTGCCAACAAGCCTTCCGCAGCCGCAATGGCTGCAGCCTCACGCACCTCATTACGGTTACCGGGGAAGAGAAAACGGGCTGACCATGTCTGTAGCGGTGTGGACCAGGCAATCCAGACCGTACCGACGGGCTTCTCCTCAGAGCCACCATCAGGGCCTGCAATACCACTAATAGCAGCAGAGAAATGTGCCGCACTTCGCGTACAGGCGCCCTGTGCCATTTCCTCGACGACGATCCGGCTCACCGCCCCCGCCGCCTGCAGACTCTCTGGCTGGACGCCAAGCATCTGAATCTTGGCCTGATTGGCGTAGGTGACCCAACCAAAACCAAACCAGCGCGAACTGCCGGGGAGTGCCGTAAACGCCGTCGCAAGGCCACCGCCCGTACAGGACTCTGCCGTGGCCACTTGCTGTTGCTTGTTGATGAGTACATCCGCCAGCTGGCTCACCAGTGATTCCAGTACAGCATTGGATTCCGGCACGTTTTGCTTCCTTATGTCGCGAAGATAAGACTTAGGGCTGTTTGTAGCTTATGGCTCTTCGCATCACAAGGGTGAGGTTGACGCTAGGGTAACGGGCAGCCATCGACGGTCTGTTTCAGGCCCGCCAGAATATTGGCGCCGGATTCATTCGCCAACTCGTCGTACCACTGCCGGGTTTTTTCAGGCTCCGTGCCGTGCGTAATATCACAGCGCTTGCGAGCCCGAAGCACAATGTCACCGACGCGTTCAACCCGCCGGGCATCATAGGCATTCAGGGCAGAAATCAGTGAACCCGAGGTTTTCAGGCATTCGGTGAGCACCCAGGCATCCTCCATCGCCTGACAACCGCCCTGCCCCAGGTCCGGTGTCATGGCATGAGCGGCATCGCCAATGAGCACAACCCTTCCCCGATGCAGGCTGCCAAGAGGTGTCACGTCATGAATCTCCACTCGCGCCATGCGCGCGGGGTCCAGCCGCTCGATCAGCCGCTGCACCGGCTCAGCCCAACCGGCAAAGTGCTGGCTTAGCTCCTGCCGATACTGGGACCGGTCATTCTCGGTGCCAGCAGGCAGTGGCACGTCAAAGAAAAAATAGAACTCATCATTGCCCATCGGCATGAGTGAACAACGCTTGTGATCGCCGACAAACTGGCGCCACTCATGGGCATTGGCCAGATCCGGCGCAATCCTCACCCGGCCATTCCAGTTCACATAGCCGCGATACTCACGCTGAATAGTTTGCCCGACGACATAATTTCGCAGCTGTGAATGGGTGCCATCGGCGGCGACAAGAAGATCTGCGGCGATTTTCTCGCCAGAACTCAGGGTAATCGTCACGCCCTCGCTGTGTTCTTCGACCTGCTCGCAGCTCACTCCCAGAGTCACGGTGTCTGACCCGACCGCCTCCAGCAACATATCCTGCAGCAACGCCCGCGCGACCGGATGCGCCCGCTCTTTAACCTGCGCATACAACGGCTCCAGGCTGAAATCCGTCAGGACCTTGCCGCTCTTGTCGTAGTAACTCATCTGCTGCATGTCGCCACTGATCGCATCCAGCTTGTCCTTAAGCCCCAGCGCGTTGAGGACTCGCACACCGTTAGACCAGATAGAAATCGCGGCACCAATGGGTGCAAGCTCACGAGTCCGCTCAAAAATGCGTACCTGATGTCCAGCGCGCCTGAGCGCCAGTGCCATGGTCAGTCCACCCATTCCGGCGCCCGCAATGACAATATTCAGCGTCTCCATTCGTCATCCTTATTGAATCTGTACAGGGTCAGAACTTCACAAGCAAAAAATCAACCAACTGGTTAATTTTAGCGCTCAAATCCTGTAAACCCGGCTTTTCCGGTCGTTGACTTACACCTTAAGGCTAGTTCAGTCGAAGGAAGTGCGCCCATCAAGTGAACTTGAGCGTCGCAATTGACGCCCCGCTGCACCAGAAATGGACAACGAAGCACGGCGAAAACCTTCAGCGATTGCTAAGTGATTGATTTATAAATAAGGAAGAAAATGGCACATCCCTTGCTAATCTGATGACAGATCAGACGCTCAATGGCGAGTGTTTGCTCCAACAACAATGTGCTGGTTTGGGTAAAGAAGCCCTGAGCACTGCAGCTAAACGGTTGCAGCGCTCAGGGCTTTTTTCGTTTTCGGCACCGGCATTTGATCACTAATGATTGAGAGGCAATGACAATGTCTTACTTAGAACCGAGCGAGTTTGTGACCAAAATGGTCGATCAGGGCGAAGCCAAGGTTTATATGTCAGCCAAGGACACCCTGATTCGTGCCTTTATGGCCGGAGCCATTCTGGCGCTGGCTGCTGTTTTTGCTATCACTGTCGCAACCAAAACCGGCTCGCCACTGACCGGTGCCATCCTGTTTCCTGTCGGCTTTATCATGCTCTATCTGATGAAGTTTGACCTGCTGACCGGGGTCTTCACGCTGGTGCCACTGGCCCTGCTGGATAAGCGTCCCGGTGTGAATATCAGTCAGGTGCTGCGCAACTGGGGTCTGGTGTTTATTGGCAACTTCGCTGGTGCCCTGACCGTCGCTTTTATGATTTCCTTTATTCTGACCTATGGCTACAACACCGATGGAGGCGAGCTGGCGGCCAAAGTCGCCAAGATTGGTGAGTCCCGAACCCTTGGCTATGCCGCTCACGGAGTGGATGGCTGGTTCACCATTTTTATCCGCGGCATGCTCTGCAACTGGATGGTGTCCATGGGAGTGGTCGGCGCGATGATCTCCACCTCCGCCAGCGGCAAAATGGCGGCCATGTGGATGCCCATCATGCTGTTCTTCTTCATGGGCTTTGAGCACTCCATCGTGAACATGTTCCTGTTCCCCTTCTCCATGATCATGGGCGGCGACTTCACCTTTGCCCAGTACATCATCTGGAACGAAATCCCCACTGCGCTGGGAAATCTCGTGGGAGGTTTTGTACTCGTCGGCCTGCCGCTGTATTACACCCATGTGCGCACCAGCCCTGAGCGTGCGCTGAAAAACCGCCCTGCCGCAGCGACAACTCCTGCGCCCTCGAAAGAAGCCGCGTCCAGCTCCGTTCGCATCGGCGCCTGATGCCACCATGCACTCAGCAGATCCGATAACTGAGCGCCCGATAATGCCGGACAGCCCGACTCGCCAGAGCCGGGCTTCTGTGCCGGGCTTGCGTATTTCGCTCGGTCAGGTGACGGATAAAGGCACCAAGCCCGTAAATCAGGACTTTCACGGAGCTGTAGTGCCTGCGCCTCATCTGGTGGCAAGTAAAGGCATCGCACTGGCTCTGGCCGACGGCATCAGCAGCAGCGATGTCAGCCAGATCGCCAGCGAAGTGGCCGTCACCAGTTTTCTACAGGACTACTTCGCAACGCCGGAATCCTGGTCGGTTAAAAGCGCTGGCCAGCGGGTGATTCAGGCGGCCAATTCCTGGCTCTTCTCCCAGACGCGCCAGAGTGAGGGCCGCTACAACCTCGATAAAGGCTACGTCTGTACCTTTACCGCACTGGTGCTCAAAGGCCGCAGCGCGCACTTCTTTCATATCGGTGATGCGCGTTTGCTGCGCTTAAGCGGCAACGCGCTGGAGCCACTGACACAGGAGCACCGGCTTTGGTCGAGCCCGGAAAAAAGCTATCTGAGCAAGGCGCTGGGGATTCATGCCAGTCTGGATATGGACTATGGCCAATGTGAGCTGGACCTGCACGACTGTTTTATTCTGATGACCGATGGCGTGTATGAGTTCGTCAGCACCACGCTCATCAGGGAGCACATCCGTGAACATGCCGATAATCTCGACCTTGCCGCGCAGGCAGTTATTAATGCCGCACTTGAGGCCGGCAGTGATGACAACCTCAGCATTCAGATTGTGCGTATTGATGCCCTGCCCGAACATGGGGTGAGTGATCTGAACCAACAGCTGGCCCAACTGCCCTTTGCCCCGGAGCTGCGCTCACGCATGCCGTTTGATGGCTATACCGTGCAGCGCGAACTGCACGCCAGCAGCCGCAGTCACGTATTTCTGGCAACCGATGATGCGAGCGGTGACAAGGTTGTCCTCAAGCTGCCCTCTGTTGATTTACGCGGCGACCCGGACTATCTGGAACGCTTTCTGATTGAGGAATGGGTGGCGCGGCGGGTCGATAATCCGCACCTGCTTAAGCCTGCTCACCCGGATCGCACGCCCACTGCGCTCTACACCACTTTTGAATACATCGAAGGCCAGTCGCTGCACCAGTGGATGCTGGATAACCCAACGCCTGAACTTGAAACAGTGCGGCGCATCGTTGAGCAGATTGCGCGGGGGTTACAGGCGCTGCACCGGCAGGAAATGCTGCATCAGGACTTACGCCCTCATAACGTGATGATTGATGCCAGCGGCAACGTCAAGATTATCGACTTTGGCTCGGTACGCATCGCCGGTGTGGCGGAGCTGGCGCGTGACACGGCCTCCCAGCCAATACTTGGCACCGCTCAGTACAGCGCGCCGGAATATTTTATTGGTGACTATGCCGATGAGCGGGCGGATCTTTATTCCCTCGCTGCCATCACCTATCAGATGCTGAGTGGCCGCTTGCCCTACGGCCCGGATATCGCCCGAGCAACCACAAGGGCTGCGCAAAAACGGCTGCGTTATCAGTCCGTGCTGGACCCTGAAAGGTCGATTCCACTCTGGGTGGATGATGTCCTTCGAAAGGCGCTGCAGCCAAACCCGGACAAACGCCAGCGCGTGCTTTCCGAATTTATTCAGGATTTGCGCAAGCCCGATCCTGCCCTGCTGCAACGCCATCGCCCTTTACTGGAAAGCCGTCCGCTACTGTTCTGGAAAGGCCTGTCGCTTGGGCTGTTTATCATCATTCTGCTGTTACTGGCTTATCGCTAAAGACTTTCCTGGTTACCGGTCAGCCACCATTGCTGGCTGGCACCCACCGGGTTATCCAGCGCCATCACGCTGCCCATTTCCGGCGTGACCAACTGCCACGGATGATTCGCACTGGCGCTTGTCACGCGCTGGAAAGGATCCGCCCAGGAATGAAAGGCCAGAGAAAACCTGCCCACATGGGCAGGCATATAGGCTTTGGCGCGAAGATCATCCGCCGCCTGTACGGAATCTTCCGGCATCATGTGCACATAGCGCCATTGCTGGTTGTACTGACCAGAATCCAGCATCACCAGATCAAAGGGGCCGTACTGATCGCCAATGCGCTTGAAGTGGCTGCCGTAACCACTGTCGCCGCTGAAATAAATACGACGGCTCGGCGTTTCCAGCGCATAGCTGACCCACAGGCTCTGGTTCCGATCAAACAGGCGACCCGAGAAATGCCGCGCCGGCAGCACATGTATCTTCAGGCCATTATCAAGTGCGACGCTGCTGTCCCAGTCCTGCTCACGCAGCTGTTCCTCTGCAAAACCCCAGCGACGAAAATGCGCGCCGACGCCCACACCCATAATGGCCATGCCGATTTTGTCTTTCAGTGCCGTTAACGTTGGGTAATCGAGATGATCCCAGTGGTCATGGGAGATCAGCAGGTAATCCACTGCGGGAATGTCTTCCGGCTGATAGGGCGAAGTGCCGGGAAAAGCGGTGATCGTCATAGGCACCGGCGAGGCATTCTGGCTCAGCACCGGGTCAATCAGGAGACGCTTTCCGGCAAGCTGAATAAAGAAGCTGGAGTGCCCAAGCCAGACCACCAGATCCTGCGTGGGGTCGAGGCTGTGAAGATCCGTTTTTTCGAAGGGTAGCGCATGGTCAGGCACGCGATTGCCATCGGAGAACAACATGTCCGTCCAGCCTTTTCGCTCCTCGCCTTCAGCCAGCGTACTGACAGGCATGGGTTCAAGGTTCTGAAAGGCGCCGTTCTGGTAATGAGATGACTGGCTAAGCACCGCCTGATCGGCAATGGCGCCAAACTTCGGAAGTTGCAGATAGCCGACCACACCAGCCCCGAGCACAGCCACCGCGCCCAGCAGACTGCCGCCCCACACTTTCCACCGGCGTCTGTTTACACCCTTTTTAGTCACACTCGCCTCGCTTACACAATTCATTCAAAGTTTCATCATAGCCATGAATGTGCGCGGTAAAAGCCAGCAGTGCTTGAACAGACTTATTAATAATCCTCATCAATGACGAAGGGCGCTGGTCGCAATAAGTAAAAATGCCGGAGCAGACAAAAGGTCCACTCCGGCATTTTTATTAACCATCAGACGGTTTATTAACAGTCAGGCGTTTATTCCGCCGATAACCAGCGCAAATACTCCGGTGAGGGTACGTGCTCCTTCTGCCGGTATTCCGCCAGACGGGTGCGCACCTTGGCCTCCGACGCCTGAAGGTGGCGCTTTAGCGCTTCGCCCGCTTCCTTGCCCCGTCCTTCCAGCATCAGGTTGAGCACCGTGCTGTGCTCTTCCAGAAACGGATCAGCCGAGGGCAATTCCACATAACCACCGAGCAAATGCTTGCTGATCAGCAGAATCGGCCGCGTACGCCCAAGCATGGTGAGAATTTCCTGATTACCGCCGTAATCCAGCGTTTTGGCGTGCAGGTCATGCTCAAGCGCATCCAGCTCATGGGCTTCCACATTGGGATAGCTGCGCGACACCCGCTCCAGATCCGCAAGGAATCCCTGAAGAATCTCACTGGGAATGCGCGCTGTCGCCCGCTCCACCATAAAAGGCTCCAGCAGCAGACGTGCCTCATAAAGCTGATGCAGACGCTCATCATTGAGCGGCACCACATTCCAGCCGCTGTACTTCTCACGCTCAACCACACCGATATACTGCAATTGCAGCAGGATTTGCTGCGTCACCGCCCGGCTGACCCCCAGGGCATTGGCCAGTTGCAGCTCGTTGATTTCCCAGCGCCCGACCATGGAACAGAGCACGGCATCGCGCTCGACTTCTGCTGCCAGGTCATACCAGGAATGCTCGCGGGTGATGGAGGTACCACCACCTGGCTTGAATTCATCGCTCTGAATTTCCCGACGAATCACCTGCTCAGGCGACTGGCCGACCAGATAGCCCCGCCCTTCAAAGCGACTGACCAGCCCTTCATCGAACAGACGCTGCAACGTATCACGCACCGGCGAGCGGCTCATGGTGAAAAGCCGCGCAATGCGGCTTTCCAGTAACACCAGCCCAGGCTCAAGGGATCCTGCTTCAATGCTGGATTTCAGTGCCTCATAAAGCTGGTCTTTCAGGGTTTCAGCCATACCTATCCTATTGGCCAAGAGAGACTAAAGTGAGCAGCGCCTGCCGCTACAGGGGTCAGCGATCAGGTGATCGCCCCCACCGGCCAGGGCACAAACTCGTTATTGCCATACCCCAGCGCTTCACTGGCGGTTTCCTCACCCGAGGCCACGGCAATAATCTTCTCAAAAATTTCCTCACCGACTTCTTCAATGGTGCGACGGCCATCGGCGATGGTGCCGCAGTTAATATCCATATCCTCGGCGATACGCTCATACATGGCGGAGTTGGTCGCCAGTTTGAGGCAAGGCGCGGGTTTGAAGCCGGAAACGGAACCACGTCCTGTGGTGAAACATACCACATTCGATCCGGTGGCAATTTGCCCCGTCACCGAGATGGGATCATAGCCGGGGCTGTCCATAAAGTTAAAGCCGGGCACGGTACGAGGCTCGGCGTACTCCAGAACATCGTTGAGGCTGGAGCTACCTGCCTTGGCCACCGCGCCGAGGGATTTTTCCAGAATGGTCGTCAGGCCACCGGCCTTGTTACCGGGGGACGGGTTATTGTTCAGCTCGGCATGGTTGATCCGGGTGTAATGTTTCCACCAGTCGATTCGCGCCAGTAGCTTCTCCGCAACGGGCTTGCTGATGGCGCGGTCGAGCAGCAAATGCTCAGCGCCGTAGATTTCCGGCGTTTCCGCCAGCACGACACTGCCACCGTGTTTGACGATCAAATCCGCCGCATAGCCCAGCGCCGGGTTAGCGGTAATGCCGGAGTAGCCATCGGAGCCACCGCATTGCAGGGCGACACACAGCTCGCTGATCGGTACCGCCTGGCGGGGCGCCGCCCGAAATTCAGTCGCCATTTCCAGCAGTTTTTCCCGCGCCAGCTTGATACTGGCACGCGTGCCACCGGCATCCTGAATGTTGAAATAGTAAATATTGCGCTCGCCGCCGGCCTTCTCCTGACGGGCAATCATGTCCTTGACCTGATAGGTCTCACAGCCCAGACCAATCACCAGCACAAAGGCAAAATTCGGGTGCGCCGCATAACCGCGCATCACCCGATCGAGGAACTGATAGCCCTCGGCTTCGGTATTAATCGCGCAGCCGGAACCGTGGGTAATCGCCACCACGCCGTCATAGCCCATGGCTTTAAGCTCTTTGGATTCATCGAGTTGGCTCGCCACCGCCTTGGACACCGTTGCCGAGCAGTTCACCGTCGACAGAATGCCGATGAAGTTGCGCGTTCCCACTTTGCCGTTCGGGCGAACAAAGCCCTGGAAGGTTCGCTCATGAGCCATCACAGGTGTCGGTGCATGGGGCTCGAAATGCTCAACGGAGGAGGAACGCTCGTGCATGGCAACGTTATGCATATGCACATGGCTACCGGGGGCAATGGCCTGGGTCGCATAACCGATCACCTGCCCGTACTTGAGAATATTCTCCCCTTCAGCGATGGCCTGAATCGCAATTTTATGACCGGGCGGAATGGTCTGCAGGGTGGTGATATTGCCAATGCCTATCGCGCCCCCTTCGGGGATGCCATCGATGGCAACGGCGACATTGTCTCGCTCACTGAGCCGTCTGACGGTACTTGAAGACGTAATGAGTTCCATGGGATTCCTCGGCGTTTTATTTATTTTCTGAGTGCTCACACCTCACTTCCGAAAGGTCATTCCGGACAGTGCTGACTGCCATACTCACACAAATGTCTATTGCAGACAATGTTCAATTACTGTAGTTTTGAAAATATGAAATCTTTGAAAGATTCATAAGTAGTTGAAAAATAAATATAAAAGGCGAAAACAATGAATAAGAACGCAAAGAGACTCCTTGCCAATCTCTCCTCCTGCCTGTTCGTCGGAACCCTGTTAGCGGGCGCTGTCCAGGCCCACGCCACCACCCTGCGACTGGCCCATACCTTCAACCCCGGTGAAGCCAGTTATGAAGTGCTGGCCAAGCTGAGCAAGACGGTCGCGGAGAAGAGTGATGGTGATCTGAAAATTCAGGTCTTCCCCAGTGAGCAGTTGGGAAGCGAAGTGCAGTTGCTGCAACAGGCCAAGAACGGCTCGGTCGATATCGTCGTCCCCGGCTATTCCGGTGCCAGCACCCTGCTGCCTGGCCTTGAAATCTCCAACGCCCCTTTCATGTTCAAGGACTGGAAGGAAGCCAAGTACGTTATCGAAAGCGATGCCTATCAACCGATGTTTGATCAGCTGGAGAAGCAGGACAACCTGATTCCCCTGTCAAAAACCTGGTACTGGGGCTGGCGTAACTTCACCTTCAAAGGTCACGACGTGCATAGCGTTGCAGACATGAAAGGCCTGAAGGTGCGTGTGCCGGAATCCCCCATCTGGGTTGAGATGATCAAATCCTTCGGCGCATCTCCTGCACCGATTCCCTTCAGCGAAGTCTATCTGGCGCTGCAACAGGGCACCGTCGACGGACAGGAAAACCCCACCCCGACCATCTACTCCCGCAAGTTCTATGAAGTTCAGGACGAGCTGGTTGTCAGCCACCACATGCTGCAAAGCCAGGTGGTACTGATGAACGCCCAGCGCTGGAAATCCCTCACCGACAAGGAACGGGACATTCTGACCCAGGCCTTCAAGGACGCGGCAGAAGAGAACTATCAGCTGCAAACCTCCCGCGAAGACAAGATGCTCGATGAGCTGAAACAGGGCGGCAAGATCAAAGTAGTCACCGATATCGACCGTGATTCCTTTGAGAAAGCCGCCGCAAGCGCGCGTGAGAAGCTGATCGACCGCTGGGGTTCTGATAACTACCAACGTGTCATGCAGAAAATCGAAGCCTACCGCCAGCAGTAATCGACGGTTCTGGTAACAGGCTTCTGCCCGACGGTGGAAGCCTGACGGAGAGATCGCATGAAAAGTATCCTGTTGTCCTGCAACCGTCGGATTCTGCAGACAGAGAAAGCCCTGCTGGGCCTGTGTCTGACGCTGATGGTCGCCCTGCTCGCCGCAGGGGTGTTCTTCCGCTACGTGCTCAATGACCCGCTGGTCTGGAGCGAAAGCATCGCCAAGCTGTTAATCGTCTGGATGACCTTTATCGGCACCAGCGTCTGCTTTGCCGAAAATAACGCCATTCGCGTTGATTCTCTGGTGGAGTGCTTCAGCCCCAAAGCCAAGCGCGCGGTGCGCACCCTGATTGACCTCATCACCCTGGGCACCATCGCCTATATGGCATGGCTCGGCTTTATTTACTTCAGCACCACCCTGACCTCGACCTCACCGATCCTCGGCATTTCCATTGGCGTGTTCTCCCTCGGCATGCCGCTGATGTTCGTGTTCTCGTGCCTGCACATCATCACCAACCTGATCGCGCCGCTCTCGGCAGAGTTCAGTGCCGCGCAGGATCTGGAGGTAAAAGCATGCTAGCCACCATCGTCGTCCTTCTGCTGATTGCGATTCTGCTGGGTGTGCCGGTGGCAGTTGCCATGCTGGGCGCCTCCGTCATGGCGATTATCTCCCTCGATATTCCCATGAATGTGCTGGCCCAGCGCGTCTCCTCCGGGGTTGAATCCTTCCCGCTGCTGGCGATTCCTCTCTTCATGCTGGCCGGTGCCATCATGAACAAAAGCGGTATCAGCGAGCGCCTGTTCGATTTCTGCCGCTCACTGGTCGGCCATGTTCGCGGTGGCCTGGCCCATGTGAATGTGCTCTCCAGCGTGCTGATGGCCGGTATTTCCGGCTCGTCACTGGCCGACTGCGCCGCCACCACCCGGGTGATGGTGCCGCAAATGGAACGTCACGGTTATGACCGCGGTTTCTCTGTGGCTCTGACCGCCTCCTCCGCTACGCTTTCGCCGATTATTCCGCCGTCGATCCTGATGATCGTCTACGGCTGGCAGGCCAACATCTCCATTGGAGACCTGTTCCTCGCGGGCATTCTGCCTGGGCTGCTGATTGCCGCCGTGATTACCTCCCTGATCGTCTGGATCAGCATTCGCAAACAGTATCCGAAGGATGAGGCCTTCTCCCGTCACCGGGCGATGCGTACCTTCCGCCAATCCCTTTGGGCGCTGCTGATGCCACTGTTGATCATCGTCGGCTTTCGTCTGGGGGTTTTTACCGTCACCGAGATTGCTGCCATCGCCGTGGTCTACTCCTTCTTTGTCGGTAAATTCGTTTACCGCACCCTGAGCTGGAAAGACCTTGTCGAGCTGCTGCCGCAGACCGGCCGCGAGGCTGCCAGCATCCTCTTTATTATTGCCGCCTCGGCACCGCTGGCGTGGTCCTTCAGCATTCTGCAGGCGCCGCAGGAAATGGTGACCTTCGTTACCGGCCTGACGAACAGCCCCTGGGTCACCCTGCTGCTATTAAATGTCGCGCTGCTGGTCATCGGCATGTTTATGGAAACCATCGCCGTCATCATCGTACTGGTGCCGATTCTGGTGCCCCTGCTGCAGGCGATGGATATCAGTCTGGTGCACTTCGGCATCATCATGCTGGTGAACCTGCTGATCGGGCAGATTACGCCACCTCTTGGCGTGCTGATGTTCGTCAGCTGCGATATCGCCAAGCTCAAGACCGTCGCCTTTATTCGCTCGGCGGTGCCTTTCTTCTTTGCTCTTCTCGCGGCGCTGGTGGTCATCACCTATGTGCCCTGGTTCTCACTCGCACTGGTTGGATAACACATGAGTCACTTAAACCTTGTTCAGATCAACACACCCGCGGGCGAGCGTGCAGCGCTGGTTCGTGACAACACCCTGCACGTCCTGAGCCTTGGCATGTATGACCTGGCGCTCAAGGCGGCGAATCAGGAAGTTTCCATCGCCTCCCTGCTGGACAGCCACTACACCGGCGAGACGCTGGATTATGACCAGACCATCGCCGCCGGTTTAATCCGCCCGCCGATCACCCAGCCCAACGCCCAGAACACCATTCTGAGCGGCACGGGTCTGACGCATCTGGGCAGCGCGGCGCCACGCAACAAAATGCATGCAGCCAATAAACAGGACGCCGCCCCGAAAACCGACACGGCCGCCGCACCTGTCACCAAAACCGATACCCAGCGTATGTTCGAGCTGGGCATGGAAGGCGGCAAAGGCACCCTCAGCAATCCGGGTGTCGCGCCCGAGTGGTTCTATAAAGGCACAGGCGATTGCGTCAGCGCTCCTTTCGCGCCCCTGACCATGCCCGAGTTTTCACTGGATGCCGGTGAAGAAGCGGAGCTGGCGGGTATCTACGTCATCAGCGATGCGGGCAAGGTGTTCCGTGTTGGCTATGCGCTGGCGAATGAATTCTCTGACCACGTGACTGAAAAGCAGAACTATCTCTACCTTGCCCATTCCAAACTGCGTAACTGCAGCTTCGGGCCGGAAATTCTGGTGGGCGAGCTGCCTGAGGAAGTCACCGGCGAAGTGCGTCTGAGCCGTGGCGATACCGTACTGTGGGAACACGATTTCCGCAGTGGCGAGAAGCACATGTGCCACAGCATTGAGAACCTCGAGTACCACCACTTCAAGTACGACCATTTCCGCAAACCCGGCCAGCTGCACGTGCATTTCTTCGGTGCCGCTGTGCTGAGCTTCTCTGAGGGCATCCGCATGCAGGCGGGCGATGAAATCAGCATCAGCTGTAATTTCATGAGCCGTCCGCTGGTGAATCAGGTCGGTATCACCGCGCTGTCGCCCCTTTCCATCCAGAGCCTTTAAGCCATCACCCGCCTTTCAGGCCAAGCCAAGGAGACCCACGATGCTGAACGGAAAACTGTTAATTGGTCAGGAAGCCATCCGCGGCACTGAGCAGGACATTCACGCCGAAAACCCCGCCACCGGCGAAACCCTTTATCCGGCCTACCCCGGTGCCAGTCTGGCTCAGGTCAGGGAAGCCTGCGCACTGGCCCAACAAGCCTTCGACCCTTTCCGCGCCCTGTCTGATGAAAAGCGCGCGGTATTTCTGGAAACCTGCGCTGAGGAAATTCTCGCCATTGGCGATGAGCTGATCGAACGCGCCATGGCCGAAACCGGCCTGCCACGCGGCCGTCTGGAAGGTGAGCGTGGCCGCACCTGTGGCCAGCTTAAGTTGTTCGCCAGCGTGGTTCGCGCCGGTCATTATCTGGATGCCCGTGTGGACCCGGCCCTGCCTGAGCGTGCGCCCCTGCCCCGGGCAGATCTGCGTTTACGCAAAATTGGCCTTGGCCCCGTCGCTGTGTTCGGTGCCAGTAACTTCCCGCTGGCCTTCTCCGTCGCCGGTGGTGATACCGCCTCAGCCCTGGCCGCCGGTTGCCCGGTCATTGTCAAGGCTCACTCGGCGCACCCAGGCACCGCCGAACTGGTCGGTAAAGCCATGCAACGGGCGGTGGAACGCTGCGAACTGCCTGCCGGGGTTTTCTCCCTGCTGTACGGTTCCGGCCGCATTGTCGGAGCTGAGCTGGTGCAGAACCCGGCGATTCAGGCCGTCGGTTTTACCGGCTCCCGTAGCGGCGGCGAAGCCCTGATGAAACTGGCCAACGCCCGTCCGGTGCCGATTCCTGTGTATGCAGAAATGAGCGCCTGCAACCCGGTCTTCCTGATGCCCCACGCCCTTAAGCAGCGCGGCGAAGCGATCGCCAAAGGCTTTATTGCGTCCTTAAGCCTGGGTGCCGGTCAGTTCTGTACCAACCCCGGTCTGGTGGTCGCCACTCGCGGCGCTGAACTGGATGCCTTTCTGAAAGCCGCCGATCAGGCCATTCGTGATGTGGCTCCACAAACCATGCTGACGGCCGGTATTCATCAGGCCTACGAGCAAGGCGTCAGCCAGCTGCAACACCATAGCGCGGTAAAGGCTGTGGCCCAGGGCCATGCAGCGGATGGCGTCAACCAGTGTCAGGCGCACCTCTTTACCACCAGCGCGGCGGAGTTTCTGGCCGATGAAAGCCTGCAAGGGGAAGTGTTCGGCGCCTGCTCACTGGTCGTGGTCTGTGACAATAACGCCGAGTTCGCCCAGGTCGCCGAACATCTGGAAGGCCAGCTCACCGTCACCCTGCAACTGGATGCCGAAGACCACGCCGAAGTCGCGCAACTGCTGCCCATTCTGGAACGCAAAGCCGGCCGCCTGCTGTGCAACGGCTTCCCGACCGGCGTTGAAGTCTGTCATGCCATGGTTCACGGCGGCCCTTACCCTGCCACCTCCGACAGCCGCACCACCTCCGTCGGTTCCGCAGCGATCCAGCGCTTCCTGCGCCCGGTCTGCTATCAGGACTTCCCCGACGCCCTGCTGCCTGCAGCGCTCAAAGCCGGAAATCCGGATAACACACCGCGTTTGGAAGATGGCAAGTAAGGAAAGCTGGAAGTGAGATTCAGCAAGGGATTGCTGAGGGTTTAAAAGGAAGAGGTCACAAAAGGGATTTTGGAAAGATTGGCGAGGCCGTTGGCCTCGCTGGTTTTGACTCTCAAGAATCTTAGATCAAATGATCTATGGATCTAACGCAACTCCAAGATCATTTGCTAAAAACTCTAGAATGTCTCTTGAGAGTGGCCAGTCTTGCACAAGTCTTCTTCTTTTTTTGTGCAACATCCAATAAATAAATAGCACTACGCTTTGTTCATATATAGAGTTAAATCTATATCTTGTCTTTATAATATCTACTAACACAGAGTTCTTTGATAGAAAATCATTAATTTTATCTATTAAATCACCATCAATAAATCTCTTATAATCCTCCCATATTACGAGAGATGACTTCTGGAAGTTAGGACGCATCCCAGTATAGCTTTCATAGAGTCCATTAAGTCTATCGACTATTGAATACTCTTCTAAAGGACCATAATTAATTTTTTTAGTAGCTTCTAAGAAAAAACCATCTGTAGTTTCTATAAGAGCCATACTTTTTGCAACGGTACGATGAACTTCAGGCTCTATCTTTCTATTCGCTTTATATATAGCATCATGTGTTAGCTCTGCATGAGCATGCTGAAGAAGCGTCCTAATTTGTAACTCACATGGAATGTCCGTACTAATCAAAATATTATTATGTTCCACATCACTATTTGGACGAAGAATATAATGAACTGACTGATAAGTGAAAAGTAACGGATTGGCCTGCCGCTCTTCATTAAAATGTCGACATCTGTCTTTTCTCCAAACATCTACACCTTCAATTATGTCACATATAAGATCTACTTCATCTAATAATAGAACGACAAATCTTGCTCCTACTTTATCTTCTATATCTAGATATGGATCCGAATAATTTTTCTCTGTTCGATAGAAAGCCTTATCTATCAACGAATTATCATCTTTGAGTCTAAATTTAGGCGGAATTTTCAGAACCACATCAGGATCAAGCCCTTTTTGACGTAGTTTTTCGCATATAGTGGTTACTATATAGTCACCCCAAGCTGCATAAATGGGTTTCTCTGATACCCACCTCTCTCTAAATTCCTTTTCGTTCATGATTGTTCAGATATTTGATCTTTAATAATTACTTTCGTCCACCTTTGAACTTGACCATTGCTATCGGGCAGCCCATCAATACTGCTCATTTCAATAAGACTTTCAAAAGCTTCCGTAGACGCAGTTATCGTTACATTCTTTCTAAAGCTTACACGTCTTTTCTTAAGAAAAGACTCAATATGCTCAATATCCTTAGTAAAGGCAGATGTTGGAACACCTTGAGTCTGCATATAATCAGAAAAAAGATCTTGCGTATCAGTATCAAAATAGCGTTCAGCAAAATCACTACTGCTTATAGATCCGGTATTATCTAGCTTAAGATATATATTTAGAGCATTATAGAACTCGCTCTTATTCTCTTCTGGAACATCCATATTAGAAATAAACTTTTTCGCAGAGTCATAAAAATTCTTGGTTGTTCTAGCGCTTGTTTCTGGGTAGCAACATCCTAAAAACCCCGAATAAAAATATTGCGCAGCAGCTTTACCATCAGCTTTTCCAATCTGATAGTCAGATATGAAAACACTCCACTTCTCATTAAGATCTTCGAAGTTATCAGGAAATTCATCTCTTTCAAAAAACGCAGCTGTTTTATATAATCTTGATGTAGGAGTTAGAAGCAAGTCTTCAATAAACCTTAGACCAATTTTACCCTCAGCCGAATCAAATCTTTCATACCCACTATGGATCTCCGCTTTAATCAAACCTAAAAAACTTTTGTTTGAATTCCCATAACTTCCAGAAAAAACAACCAAAATACCACCCGGTATATTTTTCTTATTTTGAGCTTCAGCCAACTTAGTAGCAAAATCATATGAAGATACGGAAAAATCCTCATCATTCATACCAATAACTGTATTAACAAGATCAGGTACGTATCCGGCTGACTGCTGAAAAATTTGCATCGGAACCGCTTTTGAATCTTCACCTAATGCATCTAACAGACGACGCTTGAAAGCCTCCATCGCAGCATCATCAAAATTAGTATACTCTGAGCTCCTTGAAGGGATTACTATCTCACCATTAACATCTCGCGGATAGATTTGATGGATAATAATCCTATCAATCTGAATATTAATTAGCTGCATATCTCTCCCTGTGCAAAAAATCGAAAAAAAACAAAATATAGCTTCAATGAAAAACAAGTTACAACTATTTATATACAATATACCAATTTTTAAAAAGATTTTTTTTAAATTAGCCGTTTACATAGGTGCCCTCCACACTTACTTATAGGCATGAAAGATACGAATTTTATGTATACAGCAAAAAGGGCCTTAACGGCCCTTTTTTATTTATCCAACAACGTCAGTTTTTCAATAACGCCTTGTTTTACATCGATATTTCCAGCATGCGGCGGTAATCCTCGGCGCTGGCATCGCGCGGGTTGGTTTTATGGCTGTGGTCGGCCAATGCACCCTGAATAATACGGGGGAATAAATCCTCGGTGACACCCAGGGCGGCAAGGCCTTTGCCTAAACCCAGCCGCTCATTCATGGCTTTCAGGGCGGGAATCACCTCATCGCCGCCGGACAGGTTCATCGCCTGTGCCATGCGCGCGAGTTTGTCGCCTTCCACCATGGTCGGGGCGCTGGCATTAAATTCCACCACCGCTGGCATAAAGGCGGCATTCAGGGTGCCGTGGTGCAGTTTTGGATTAATACCGCCAAGGGAATGACTGAGGCTGTGCACACAACCCAACCCTTTCTGGAAGGCCAGCGCTCCCTGCATGGAAGCGGACATCATGTTAAAGCGGGCTTCGCGGTCGCCGGGGTTTTGCGTGGCGCGTTCAATATGCAGCCAGGCGCGACGCAAACCATCCAGCGCGATGCCTTCTGCCGGAGGGTTAAAGAGCGGTGACATGAAGGTTTCCATGCAATGGGCAATGGCATCCATGCCCGTCGCGGCGGTGAGTTGCGCTGGCAGTTTCATGGTGAGTTCCGGATCGCAGATCGCCACGCGGGGAATCAGATAAGGTGAAAGCACACCGACCTTGCGGCCATCCTCCAGAATCAGCACGGCGCCGCGCCCCACTTCACTGCCGGTGCCGGCGGTGGTGGGAATGGCGATCACCGGCGCGACCTTATCGGTAATCCGCGCCACGCCGCCTTCAATCACCGCGAAGGTTTTCAGCGGGCCTTCGTGGGTTGCCAGTACGGAAACGCCTTTGGCCAGGTCAATGGAGGAGCCGCCACCGACGGCAATCACCCCATCAAAACCGCCTTCCCGGTACTGGGCAGCGGCCTTTTGTACGGCGGCTTCGTTGGGGTTTGGCGGGGTGTCATCAAACACCTGGGCTTCATCGAAGCTTCGCAGGTGGCGGGTGACCTGCTCCAGTAATCCGGCGGCGCGGATGCCCTTGTCGGTGACAATCAGGGGTTTCTGAATCCCCAGGGCATCGCATTCGTCCTGTAACAGGGCGGTGCTTCCGAATTCAAATTGAATTCGGGTAAGGTAATTAATCAGACTCATATCAGCTCCTTGAATTTCTTATTACTAGTATGTGAGCGTGGTCGTAATTGAGCGCAAATGTGGGCATTCACGACAAAGGTCGTGTTTACAGAAAGCCCGGTCTTACCTTTATTCACTGAAGTGATATTGCGAGGGATAAGTCGGCTTTGCGGCTTTCAGCCTAGAACAGTCGATGATGGCCTGACCAATGAGTAGCCAGAATACAAATATAACTCCGGGCTATACCTATGATTCCTGCGATCCAAACCCTGTTCTCCCGCTTGCGTTTCAAGCAGCTGCAATTGCTGGTGGCGCTGGAGGATCACCGCTCGCTGGTGAAGGCCGCCGAGCACATTGCCATCAGCCAGCCGGGGGCGACCAAAGCCCTGCAGGAGGCGGAGTCCACCTTTGGGGCAAAGCTGTTTGAACGCACCCCGCGGGGGCTGGAGCCAACGGAGCTTGGGCATTGCGCCATTCGCTATGCGCGGCTGATTCAGACCGACCTCGCCCACATGCGCGATGAGATGGAAGGTGTACTGCAGGGCCACGGTGGGCGCATTACCATCGGCACCATTATGGGCGCGGTGCCACAGGTGAGTAGCATCATCACCCAGCTGCTGGCCGAAACCCCCTCGGTGTCGATCGAGATCGTCGAAGACACAAGCTTTCGGCTGCTTAACCTGATGGAACAGGGGCGGCTCGATCTGGCCATTTGTCGCGCCAGTGTCAGCCAGCGCCCGGACCTCTACAACG
The DNA here is from genome assembly GCF_046614695.1 of Pokkaliibacter sp. CJK22405. NCBI lineage: Bacteria > Pseudomonadati > Pseudomonadota > Gammaproteobacteria > Oceanospirillales > Balneatrichaceae > Pokkaliibacter > Pokkaliibacter sp. CJK22405. The sequence goes on from NZ_JBKKHQ010000028.1 coordinate 25,435, forward strand.
CCCTGACCATCAGTGATGAAGCCCTCGCCATCGTCGCCCATCAGGCCCATCCGCTGGCACAGCAAGAGCGCGTTTCCCTGCAGGATCTGGCGAAGAACAAGTGGGTGGTGTACTCGGCCAATATGCCGATGCGAATTACCCTTGAGCGGGAATTTCTGGATGCGGATATTCCCTTTCCACGCTATCTGATCGAGACCACCTCGGCCTTCGCCACCCTGTCACTCCTGCACACTGACCCGAGTTTTGTCGCGCTGCTTTCAGGAGAAGTCGCCCGTTTCTGCACCAGCTTCGGCATTATCCGCACCCTGCCGGTGTCACTGCATAACCGCAGCGAACCCTATCAACTGGTTACCCGCAAGGATGCCAACATCACCCCGATCACCCGCCGTTTTATGGCACTGCTTACCGAGGATTTGGGCCTCGCGCCCTGATGCCGCACAGGGGATTAACGCCCTAACACAGCCTCGCTTTTTTATGGGCTAAACGCTGGCGCAGAGACGTTTTTTTAGCGCCTGTTCGAGGCTTTTGCCTGGCCTTGTTTAGCCTTCCTCGCGGCAATGGGTGACGCTATTGCCAGCCCTTTTTGACGCTTTTCGACAGCTGCCAGACGGGGTTTTGACTGATCAAAAGGTTTTGCTGGATTTTATTTGCGCTCAAATGGGAAAAATCACCTTTTCACGCCACGAAAAAAGCACACAAAATCCATCAATATCAACCACTTAAAAAAGCAATAACTCCCTGTTATAGCTCAATCACCAAGTCTCATTAGACAACCCTTGAGGCCCTCCCTAGGGTTAATTGCATCATTCAGTTTTCAATAAATTTAATAACCGAAACGTGAATGAAATTACCGGTCTTGGGTTTCCCAAAACAAATGTCCGGAATCACTAAAAAATAATTCCAACAGGTGATACGCATGAATAAAAAAGCCGTCATTTCCCTTAAGTCTCTGTGTTTTTCTCTGCTGTGTATTTCGGGTATCGCCCATGCGGAATATCCCGACCGCCCTATTCAGTTAATCGTGCCCTGGGCTGCCGGTGGTGGCAGTGATTCCGCCGCACGTGGCATTGCCGCAGCGCTGGAAAAAGAACTCGGCACCACCATCAACGTGGTCAACCGCGCAGGCGGTGGCAGCGTGGTCGGCATGACCGCCATGTCCGTGGCCCGCCCCGATGGCTACACTCTGGGCTTTGCCACCGGCGAGATGAACATGCTGCACTGGCAGGGCTTGTCGAAAATCACCTACAAAGACTTCACCCCTATTGCCCTTACCAACTATGACTACGCCGGTGTGCAGATCGCCGGTGATGCGCCCTACGCCAACCTGAGCGAGCTGCTGGCCGCCATCAAGGAAAAACCCGCTGGCTCCTTCGGCGCTTCCGGGACAGGTCTTGGTGGTATCTGGCACGTGGCTTTTGCCGGCCTGCTGCTGGATCAGGGCATCGCGCCCGATAAAGTCCGCTGGATTCCAAGCCAGGGCGCAGCTCCGGCAATGGTCGAGCTGGCCGCAGGTAACCTTGAAATCGTGCCCTCCTCTGTGCCTGAAGCACGCTCCATGATTTCCGCAGGCAAAGCCAAAAGCCTTGCGATCATGGCGCCTGAGCGTAACCCCGCCTTCCCCGATATTCCGACCGTCAAAGAAGCCGTCGACAGCAGCTATACCCTGGGTGAATGGCGAGGCGTCGTTGGCCCCAAAGGCATGGACCCCGCGGTCGTGAAGAAGCTCGCCACCGCACTGGAAGCCGCCTACAAAAGCGACATGTATCAGGACTACATGAAGAAACAGGGCTTTGGCGTTGAATGGCGTGACCCGGAAGGCTTTAAAACCTTCCTGGAAGAGAACGATGCCTATATGGGCGACATCATCGGCAAAATCGGACTGAAAAAGTAACGACAACCTAACCAGATGCTCCTGCCTGTGCGGGAGCATCGCCGCTTCAATGAGGTGTTACTTATGAAGGATCTGCTACTCGGTCTGGTCTTCACGGCGCTCGGCATCACCACCATGGTCATGTCGCGGGACTTTCAACCCGTCAGCGGGCTTCAGTACGGCGCCAATCTCTTTCCCACCCTGATCGGTGCGGGCATGACCATCGGCGGCATTTTGCTCAGCATCAGCGCCAGCCGCCAGTGCTTTGCCAGCGCTGCCGGGCAGACCACGCTGGACCTGCCTTCCATCGCCGCCGTCGTGCCGGTGCTGATCGTGGTCGGCTACATCCTCTTTTCTGATGTGCTGGGCACCACCCTTTGTCTGGCGATTGGGATGTTGCTGCTCTTTCTCACCCGCGGGGTTCGCCCCCTGCCTGCCATCGGCATTTCCGTGGTGTCGGCGCTGGTGATCAGTTTTGCCTTTACTCGATTGCTCGCTGTGCCTCTGCCCAGCGGCCCACTGAATTTCTGAGGAGGCATCATGACTGACTTACTCGATGGCATTTTGCTGGTACTGAATTTCCAGACGCTACTGGTGATTCTGGTGGCCGCCCTCTTTGGGGTGTTCGTCGGCGCCATTCCGGGCTTATCCGCCACCATGGCCGTGGCCTTGTTAGTGCCGATCACCTTTTATATGGACCCCATCTCGTCCATCGCCGCGATTATCACCACCGCTGCCATGGCGATCTTCGCCGGTGACATTCCCGGTGCCTACCTCAACATTCCCGGCACCCCTGCCTCGGCGGCGTATGTCACCGATGCCAGCGCCCTTGGCCGTCTCGGACGGGTAAAAGAGTGCCTCGGCACCAACCTCATTTGCTCGGTGGTCGGCGGTCTGGTCGGTACGCTGGTGCTGGTACTTACCGCACCGAAACTGGCCGAGTTTGCGCTGAACTTCAGCTCCTATGAATATTTCTGGCTGGCGATTCTGGGCCTCAGCTGCGCGGTGTTTATCTCCGCAGGTTCGCCCCTCAAGGGCTTTTTATCCCTCACCCTTGGCCTGCTGCTCTCTACCGTTGGCCTCGACATGATTACAGGCACACCGCGTTTTACCTTTGATGTTCCCGACCTGATGGCAGGCATCAACTTTATTCCGGTGATGATCGGCTTCTTCGCGCTCAATGAGGTGATTTCACTTTATAGCCGTCGCCGTAAAGCCGCCGCCAGCGACTCAAACAGCAACGACTCGAATAACGGCGACGAGGACACGCCCAAGGAACTCGACGTTCCCCAGCAAGGTTCCGTCTTTGGTGAAGTGCCCGGCCATCTTCGCCGCTACTGGAAGAACATGATCCGTGGCAGCAGCATTGGCGTCATTATCGGCGCACTGCCCGGTGCCGGTGCCGATCTTGCTGCATGGATTGCCTATGCCGTCAGCAAGAAAACCTCGAAAAATCCTGAGGCTTACGGCCGGGGTCACATTGAAGGCATTGTCGATGCCAGCTCCGCCAATAACGCCGGTATCAGTGGCGCCTGGGTGCCTTCGCTGGTGTTCGGTATTCCGGGGGATTCCATCACCGCGATTGTAATCGGCGTGCTCTATATGAAGGGCATGAATCCGGGGCCAACGATTTTTCTGGATAACGCGGCCATGGCGTATGGCCTCTTCACGGCGTTCTTTGTAGCGAATCTGGTGCTGATTCCCATCGGCTATGCCGCGATCCGCTGCGCTCACGTCTTTGCGATTACCCCTGCACGTCTGCTGATGCCGATCATTCTGGCGTTCTGCATCGTCGGCTCTTTCGCCATCAATAACACCATGACCGATGTCTGGATCATGCTGGCCTGCGGCGTGATTGCCTTCTTCCTGAACTCTGCCAACTTCCCGCTGGCCCCGGCGATTCTGGGTCTGGTCCTTGGCAAGATTCTGGAAAACAACTTTATGACCTCGGTCATCCGCGCCAACGGCGACCTGACCGCCTTCTTTGAGCGCCCTATCAGCGCCGTGCTGGGCACCCTTGCCATTCTGGTGCTGTTCTTCCCGCTGATCACCCGTCTGTGGAAGTACCGCCATGCGCTCAAAAACCGACCCGCGCGCGACAAAGCCCCGCAGGATGCCTCCATGAAAAACGCCGCACTGAGCGGACATAACCGCCATGCCAACGACTAAGGACACGCTTATGAAACCGGTCAGCGCCAAAAAACTCTCTCAACTGGTTGAGCGCCTTTTCCTCAAGGAAGGCACCGAAGCGCATATTGCCAGCGCCGTGACGCAAACCCTGGTGGAAGGTGACCTGCTCGGCCACTTTACCCACGGCACCAAGCTTGCCTGCGGTTATCTTAAAGACATCCGCAGCGGCCATGCCCGCACCGAAGACGCGGCACTGGAAGTGATCCAGCAAAGCCCGGTGGCCACCCAGTACGATGCCCACTATCTGCTTGGCCCTTATGCGGTATTGCATGCCCTGCGCCAGTGCGCGGTATCGGCCAAAGCCTCCGGCATCGGTATCGCCAATATTCGCCGCAGCCATCACATTGCCTGTCTGGCGGCCTATCTTGAGGAATTCACCGAACAGGGCCTGATGCCGATTGTCTACACCTCGGACCCCGCGACAGCCTCCGTTGCGCCCTTCGGCGGCAAGGCTCGGCTGTACACGCCCAATCCGCTGGCGATAGGCATTCCCACTTCCGGCAAGCCGATTCTGATTGATATCAGCATGTCGGAAATCACCAACGGTCAGGTCAACAAAAGTCACAGCATGGGCGAGCGCCTGCCTCAGCCGTCCCTGCTGGATGATCAGGGCAACGCCAGTGATGACCCGTCCCTGTTCTTTAGCTCCGGCGCCAGCATTCTGCCATTGGGTGGTCTTGGCTTTGGTCACAAGGGCTTTGCCCTCGGCATCATGGTGGAAGCCCTGACTTCAGCCCTTGGCGGTTTTGGCCGCAAGGATTCTCCGGAAGGCTGGGGAGCCTCGGTCTGCGTGATGGTGATTGACCCTGCCCGCTTTGGTGGTATCGATGCCTTTAAAGCCGAGATGGATCACTTCGTCGCCGCCAGCCTGAACAGTGGCAAGCGCGTGCCCGGTCAGCCGGTTCGCCTGCCGGGGCATCGTGGACTGCAGCTGAAAAAGCAGGCGCTGTCCGATGGCATCTTCCTGCCTGCCGATGTGATTGCCTCACTGGAGCAGGCAGTCGCCGATGCCGGTGGCGTGCCGCTGGATATCTATCTCGATTAATCTCTGGAGAGCCCCTCAACCAAGGCGTTTTTCGCCTGCTGACCGGCCCTCAGCGCTGCCGCTGATGAAGGCCGGATCAGCACCTTGCCTTCGGTTCGGGCGACCTCCTGACAGGGTCTGCCCAACACCTCCCAGACCGAAGGCCTTGCCCGCCCTGAGTTCAACGCTCAGCGCGGGCTTTTTCTTGCGCTACATAAACGTTAGCCACAAAAAAGCCGGAAGGCTGTGCTTCCGGCTTGCTTATGATTCCGCCCTGAGACTGGCGTGCCTGATTACCTGAGTCTGGCGGTGGCCCGGGCGCAGATCAGATCCGTCAACGCGGCAAGACCAAACTGCCAGTGCGGTGCGCGGTCGCTGTAGGTGACGGTGTTGGCCAGTGCGCCAAACCTGTCCGAGCGGATTTCCACCTGATCCCCCAGCTTGTGGGTAAAACCGCCACCCGGTTGGTCGCGGTCCTCCGTCGGCGCAAACAGTGTCCCGAGGAACAGCAGAAAGCCATCAGGGTACTGATGGTTACCGTTCAGGGTCTGCTTCACCAGATTGGCAGGATCACGGCTGATCTGCGCCATGGAGCTTGCGCCTTCCAGCACATAGCCTTCAGGCCCGCTGACCTTCAGCGTCACCTCACACTGGCGCACATCATCCAGACTGAAATGAGTATCAAACAGGCGAATAAAGGGGCCGATAGCGCAGGAGGCGTTGTTGTCCTTGGCTTTGGACAGCAGCAGTGCACTGCGGCCTTCGAAGTCCCGCAGGTTCACATCATTACCGAGAGTCGCACCGAGAATATCGCCGCGGCTATTCACCGCCAGCACCACTTCCGGTTCAGGGTTATTCCATTCGGACGCCGGATGAATGCCGATGGAAACACCCGTTCCCACCGCCGCCAGCACCGGCGCTTTCGTGAAGACTTCCGCATCCGGCCCGATGCCGACTTCCAGATACTGCGACCACATGCCTTTCTGGATCAGCACCTGTTTCAGCGCCATCGCCTGCGGAGAACCGGGCTGCAGATTGCGAAGGTTATCGCCGATCACATCCGTGACCAGCTGGCGAATCTGTAGCGCCTTAGAGGCATCACCGCCCGCCTGCTCCTCAATCACCCGCTCCAGCATGCTCGCCGCAAAGGTGACACCGGCGGCCTTGATCACCTGCAGATCCGCCGGCGCCAACAGAAAAGGCTTGTCGGCATCCGGGTGATCCTGAGTGTTGGCCAGCAGTTCATCCACACTGCCGAGGCTGTCACCGTCGAGCTGCGTCACAAGTGCCGCCACCTTCGGCTGCTCCAGCAGATGCGCCAGTGTCGGGTAATGGGCGGAGAGATCCAGCACCTGATTACCGCGCACCACCACCGGCACCGGCCCGGCCAATGAGCCGGGTTTCCAGGCGCGGCCAACCAGCAGCGCGCGTTCTGCATCCAAAGGCAAGGCCGAAGCGGCGGTGAGTGTGGTGGAAGTCATGGGGTTAGCCTCTTGTCGTTATTGTAGGTCTCCCAAACTAGAAGGCAGGACCGATAAACTCCAATGACATATTTGGAATCCTCAATAACTACCAATTATCAATATTCCCGCACTGCACAAAGGCCTAGGCTAGGTGCGGCAGATTGACCCTGACTCAACTCTTTCCTCAACAGGAGCGCAGCATGACCTCATCACCCAACGCCGGTTCACGCGGGCAAAGCATGAGTGCATCCAGCTTCTGTAACTGGCTTAAGTACCGGCATCTGGTGCTGATCGATACGTTGGGCAAAACACGCAATATGCATCAGGCATCCCAGCAGATGAGCCTGAGCCAGCCCGCGCTTAGCAAGATGCTAAAGGAGATCGAGAACCTGCTGGGCTTTGAAGTGTTCGAGCGGCTGCCGCGCAGCATGATGCCAACACCATTGGGTGAGCGGGTACTGCGCTATGCGCAATCGGTACTGAATGATGCCGAGGGCTTTGTCGCTGAGATCAACAGTCTGAAGGACGGCGGCCACGGCCATTTGCGGGTCGGCGGTATCTTTGCCGCGACGTCGGTGATTCTGCCCCGCGCCCTGCTGGAAATTAAACGGCGCTGGCCACTGCTGGAGATTCAGGTGATCGAACAGACCAGCGTGCGCCTGCTGGAAATGCTGGAGGATAAAGAACTGGATCTGGCCATTGGCCGCTTTAACGAGCACAGCCAGCGCCATCACTTTGATTACACCCGCCTTGAGCCGGAAGCCTTTTGTCTGGCGGTGAACAGCCAACATCCCTTGCTGGCAACGCTGAATGACAGCGGCGCCATTGAGCATCTTGAGGAGTTACTGGCCTGGCCCTGGTTGCTGTATCCACAGGGCACGCCGATTCGGGAGCGCATGGAGCAAGCCTTTCTGGAAGCCAGACTGCCGATGCCGGGCAACACCATCGAAACCATTTCCATGCAGACCTTCCTCACCCTGATCATGACCTCACCGATCATCGGCATGCTGCCCGAGGCGATGGTCAGCGCCTACGTCGCCCGCGGGGAAATGACGATACTGCAAACGCCCCTGAACTTTACCCCGCAGGACTTCGGCATCCTTACCCATAAGGAGAAAAAACTCAGCTCCACCGCACAGGAGTTTCTGGGAATACTGCTGCATCAGGCTAAAGAGTCACACTGAGGCTTTCCTGCCCCACGCTTCTTAAGCAACGCTTAAGCTTCGGCTCTCACAATGCGTGCCTGATCAAGCCGGGGTTAGCCCCACGTTTGAGCAACCCCAACAGCTCTTTCGGGAAGGATTCCCGCTAAGCCTGCGGAGCGCGCACTGCCAGACATGACCTCCACAACCCGCTTTATCACGCTTCCCGCCCTCGGCCTTTGTGCCTTGCTGGGCTGGTACTTCACAACGCAGATTCTGGATTTTGAGGATCTGGTCTCCTGTGGCATTTCCGATGATGAGTATCGCTGGGATTATTCTCAGGAGCTGTGCTTTTTCGTCCTTCGCCATATCCCGATTACGCAGGGCAGCCTTGAGGACATCAACGAAAACGGCGGGCTGGATTATGTGCTGAGCGGGGAAAACCCGGCCAAATATTCCATCGCGGAGATTCTACTTAACAACGGCCTGCCGGTGGATGGCGATGCCGAAGAGGATGATATCGAGGAAAACGATGACTTCCCCTCACCTCTCGTTACCGCCATTTTTATGAATGACCCCAGGCGTGTGGGCTTTTTACTCGACCACGGCGCCAGCACCCTGGTCAGCCGTCACCACCACAAGACCGCGATGGATCTGGTGCATGAACTGATGCGCAAGAACCCCGGCGTGGACCGCTCGGCGGTGATTCACCTGCTGGAGCAGTACTCCGCGAGCTGAGCGATCAGACCGTGCCCCTGCCCGAAACCGATCAGGGCAGCATCAGATCCTGACCCTGTTGGGTCCGCCGGGCATATTTATAAAACTGGTTGATCGCCGTGACCACTCCCACAAACACCATCACTGTGCCCAGCGCTTCCAGCGTTGATGGCCAGCGGTGCTCCATCATCAACCCCATAATGGTGGCGTAAATGGTCTGGCTGGCAATCAACTGGCCGCCCAGCGCCAGTGGAATTTTGCGCGCCGCAATCGACCATGCCCAGGCACCACCAAGGGTGGCGACCAGCCCCTGAATCACTCCGGACATGAGCAGCTCCCAACCGCCACTCAACGGTCCACTCTGGCTCACTACTGCTGAAAGCTTCATGGCAACCCCCACCGGCAGGAACATCACCATCTCAATACTGCAGGAAATGATCAGCAGTGCTGACCAGAGCAGAGGGTTCATCTCGGGACGTCTGGCCAGCGCCCGTTCGTTAATGATGCCAAAGCCGGTCCAGAATCCGATGGCGGTGAGTGAGGCCAGAATGCCAAGGGATACCGATAGCAGGCTGTAGCTGGCATCCAGCCGACTTGAGACCAGCGTGTCCAGATTCACCAGCATGATACCTAACGCACCAGCCAGCAGTGGCAGGCTGATACTGCGCCAGGGCACCGAGCGGCTTTTCAGGTTTCCGGCAATGGCAAGCACAATGGGCACACAGCCCAGCATGACCGGCGGCAGCACCGGCCCGGCACTCATCACGGCACTGGTGATCAGGAAGAAGTAGCCAATATAGCCGAGAAAACCCAATAGCCCGACGGTCAGCCAGTCGCGCAGAGTCAGGGCTTTCACCTGAGTTCTATAGCGCCAGAGAATTACCAGCGCCCCGCTGCCAGCCACCGCATAACTCACCACCGCCAGATCGAAAGCGGTGTAGTCACCAATAATACGGGGGAAGATATACAGTAATGACCAGGCAAGCGTGGCCGCGACGGCCGCCAGTAGTCCTCGTTTCATTGACGCCGATCCTCATGCAATTGCTGATACAACCAGTGAGACGCCACTTGCCGGGCAGTCATAAAAACCTCGGCAGGGTTTTCCAGAGTCGCTCTTGCGAACGCGCCTTCCAGAAGAAGAAAGACCGTATCCCCGACGATAGCAGGTGCACTAAAACCGGCAGACTGAGCCAGCGTGATCAGCTGCTCCCGCACCCCATCCTTATGCTTGCGAACCGCCAGATAAATGGGATGGTCAGCCGTGGGAAACTCCGCCGCGCTATTAACGAAGATACATCCGCGGCCGCTGTCATCCTCGATATAAGCCTGATAGAGCGGGAAAAAAGCGAGAATGGCAGTCACCGGATCCGGCTCGGCGGCCAGCAAGGCGGCGACTCTTTCCCGCCAGAGCTGATCGCGCGTCTCAAGGCAGGCAACCACTAAGGCTTCCTTGGAGGCAAAGTGGCTATACAGCGTCATCTTGGTGAGTTTGGCTTTCGCCGCCACCGCAGCCACCCCGGTAATGTGAATGCCCTGACGGAGAAACAGCTCCAGCGCAGCGGTGATCAGGCGTTGACGGGTATTTTCCATGAGCGTAACTCGATGAAGAGGCTGATGAGCAGAACTATACTGACCGGTAAGTTTTAGACAGGTGGTTAAACGACGGGATTTGCTGCTTTAACGACAAGGTCGTGCCGCCTTTGCCTGGGGTTCAGCCGGCAGCGCATGCATTAATCATTAGCCAACCCGCGCCGCTCCTGAGTAACGTGGGAGTAATGAACCAGAACAAGAGACTGCCGGGGTGAAGGATAAAAAAAATCTAGGCTGTAAGAAGTTAAAAAGTATTTTAACTATCCAATCTTCTATGCTGATATAGAATCCATAATAAATACCAAGCTCAATATTAAAATCACAACATGCAATCTCAATCACAACTTACAGGTGGAACGACACATGAAGATGAAACTTGCGAAAAAGATTGCACTTTGCTGCGCACTCTTACCTTGTTTAGCGAGCGCAAACGGATTTAATAATGAAAAACAGGCCTTAATTGGCTCTGACATGACTTATTATCCTTACGAATATGTGAAAGATAATAAGCCAATGGGTTTTGATATTGAGTATATGAAACAAGTCACGAAATATATGCATCGTGAACCGGTATTTATGGATACTCGTTTTACCAACCTGATCATCGGCCTGCGTAGTGGCAAATACGATATTATGAGCTCTTCACTCTATATCACGCCCAAGCGCCTCGAAGTGATTGATATGGTGCCTTACCTCAAGAGTGGTCAGTCCATCCTGATGCGTAAGGATGCCACCGAAGACCTGAAAACCATGGCTGACCTCTGCGGCAAGAAAGTGGCGACCATGCAGGGTTCCTACGCGGTGAAACAGCTCAAGCTGGCTAATGAATCCACCTGTAAGGGCAAGGGCGACATTCAGATCCTGGAATATCCTTCCGCGCCAGAATCCACGTCGGCTCTGTTCAGCCACGCGGCGGATGCTCAGCTCACCGATGCGGCACTTTCCAAAGGCATGATCGAGCGTATGGGTGACCGTCTGAAAGTGACCTCCACCGAGCCTCTGACTCCTATCCTGAACGGTATCGGTATCCGCAAGGGTGACACCGAGGTGAAGGAAGCGCTGGTTTCTGCCATGAAAGAATTTGAAAAAACCCCTGAATACCAGCAACTGCTGGATAAATATGGCTTTAAGCGTTTGACCCAGGAAGACATTGATACTTTGATGCCGAAAGCACCCTGACAGCGGCATTTTTCCAAGGCGGTTTTATAACCGCCTTTTTTTTTTGAATAAATTACCGATACACTACCAATCTCTATTTACCAGCATCACAGGCCGGCGATGAAAGTAATAGCACAACAAACAACCCTGGGAACGGTGCAGGGTCATAATAACCAGGGGGTTAATACCTATATTGGCATTCCTTATGCGGCTGCACCGGTGGGTGAATTACGTTTTCGTGCACCACAACCTTTTATTGCCACCGATGAATTAATTAATAAATCTCCTTTTAAAGGCGCTGCCATGCAGCCCAAGCGGATGGGATTTACTAATTCATTTATGGTGAACCCTGATCTATTCACCGAGGATTGTCTTTACCTGAATATTTTCACCCCCGAACAGCCTGATTCAGAGCAGCCTTTACCCGTGATGGTCTGGCTCCATGGTGGCTCGGCAATGTTTGGCAGCGCCAATCAGTCCATTTATGCCGGTGAGCATCTGGCTCGCGAAGGCATCATTGTGGTGACGGTGAACTATCGGGTCGGTCTGTTTGGTTATTTGGAACTCGGCTCGTTTACCGCAGGCGACTATAGCGGCAGCGGTAATAACGCCATGCGCGACCAGCTGATGGCGCTGCAATGGGTGCATCGCCACATCAGCGAGTTTGGCGGAGATCCGGCACGTATCACCCTGACCGGCGAATCCTCCGGTGCCAAGTCTATTGCTGGTTTACTGGCCCTGCCTGAAGCACGAGTCCTGCTCTGCGGCGCCATTCTTGCCAGTGGCACCGGGGATTGCGTTCATAGCCTCGCCAGTGCCGAAGAGGTCACGGCACTATTCGCCGGACAGCTCAGCATGAGTCAGCGCAAACGCCTTTTGACACTCGATAGCGCCAGTTTGATAGCCGCACAGGAAGCGACAGCTGCGCAGTACAGCCGCCAGTTTCCCTTCCGTGCGGTGATCGACCAGATGCTGCTGACCGATACGCCAGAGAAAATGCTCCGCCGGAAGGATTTGTCCTCCCTTAACATCCTGATGGGCTTTAACCGGGATGACGGCTGGTTCCAGCTACCGCCTGCGGCATTGCGCCCTGCCGGTGAGCGTAATGCCTCGCGCTATGCCGGACGGCTCACCCACTTTAGCGCTGAGCGCAGCCGCCCCCTGCTTGAGCGGGCATTGAGCCTTGCCCCGGAGAAGAACCTGCTGCAGCTGGTCTCGGATCTGGAATACATCCAGCCCGGTCTTGCCCTGCTGGATACCCTGAGTGACAGCGGCGCCCGCACTTATCTCTACCAGTTTGCCATTGAGCAGACCGAAGGCCCGTTTGCTGGTTTCAGCGTTCACGCCAGTGATGTGCCTTATGTCTGGCGTAATTTTGATGATGACTACATGAGCGTGTTTGCCCGCCCGGATGCCGCCAGTCATGAAAGCGGTCAGGCGTTAATGCACACCTGGGTAAGCTTTATCAAAACCGGCCTTCCTCGCAGCAAACTGGCGACCCTGCCCCGCTACCGTCCGATAGAAAAAGCTGCGCTGTCTTTTGATAATGACGGCGTGGCAGACCTCGGCGATGAGCTGCGCCAGCGCGAGGCCTTCTGGCAGCGGGTGCTCAGTTACTAGGCGATGACCCCGGCAGCAACAGTGCTGCCTTTGCGTTTCAGTTCAATAGCGTTCTTCATTAAAAAAGCCCCTGTGCACATCATCGCATCAGGGGCTTTTTAATCATGGCATCAAGTAAGACTGACGCGGTCAGACGGCAGGCGGCGGTGTTGGGCCAACGCCTACAGCGTTGAGCTTGGCTGCGGCTTCCAATCCCCCGTAGGAGTTCACCAGATCCTGCTGATCCTGATGTGCCTGACGGTTGACGTCCTCGGGGGAACAGATCTTCTCAAGCTCGGCGCGCATGGCCAGCAGCGCGTCCCGGTATTCCGGCTTGTCGGCCAGATTCACCAGCTCTTCCGGGTCATCAGCGAGGTTAAAAAGCTCAGGCTCAAAGTTCACGTAATGGATGTATTTCCAGTCACCCTTGCGCACCATAAAGCCACCCTCGATTGAGCCAATGGCATGGTATTCACTGAAGACCACACGCTCCTTGTCATAGGGCGCATCCATCAGCTGATACAGCGAAGTGCCGGGGCGCTGGGTATCCACGCTGGCCGCAAAGTGATCCATGATGGTTTCGGAGAGATCCACCAGACTCACCGGCGTTTCACAGATGCCGGGGGTGACATTCGGCCCCGCCATGATCATCGGGATCTTCGCGGACTCTTCATAGAGATTGCCTTTCCCCCACATGCCACGGGTGCCAAGGTTCTCACCGTGATCGGTGGTGTACACAACGGTGGTGGAGTCCGTAAGCCCCATCGCTTCCAGCGCCGCCATGATCAGACCAACGTTGTGGTCAAGGAAGGTACAGAGCCCGTAATAACTGGCGAAGGCACGACGGCGCTCTTCGGCATCCTCAAAGCCGCTTTCGTTATCAAAGAGCTGGTTTTCAAACTCTACCCAGGGGTGTTTTTTGTAATCGGTCTGCGGCCCAAGCTTGGGCTCGGGGAAATCGATATCACCGTAAAGGTCATAAAATTCTTTCGGCGCGATCAGCGGAAAATGCGGTGCGACCAGGCCCACATACAGGCACCAGGGTTCGCCTTCTGCCGCAGGCCGGGCATGGGCTTTCAGCCACTCGACGGTTTTCTCAACCACCGCACGGTCGTACCTGGTGTAGGGGCTTTCGCCGGGGCCAATGTAATCCCCCAGCATACGGCCGGTGGCCTGCATGCGGGTGTCTTCGCCACGAATGGAAGCCCAGATCATGCCGACTCCGCCCGCCACATTCATTGGAATGAGCTGACGGTCAAAACCGGTGGGGTCTTCTTCATCGCGATAATGCAGCTTGCCGATGGACTCCACCGGCACGCCCTTGGCCTGCAACCCATGACCCCACCCCTGCTGCTTGCCAATGTAGGGCATGGCGTTGTCCCACAGGCGCAGCTGATGCACATACTGACCCGTCGCAAAGGCTGCACGCGCAGGCACGCAGATCGGGCTGTTGGTATAGGCATTGGTAAACCGCTTGCCCCGGGCAGCCAGTGCATCGAGATGCGGGGTTTTAACAATCGGGTGACCGGCAATACTGAGCGCCTGAGCCTGATGCTCATCCGACACCAGTACCAGCAGGTTGGGTTTACGGGGGGAATTCGTCATGGGGGCCGCCTTTACTACAGAGTAAGAAGGCCCCGCAGGCTCTGGAGAGGAAACCTGCAGGGCCGGAACCTTCAGGATCAATCCAGTACGGAGGGGTCCATCTGAATCATCAGCGTTTTCATTTCTTCAAAATGCTGACGGGAGAAATCAGTGATTTTTTCCCAGTCCTGTGCGGTTTTCTCAGCGACTTCATCGGACAGCACTTTCAATGGGCGACCGGTAGACATGGCGGTCACCAGAATCTGGCAGGAGCGCTCCAGGGTCCAGATATCATCAAAGGCTTCGCCAATCGTGGGCGCTGTCACCATCACGCCGTGGTTCCCCATCAGCAGACGGCTGTTATTGGCCAGCAAACCGGAGAGACGCGCGCCCTCTTCCACGGTATCGGCCATGCCGCCGTAGAGGGTATCGACGGACACTCGGTTGAAGTAACGCGCGGTGTTCTGGTCGATAGGCAGAATTTCGGGGTTTTCCAGCGCCGCAATGGCGGTGGTGTAGATCGGGTGCAAATGCAGCACCACACGCACTTCGGGAAGACGCTGGTGAATCTGGCCATGAATGGACCAGGCAGTAGTGTCGACGTTGGGGTCGCTGGCGTTGGAGGCATCGTCCGCATCCAGCAACAGAAGATCACTGGCACGAATGCGGGAGAAGTGCTTCCACTTGGGGTTCAGCAGAAATTTTTTGCCATCGGGAGAGATTGCCGCGCTGAAGTGGTTCGCCACCGCTTCGTGCATCCCCAGATGGGCAATGATGCGAAAGGTCGCGGCAAGATCGATACGTGTCTGTTCTTCAAAAGACAGGGACATGGTATTTCCTCAACGAATAACCGGTGCCTGAACTGACGCCCAGGCACCTTAATTAAAATCGGCGTGCCCTTGCTACCTCAGTGAGGTATCACTCTTTTGGCATCATCGCCGCGATGTCAGCCTCGGTGGGCGCCTGGAAGTTGTATTTCTTCAGCAGTGCCGCGTATTCAGGGGTTTTGCTGAACTTCGCCAGACCGTCAATCAGCGCCTGTTTCACTTCATCATTGCCCTTTTTCACCCCCCAGCCGTTCAGCACGGGATAGATCAGCTCTTCGGAGGAAATCACCAGACGACCGCCCAGCTTCTCAATTACTCCGCGAGCAACACCGGCATCCGTCATCTGTGCTTCGACGGCATGAGACAGCATGGCCTGGGTGGTTTGCGGGTCAGTACCGTACTCACTGATAGCGATAGGCTTCAGACCGTTCTTTTCACAGTAATCCTTGGACAGCTCCTGCAGACGCTGCAACCAGGACGTGCCGGCCATGGAACCGATCTTGTGACCACAGAACTCTTCAGGGGTTTTGGGCTGATAGTCGCTGCCCTTGACGGCCAGAATGGATTCGCCGCTCTTGAGGTAAGGGATCATGTCGATCACTTTGACGCGATCGGCCGTGATGTACATGGAGGAGTTAATCATGTCGAAACGGCCACCACGCAGACCCGGAATCAGGTTCGCCCAGCGCGTGTCGAGGTTTTCGACCTTAACGCCCATGACCTTGGCCATGCCTTCCATGAATTCGATATCAAAACCCTGCGGGGTGTTGTCCTTCATGTATTCATAGGGGAAAAAGGTCATGTCGGAACCCACGATGATTTTGCCTTCCTGCTGAAATGCCGAGGCATTCAGGGAGGTAAAAGCCATCACTGCGCCAAGAACACCCGCAGCCAGTGGACGTACAGAACGAGCGAAGAATTTCATGATTACCCTTCCTAAAGCATTAATCAGTTAGCGTTAAACCGCGTCTTTACCGGCTTGCTGAACAAAGAAAGAAGCGCCTTTGGGCTTCTGTGGCATTCTCAGCTGGTTAGGCGTGCAGCGAATTTCGCCGCTCTCCTCACCCCAAACCAAAGTGCCGGTCTGTTCGCTGGGTAATGGGTTATCACTCAGTGGCATCGCATCTTCCGCGGCATACACACTGATAAAGAGCGTGCGTGGCAGCTCGGTCTCATTCGGGCTGGAGGCATGCAGCAGGCGGGTATGCATAAAGCAGACAGAACCTGCCGGGCCAAAACAGGACACCGGATTCTTGCAGTTGGCTTCGATCACATCGGCATCGACAGCGCCGGTGAAACGGCCTTCCTGCCAGTGGCTGAAAATCGGGCCTTTGTGGCTGCCGGGGATCACATTCAGCGGGCCATTGGCGGGGGTGACTTCGCTCACCATCAGCAGGGAAGTCACCAGGTCATCATTGGTGTGAGGCGTGAACGGGAAATCCTGATGCCACTTCACCTTGGTGGCGGTGTGAGGCAGCTTGGAGTTGATCTTGCTGTGGTGCAGACGCGCACCTTTGCTGCCCACCAGCTGACCGGCGATCTGCGCCACACGGGACTCAAGCGCAGTGCGCTTGAAGACATCCGAGATTTCCGTGGGAGAAGACACACGGCGCAGGGAGGGATGCTCGGCGCTGTGGTCATCCTCGATATCAAAGCGTGAGCGGCCATCCTGTGTTTCGCCCCAGGGAGCGGTGTAGTTGCGGCTGTCTTCAACCCAGGTATCAAAGGTCTGTTGCAGCTCTGCGACTTCTTCCTGAGTCAGTACATTCTCGACGACCAGAAAGCCTTGTTTGTGGTACTGGTCGATCTGCCATTGTTCAATCATGTCGAACTCCATCAATCATTAAGCTAACGAAACATCTTTCAGGAAGGCTTCCACACGGGGGTTATTGCCCTCGCGCAGCGCTTGAGGTGTGTCATCACAGACCACACGACCCTGCTCCATAAACACCACGCGGTTGGAGACCTTGAAGGCGAAGTTCATTTCGTGCGTCACGATCACCATGGTGATGCCTTCACGGGCCAGGTCTTCGATAACCTGCAGAACTTCATTGACCTTTTCAGGGTCGAGGGCGGAGGTGGGCTCATCAAACAGCATGATCTGGGGACGCATCATCAGCGCTCGGGCAATGGCCACACGCTGCTGCTGACCACCGGACAGCTGGTGAGGATACTTCCAGGCGTGCTCTAACATGCCGACCTTGTTCAGCAGCTGGTAAGCCTGCTGTTTCAGTTCAGCCACAGGCGCCAGACGGTGATAACGCGGAGCCAGCAGCAGGTTGTCGAGAACGCTCAAGTGCGGGAAGAGGTTAAAGCTCTGGAACACCATGCCGATCTTGCGGCGATGCTCACTGTGCTCGATAAAGCGGTATTTTTCAGGGCCGAAGCGGTGCAGCTTGATAAAGGGCTGGCCGTTCAGGTCAATTTCACCGTTATCGAGTTGCTCAAGACCATTCAACAGACGGATCAGCGTGGTTTTACCGGAGCCTGACGGCCCAATCACGGAGACCACTTCACCCTGTTTGATACTGAGATCCACGGAGCCCAGCACTTCCACATTGTTATAAGCCTTGTGCAGCTTGCTGGCATTCAGGGCCGGACCTTCATAGTCGCTGGCTGCATTGAACTGAGGGGCCGGGGCATTCTTGATCTGCTCAAGCAGTTCTTCACCGGGCTGGCGTGCCACTTTCTTGGTGGTCACATCGAGGTAGGCTTCCAGACGCTTCAGCAGGAAATCGAACAGAGTCACGATCAGCACGTAGTAGATCGCTACCGCCGCCATGGTTTCCATGACCAGGAAGTTCTGGGTATAGAGGCGCTGACCGACCATCAGGATTTCAGTCAGGGAGATGACCGAGATCAAGGACGTCAGCTTAACCACCGAGGTAAATTCATTCCCCAGAGCAGGTAACGCCACGCGCAGAGCCTGGGGAATCACCACCAGCCACTGGATACCGACAAAGCGAATACCGAGGGCCTTGGCTGCCTCACCCTGCCCTTTGGGGATGGAGAGCAGGCCGCCACGGTGTACTTCGGCAATATAAGCACTTTCACAGATCACCATCGCGATCACACCGGCCCAGAAGGGGTCACTGAGAAGACCGGAGGTGCTGGGCAAGGCTTGTGGCAGGTTGTAGATAAAAATCAGCAGGACAAGGAGAGGTAAACTTCTGAACAGCCAGATATAGAGACTGGCAGGAATGTTCAGGAACTTGAAGCGGGACTGTTTTGCCAACGCCAGCAGAAATCCCACCACATTACTGATACCCCAGCTGACCACGCTGAGCTTAATGACTGTCCAGCATGCCCACCAAAAGTCGGCTAAGCTGAACAAGCTAAACATGTAGTTCCAGTCAAAGACCATAGGATTTTCACTCACGCAAATATAAAGTGTTTAGGTCCGCTCCATTCAGAGCAATTCGTTCTTCCTGAATATCTTCAAATACTATGGCGGGAGTGCTTCTCCACTAGCAATTATTAAATTTTTCTCTTCGGCATCAAAAAAAACTATCTAGCCAAGAGTGCACCTGAATAGACCATTACCCCCGTAATTAATCCCCGGTCAATTACGCCAGAACAGCAATAAAGCACGCCACCCATTTCAAAAACGCCCCTTAAACGATCACTCCCTCCCCAAAACAGTGCGCATAATATTTTTGCTTCTTTATACGAGGTAAAAACCGTGGCATGGCACTTGCTTAATTACATAAAAAATATTCTTTAACAAAGTTTGAATACATTTCTTAAATGAGCAACAAATGAAGAACTTCACTCTCAAGCAGCTTAAATACTTCGTCACCGTGGTAGAGACCGAGAGTATCGCTGAGGCCTCGCGCCAGCTGCATATCGCCCAGCCCTCCATCTCCATTGCGGTGAAAAATCTGGAAGACAGCTTCGGCCAGCAGCTGTTTATCCGCCATCATGCACAAGGCGTGTCCCTGACCCCTGGCGGGCGCCGTTTCTATGAGAAAGCCCAGGAATTACTGCGCCTGGCCTATGAGTTTGAACAGAACTCCATGGCCGATAATGAGCAGGCCTCAGGCACCATCGCCATTGGCAGTTTTGAGTCGGTCGCGCCGCTGTACATTCCGCGGATGATCGCGGGCTTCAAGAAGATTTACCCGGAAATCACCATCCAGCTTTACGATGGCGAGCAGCATGAACTGATGGATGGCCTGCACCGTGGGCGCTTTGATCTGGCGTTTTTGTATGACCTCGACCTTGATGGCTCGATCCGCAAGGAAAAGCTGAATGCCCCCCACAAGCCTTATGCGCTGCTGCCTGCAGTCCATCCTCTGGCACAAAAAAAATCCGTGAGTCTGGAAGAGTTAAGCCGGGTACCGATGATCCTGCTGGATGTGATTCCCAGCAAAAATTACTTCCTCAGCATCTTTACCGAGAAGGGCCTTCGCCCTGAGGTTGCCTACAGCTCACCCTCAATCGAAATGGTGCGCTGCATGGTCGGACAGGGACTTGGCTTCTCTGTGCTGGTCACCCGCCCTCGCACCAACCTCACCTACGACGGGCAAGAGCTGGCAGTGGTGGAGATCGATGATGAGATGGAAGAGTCGACCCTGATCATGGCCTATCTGAAAAATAACGAGCCCACCCGTCCGGCGCGTTTATTTATGGACTATTGCAAAACCTTGGAATTAAATACGCTGCAAAACAAGATAGATTAAAAGTATTCATTGGCTATAAAAAATATAGCCCCTATTTAAAAACAGGGTGACTAATAATTTTATAGTCAGAGATTAGATTTATAATAATTTACTGCTTTTGTTCGCTCCCATAATCTTGGCTTATTCATTCCAAGGTAATAAGACCGGGAAAAGAAAGGCGTTCAAAATGACAGTCAATAAAACGGAAATAGATACTCTAATTGTTGGGGCTGGGCAGGCAGGTATTGCCATGAGCGAACACCTGACTCGCCAGGAAGTTCCCCATCTTGTCCTTGAGAAAAACCGTATTGCTGAAGCCTGGCGCAGCGGGCGTTGGGACTCTCTGGTCGCCAACGGCCCGGCCTGGCATGACCGCTTTCCCGGTATGACCTTTCCGGGCAGCGACCCTGACAGTTTTGTACCGAAGGATCAGGTCGCCGATTACTTCGAAGCCTATGC
This sequence comes from Pokkaliibacter sp. CJK22405, assembly GCF_046614695.1. Classification (NCBI taxonomy): domain Bacteria; kingdom Pseudomonadati; phylum Pseudomonadota; class Gammaproteobacteria; order Oceanospirillales; family Balneatrichaceae; genus Pokkaliibacter; species Pokkaliibacter sp. CJK22405. The sequence continues at coordinate 45,719 of NZ_JBKKHQ010000028.1, forward strand.
GGAAAAGTTTAACGCTCCGGTAAAAACCGGCGTGACCGTACTGAGCGTTGAGCGCAATGAAGGCAACCGTGGCTTTACCGTCACCACCTCTGATGGCGTGATTGAAGCCCAGCGCATTGTTGCCGCCACCGGCCCCTTCCATAAGCCTGTTATTCCGGCCATCGCGCCAAAAGATCCTGAGCTTTATCAGATTCACTCCGCCAAGTACTACAACCCCGAGCAATTGCCGGAAGGCGCTGTGCTGGTGGTCGGTGCGGGCTCCTCCGGCGTACAGATTGCCGATGAGCTGAACCGCGCAGGCAAGCAGGTCTTCCTGTCTGTTGGCCCCCATGATCGTCCCCCGCGCAGCTATCGTGGTCGTGACTTTGTCTGGTGGCTGGGAGTACTTGGTCTGTGGGATGCCGCAGCCAATGAACCCGGTAAAGAACACGTCACCATCGCCGTCAGTGGCGCCCATGGCGGTCGTACTATCGATTTTCGTCAGCTGGCGGCTGAAGGCATTAATCTGGTCGGTCGTACCAAAGCCTTCACTCACGACAGCGTGACCTTTGATGCGGATCTCTCTGCCAACATCAATGCCGGTGACAACAACTACCTGTCCCTGCTGGATGCTGCCGATGCCTACATCGACCGCAATGGCCTCGACCTGCCTTTGGAGCCGCAGGCCCGTGAGTTTCTGGCCGACCCCGAGAGCATGACCCAGCCGACACTTGAGCTGAACCTCAAGGAAGCCGGTATCAGCGCCATCATCTGGGCGACCGGCTACGCCACGGATTACAGCTGGCTGACCGTTGATGCGTTCGATGAAAAGGGCCAGCCCAAACACCATCGCGGTGTCTCCAAAGAAGCCGGCGTGTATTTCCTCGGTTTACCCTGGCTGTCCCGCCGTGGCTCCACCTTTATCTGGGGTGTCTGGCATGACGCGAAGTACATCGCCGACCAGATCGTGATCCAGCGTCAGTACCAGCAGTACCGCAACGCCTGAACCGGCGCCGGAACCTCACTTATTTAACGGTATTCAGGATTCATCATGGCAACTCATACTCGTATCCGGATGTTCAACACCAAGGAAACCTATCCTAACCAGTCGCTGGACAATGACCTTTGTCAGGCCGTGCGCGCTGGCAACACCGTTTATGTTCGCGGTCAGGTAGGGACGGATTTTGATGGCAAGCTGGTCGGCCTTGGTCTGCCGCAGGCGCAAACCGAACAGGCGATGAAGAACGTCAAGCAGTTGCTGGAAGAAGCCGGCAGCGATCTTTCCCACATCGTCAAAACCACCACCTACATCACTGACCCGCGCTTTCGTGAGCCGGTCTACCGTGAAGTCGGCAAATGGCTAAAAGGGGTCTACCCCATCTCCACTGGTCTGGTGGTGGCAGGTCTTGCCCAGCCTGAATGGCTGATGGAAATCGACGTAATCGCGGTGATCCCTGATGACTGGGAAGCCAAGGAGGACAAATGACTATTTCCATTACCGCACGCTGTGCTGAAACCGGACAACTGGGCATTGCGATCAGCTCTTCCAGTATTGCTGTAGGCGCGCGCTGCCCCTGGCTGCAAGCCGGTGTCGGCGCGGTATCAACGCAGAACATTACCCTTCCAGCGCTGGGCCATCAGATTCTTTCGCGTCTGGAAGCAGGTTTGTCGCCTGATCAGGCTATGAAACAATCCCTCGCGGATGATCGCTTCAGCAGCTATCGCCAGGTCACAGTGATCGGCGCCACTGGTGAAACCAGCTGCTTCAGCGGCACCGATACCCTTGGTGTGCATAACATGGTTCAGGGCAAAAACTGTGTGGTGGCGGGTAATATGCTCTCCAGTCAGGCGGTCATCAATGCCATGGTTGATGCCTTTGAAAACTCCAGCGGCGAGCTGACCGAGCGTTTGATTAACGCCCTGCAGGCCGGTGTGGACAATGGCGGTGAAGCGGGCCCTGTGCACTCAGCGGCAGTCAAAGTGGTCGATGACTACACCTGGCCACTGGTAGACCTGCGTGTCGACTGGGCCGATGACGCCCCGGTCGCCGAGCTTGCCAAGCTCTGGCATGATTACGAGCCGCAGATGCAGGCTTATGTGACGCGCGCTCTTGATCCGCGTGAAGCGCCAAGCTACGGCGTGCCCGGTGATGAATAATTCACTTCGGGCAATGCTGAACCAGCTGCTGAGCTTTGATACCACCAGCCGCGAGTCCAACATTGAGCTGATTCACGCCATCCGTGATCATCTCGAGCGGCTCGGTATCGAATCAACACTGATCTTCAATGACGAACACACCAAGGCGAACCTGTATGCTCGCCTTGGTCCAGCGGGCGATGGCGGCGTGATGCTTTCCGGGCACACGGACGTTGTCCCCGTGGACGGTCAGGCCTGGAGCCACCCGCCGTTTCAGCTCACTGAGCAGGATGGCCGCTGCTACGGCCGTGGCAGTGCCGATATGAAAGGCTTTATCGCCTGCGTGCTGGATGCCCTGCCCCGCTTTCAACTGCAACCATTGCGTATGCCGCTTCATCTGGCGTTTTCTTACGATGAAGAAGTCGGCTGTCTTGGGGTACGTAGCCTGATCGAACACCTGAAGGCCTCACCGGAAAAGCCCGCGATGTGCATTATCGGTGAGCCGACCAGTATGCAGCCGGTGTACGGCCATAAAGGCAAGGTCGCCATGCGCTGCAAAGTGCAGGGCCATGCCTGCCATTCGGCCTACGCACCGGAAGGGGTCAATGCCATTGAGTACGCCGCCAGGCTCATTGGCAAAATGACGGAAATTGCCGAGCCGTTAAAAGCCATTCGGGATGCGCGCTTTGACCCGCCTTTTAGCACCCTGCAAACAGGCACCATTCGCGGCGGCGCTGCGCTCAATATCGTCCCGGAAGCCTGCCAGTTCGACTTCGAGATGCGCTACCTGCCCGAGGCAGATGTCGATGGAACCATGGCGGCGATCCAGCGCTATGCCAGTGACAGCCTGGTACCGGCGATGCGTCAGGTGCATGCGGATTCCAACATCGCATTTGAACCCCTGAGCGCCTATCCGGGCCTGCTGACAGACCCACAATCCGACTTTGCCCAATGGCTGAGTGAATGGGCAGGAAGCGATCGCTCCAGTACCGTGGCCTTTGGTACCGAAGGAGGGCTCTTTGATGAGATGGGCATCGCTACCCTCGTCTGTGGCCCCGGCAGTATGGAGCAGGGCCACAAACCCGATGAGTTTGTGAGTGTCGATCAGCTCAACGGCTGTATGACCATGCTGGATAACCTTTGTCAGTGGATGAGCGATAACGCCGCAGACCGATAAAACGAAAAAAGCCGAGATTGACTCTCGGCTTTTTACTGCAGGCTCAGCGATTAAGGGCGGGGAGGATAAACCCCTCCTTCCGCCATAATACAGGTCGTCATTCCCAGCGAAGGTGGCAGCGTAGGCGTAGTCATCGTCGCGCCATTGATACCTGTGCCGCCAACGGCGACGGTGCCTCCGGTCACTGCTTGTACCGATGTACCCGGGAAGCCCGACGAACCGCTCACCTGAGTACTAACGGCAACGGTCGATGTCGCATCAGGCGTCTGGGTTGAGTAAGGCCCCACCACCGTGCTTTGTGATACCCCCGCAGTCACTTTTACCCCTCCAAGATAGTTCTGGCCTGCCGCAGGTGTAGAGCTTCCCACTTGAGTGGTATTAACAGGAATACTGGAAGTCACTTGCAGCGTGGAAGGCGTAGCAGGTATTGCCACCGAAGAGGTTTGAGGGACAAAGGTGGCAGTATGAGTATGCGCAGGCAACGGCACCAGTTGGGTTATCTGCTTCTGCCCAAACTGGGTGCCAACATTGATGGTGGCTCCCAGAAACGGACTCGCTCCTGTTCCCACCGAAACCCGACCACGCAAATCAGGAAGGTTAAAGGTTGTAACCCCGGATCCGCCATAATAGTTACTCAAGAGTGAATACAACGCCGGATTTGAATTTACCGTGATCGAACGACCATCGGCAGGCAGCCATCCATCAGGACAGAAATTGGCGGCAAAGGTACAGACCGTACCCAGGTAATCATCAGGGCCACATGCCATGGCTTTATTCGGTGTTCCAAAGGAGCCTGCTGACACTACAGCAATAGCGATACCCAACTTCACTAATCCTTTCATGCTCTATCCCTTAAAGGTCTGATTTTGAAACATTTCAAAGCTAGATTAAGGAACAGACCTCCGCCAGCCATTTAGACTAACGAAAGGGTAATAGTGTTGATTTAAGGCAGCTTTGGTTGAGTTAAAACGCCAGCAAAACGAGTGACGGGCTAACACCGCTGAATATTTGAAGCCAATTCGGAACAATGGCAACATTACCAGCCACATCCGCGGTGCCCATTTGCGTGAATTCATTCGCCACAATGAATTGCCCCAATACCGCCCCAAAGTATTCTCAAGGATTGCCAAGTCATTGAATACCAAAGCAAATCTCGACCTTGCTGCTCATACGCCCATGATGCAGCAATACCTGCGTCTCAAGGCTGATCATCCCCATCAATTGCTGTTTTATCGCATGGGGGATTTCTACGAGCTGTTTTATGACGATGCGCGTAAGGCGGCCCGTTTGCTGGATATTACCCAGACCACTCGCGGCCAGTCCGGCGGTCAGCCCATCCCGATGGCGGGCATTCCCCATCATGCGGCGGAAGGCTATATCGCACGGCTGGTGCGTATGGGTGAGTCGGTCGTGATTTGCGAACAGGTGGGCGACCCAGCCACCAGTAAAGGCCCGGTGGATCGTCAGGTAAGCCGTATCGTCACACCGGGAACGTTGTCCGATGAAGCCTTCCTGGAAGACCGTCGAGACAACCTGCTGATGGCGATTGCGCCTCACGAAGGTCACTTTGGCTTATCGGTACTGGATATTTCCAGCGGCCGTTTCAGCGTGATTGAAATTGAAGGTGAAGAGGCACTGCAGAGCGAAGTCGAGCGCTTGAACCCTGCCGAAACCCTGATTTCTGAAGAACATCGCTGGCCCGAGTGGTTAAGCAAGCGCCGTGGCGTGCGCATGATGCCCCCCTGGAACTTTGAGTTGGATACGGCCATGCGCCAGCTGAATGATCAGTTCGGCACCCGCTCCCTCGAAGGTTTTGGTTGCGCACACCTGAAACTGGCGCTGACGGCGGCTGGCTGTCTGCTGCAGTACGCCAAAGACACTCAGCGTACCGCCCTGCCCCATATTCGTTCCATCGGCACGGAAAACCGCGAAGAAAGCGTCATTCTCGATGCGGCAACGCGCCGCAACCTGGAGTTGGAACGCAACCTTAACGGCGGCCCCGAGAATACGCTGGCCAGTGTGATTGATCAGTGCGTCACGCCGATGGGCAGCCGTATGCTGCGCCGCTGGTTGCACCGCCCCCTACGTGATATTGAGCGTCTCGAAGCACGCCAGAATAGCCTGAAGTTACTGCTCGACACTTTCCTCTGGAGTGAGCTGCAAGCGCATCTCAAACCCATTGGCGATCTGGAGCGCATTCTGGCCCGTGTGGCCTTACGAAGCGCCCGCCCCCGAGATCTGGAAAAGCTCAAACTGAGCCTCGCCGCACTGCCCGGCCTGCAAGAGAGCCTGACGCAGGCGGAAACGCCACTGCTGCGTCACCTCGCCGAAGGCATTGGCACCTTTCCGTCGCTGGCGGATGAACTGGCCCGCGCCATCATTGATAACCCGCCCGTGGTGGTGCGTGATGGCGGAGTGATCGCTCCCGGCTATGATGCCGATCTTGATGAACTGCGCGGCCTTAGCGAGCATGCAGGCGAGTTTCTGGTCAAGCTGGAAACCCAGGAGCGTGAGCAAACCGGCATTTCGACCCTGAAGGTGGGTTACAACCGTGTGCACGGTTATTACATCGAAATTGGCCGCAGCCAGTCCGACAATGTGCCCGCCCGCTATATTCGTCGCCAGACCCTGAAAAATGCCGAGCGTTTTATTACCCCTGAGCTGAAAGCCTTTGAGGATAAAGCGCTGAGCGCCAAGAGCCGCGCGCTGGCACGTGAGCGTGAGCTGTATGAGTTGCTGCTTGACCGCCTCAATGAGGAGCTGGGCGCATTACAGGATTCCGCCATGAGCCTGTCCGAGCTGGACGTGCTCACCAATCTGGCCGAACGTGCCGACAGTCAGAATTACTGCTGCCCGACGCTGGTGGCAGACAGCACCCTGCTGATCGAACAGGGTCGCCACCCGGTGGTTGAGAATGTCAGCCGTGATCCTTTTGTCGCTAATGATATTCGTCTTGATCAGGACCGCCGCATGCTGGTCATTACCGGTCCGAACATGGGCGGTAAATCGACCTATATGCGCCAGATTGCCCTGATCACGTTGCTGGCCCATATCGGCAGCTTTGTACCCGCACAAAGCGCAGAGGTGGGTGTCGTCGACCGGATATTTACCCGCATGGGCTCCTCCGATGATCTCGCGGGTGGTCGCTCCACCTTCATGGTCGAGATGACGGAGACAGCCAATATTTTGCACAACGCGACCCGCCAGAGTCTGGTGCTGATGGACGAAGTCGGTCGTGGTACCAGCACTTTTGATGGTCTGTCCTTGGCCTGGTCCGCGGCAGAATGGCTGGCCACACGCCAGGCGCTGACGCTCTTTGCCACCCACTACTTTGAACTGACAGCCTTGCCGGAGGATTTCTCCACCACGGCTAACGTCCACCTGACTGCCACCGAGCATCAGGACAACATCATCTTCCTGCACAGTGTTGAGGAAGGCCCGGCCAGCCAAAGCTACGGGATACAGGTCGCCAAACTGGCCGGAGTGCCGGGTGGCGTCATCAGCAAGGCACGCGAAAAGCTGCACTACCTTGAGAACTTGCAAAAACCGGGTGCGACCAGCACTGAAAACAAAGCAGTTCAACAGCCACACCAGCCGATGCAAGCTGATATGTTTGCCGCGATGCCCAGTGCGCTTGAAGAGAAACTGCAATCCATTGATCCGGATAACCTGACGCCCCGTGAGGCGCTGGCATTGCTGTACGATCTTAAAGCACTCAAGGCCTAAGGTCGTCGCAATCACTTTGATGAGCCCCTGAGCTGTTGCAGCGTAGGGCAAGGGAAGCACAGGAGAATCCCATGACTTATGTCGTCACTGAAAACTGCATCCAGTGCAAGTACACGGACTGTGTCGATGTCTGCCCCGTCGACTGTTTTTATGAAGGGCCCAACTTTCTGGTTATTCATCCTGATGAGTGCATCGACTGCGGTCTTTGCGAACCGGAATGTCCGGCAGAGGCGATCTTCTCTGAGGATGACCTGCCGGCAGAAATGGTGCCCTTTGTGGAGATTAACGCTGAACTGGCGGAAATCTGGCCCTGTATTACCGAACAGAAAGCGCCCCTTGAGGATGCTGCCGAGTGGGATGGAAAGCCGGATAAACTGGCATTGTTAAAGCGCTGAGCGCTGCAGCCTTCCCCAATAAAAAAAGCCTGTCACAAGACAGGCTTTTTTGTATTCGCAACATGCGGCGACTGAAATCAGGCTTCCTGAATTTCATAGGTGTGGGAGATTTCCACGCCACCTTTGCTCAGCATGATAGACACTGAGCAGTACTTGTCAGCAGAGAGCTGAACCGCACGCTTTACGTGGTTTTCGTTCAGGCCAGTGCCTTTGACGACAAAGTGCATGTGGATCTTGGTGAAGATGGCAGGCACGGCATCCGCACGCTGAGCTTCGATCTGCACCTGACAGTCCTTAACGTCCTGACGGGACTTCTGCAGCATGGTCATAACGTCGATGGAGGAACAGCCACCCAGACCGGCCAGTACCATTTCCATTGGGCGAGCGCCCTTGTTTTCACCACCGATGGAAGGCGCGCCATCCATATCCAGAGTGTGGCCACTATCGGTGTCAGCCTGGAAGTGTACGCCTCCACGCCAGTTCACTACGGTTTTCATTCTGACTCCTCAGAAAATCCAATCTTCAAAACACAACTCTTAAGGCCCGAGGTGATATCCGGCCTCAGAAAAACAGGGTACGCAGCTGCTCGCCAGGCTCCTGGGCACGCATAAAGGCTTCACCCACGAGGAACGCATTCACCTGATGCTCACGCATCGCATCCACATCCGCGCGGGTATGGATGCCGCTTTCAGTCACGACCAGACGGTCTGCCGGCATACGATCCAGCAAGCGATAGGTATTGTTCAGGCTCACCTCAAAGGTGTGCAAATCACGGTTGTTCACACCGACCAGCGGGGTCGACAGGTTCAGCGCGTGTTCCAGCTCATCCTCACCGTGTACTTCCACCAGCACATCCATGCCGAGTTCACGGGCCTGATCGTGCAGGTCTTTCATCTGTGGGAAGTCCAGTGCCGCGACGATCAACAGAATGCAGTCAGCACCAATCGCACGGGCCTCAGAAACCTGATAGGCATCGACGATAAAATCCTTGCGAATCACCGGCAGTGCGCAGGCTGCACGCGCCTGTTGCAGGTAGTCCTCATGACCCTGAAAGAAATCACGATCCGTCAGAACTGACAGACAGGCAGCACCGCCTTTCTCATAGGACTGGGCAATTTCAGCAGGACGAAAGTCAGCGCGCAGCAGCCCTTTACTGGGGGAGGCTTTCTTCACCTCGGCGATAACCGCCGCATCACCGGCTTCAATACGGGCTTTCATGCTGTTGTAAAAACCGCGCGGCGCGCTTTGCTCTTTGGCCAGCGCCTCCAGGGCAGCCACTGGCGTACTTTTCAGACGCTCGGCAATTTCTTCCTGTTTGCGAGCCAGAATGCGACGCAAAACGGTAGGTGCACAGCTACTCATGTTATTTCTCTCCTGCCATTTTCTGCGTAAGGGCGACCAACGCTTCGAGCTTGGCGATCGCCTTGCCGCTAGCAATCATATCCGTGGCGACATCAATCCCGCTTTGCAGGCTGGACGCCAGACCTGCTGCGTAAATCGCCGCACCTGCATTCAGGCGAACGATATCGGTCGCACCACCACCCTGCCCGGTTAGCGCATCACGGATCAGCGCATAACTTGCCTGCGGGGTGTCAACGACCAGCTCATTCAGCGGGCTGCGAGCCAGGCCAAAATCTTCCGGGGAAATCTGGTATTCACGGATTTCACCGTCTTTAAGTTCTGCAACGAAGGTGTCCGAGGCGATGGAAATCTCATCCAGACCATCGGCAGCATGCACGACCAACACATGGTCGGAGCCAAGCTGGCTCAGGGTTTCTGCCACCGGACGCAGCCAGCGATGACTGAAAACACCCAGTAACTGATTGGGGGCCAGCGCGGGGTTCGTCAATGGGCCTAGCAGGTTGAAAATAGTACGAACGCCCATTTCCTTGCGCGGCCCGATAGCATGCTTCATCGCGCCGTGATGGGCTGGTGCAAACATGAAACCAACACCCACCTCTTTAATGCACTGCACGACCTGGGAAGGTGTCAGCGCGAGGTTCACGCCCGCGGCTTCCAGCACATCCGCACTGCCGCTGGAGGAAGATGCCGCACGGTTGCCGTGCTTGGCTACGTGACCACCGGCTGCCGCGACCACAAAGGCCGATGCGGTGGAAACGTTAAACACATGAGCACCGTCACCGCCTGTACCGCAGGTATCAATCAGGTTCGGCACATCCACATCGACGCGAGTGGCGAGGCTTCGCATAGTGCGCGCAGCACCAACGATCTCATCCACGGTTTCGCCTTTCATGGTCAGGCCAATCAGAAAACCGCCGATCTGGGCAGGGGTTGCTTCCCCGGTCATCACCAGCGCCATCAGCTCCTGCATCTGCTCGGCAGAGAAATCTTCATTAGCCATTACCTGCCGAATGGCTTGCTGCATATTCATCGACGACCCTCCTGGCGAGTGAGAAAGTTGGCCAATAACGCATGGCCCTGTTCTGTCATTATGGACTCTGGATGGAATTGTACCCCTTCTACCTCAAGCTGTTTATGACGAACGCCCATGATTTCTTCCATCTCACCGTTCTGGTGAGTGGTCCAGGCGGTCACTTCCAGACAGTCAGGCAGGCGTGTCTTGTCAATCACCAGCGAGTGATAGCGGGTAGCGCGAAGAGGTTGGTTCAGCCCCTGAAAAACGCCTTGGTTACGGTGCGTCACCAGCGAGGTTTTACCATGCATCACCTGCCCTGCGCGCACCACGTGGCCGCCAAAAAACTGGCCAATACACTGATGCCCGAGGCAAATGCCTAGCACAGGTACGCGTCCGGCAAAATAGTCGAGTGCTTCCAGAGAAATACCGGCCTGATCAGGATCACAGGGACCGGGGGATATCACCACATGGGTGGGATTAAGACGCGCCAGTGCCTGGCGATCCAGCTCATCATTGCGCTTAACGCAGACATCGGCGCCCAGTGTTTGCAGATACTGAACGACGTTGTAGGTAAAGGAATCGAAGTTATCGATCATCAACAGCATGAATCGACCCGCAATAGCCTGACAATGATGATGTCCTTGCTAGATAACAAAGAGTGAGAAAACCAAGAAGAAAACCCGACCCTGTGGCGCGTTTTCTTCTTCTGATTCGAGGCGGGGATTGTACGGGAAGATCGCAGCAATGTCCTGCATCAGGGCGTTTTAGGCCTCATCAGGTTCAGGGGAAATATCCGGAGGGAGCATCGCCTTAGCATCAGCGACATCATGACAGCCATAGCACTGATCATTTTCATCAACGATGCAGTTGCGCCCCTGATGCTTGGCCTGATACATCGCCTTATCCGCGCGGGCGTAAAGTGTCTGCAAGTTATCACCCTCGGCGTAGGTTGCCACCCCGGCGCTCAGGCGCAAGATCACAGGGTCACCCTCCACATAGAGAGGATGATCAGCAAGATAACAAGCCACACGTGCGATAAAGGTCGCAGCGCCCTGAATTGCCGTGCTGGGAAGAATGGCGACAAACTCTTCACCGCCCCAGCGGCAAATCATGTCAGGCGCCCGCTTGAGCTGCATGATCGCATCGGCGAAATAACACAACGCCAAGTCTCCCACTTCATGGCCGTATTTATCATTCACATTCTTGAAGTGGTCGAAATCAATCTGCACCAGAGTAAAAGGCTGGTGGTAACGGCGACTGCGGTCGATTTCCTGCACCAGCGCCTGTTCGGCAAACCGACGGTTATAAAGTTGGGTCAGAGTATCGGTGGTGGCGAGTCGCTGCAGACGCTCCTGCGCTTCTTTCAGCGCTTCAATATCCTTTGCACGGGCAACTTCGTTTCCGATCCATTCGGCAAAGAGACGCACCAGCTCCACATCCTGATTCGAGAAAGGCACACAGGTCACGGGGCTCAGAAAATTGAGGGTGCCATAAGGCTCACCATCAAGAAATACCGGTGCGGCAAGCACCGCCTCAGCACCCAAGGCGTGGAAACTGGCCTGCGCCGACAGCGGCGCACTGGCCAGATGGCTAAAGGCCAGCACATCGGCGCTATCCAGAATCTGGTGGTAGTAGGTTTGGCTCAGATTAAGCTGAGCGCCGGGCGGATAGGCATTCTCGGGGTGGCGGCTCCAGAGCACCTGGTAATGATCATCCTGTTTCTTGCCGAAGAAGCCGATGGGTAAACCGAAGTGACAACAGCCCAGATCAATAATGGCCTGCACCCGTTCATGATGAGACATCTTGCGCGATGAAGTGATTTTATGCAGCGCACTGAGTGCCTGATCAGCGGCCAGGCGGGAAGTCACATCCTTCACAAAGCCAAGGTAGTAAAGGCCATCTTCCTTACTGGGGCGCATCTGCCCGCCATGAACCTCACCGGTAAAAATGCTGCCATCCTTACGGCGGAACTGCACGTAGGACTGCACATCCGAATGAGTTCCCAGTGGGTAGTTGAAACGCTGGGCGCCCTGAGTGACGTACTCTTCCTGCTCTGCGTAAAGACATCGCACTGACTGCCCAAGAATCTCCCCTTCCCGATAGCCGAACATCTTCAGCCCGAAAGGATTAATCATCAGGATCTGCCGGGTCGCATCCGTCAGGATGACCGCTACTTCCACATGCGCGAAGATTTTCTCCAGCATGTGTTCAATAGAATCTGCCGATTGGAAAGGAAATGCCTGGATCATGCGAGTGCCACAGTCCTTAAATCGAATAAGCCCCAAGTATTAAACTTACTCTGCCGTTCACTCAGGTCAAACTTTCTGTGGCTAAAAAGCCAGTATTTACAAACGAATATCGCCAGAGTGATGGATTTCTCTCACACGCTGGCGATATGGCAGGATTTTTTCTCAACTTGGGACAGATAACGATGGAAGAAGCTCGTTAACTGCTCAGGCGGTCAACTCGGTCAGTTGCTCAACGACCCGGTCAGGAGAGGCTGTGGTGATGGGTTCACCATGATTATAGCCATAGGGCACACCAATGGCGGCCATTGCGGCGTTTCGCGCAGCTTCGATGTCATGGCGGGAATCCCCCACCATCACACATGCCGCTTTCGGCACCTGTAAGCGCTCGACAGCCAGCAGTAATTGCGCAGGGTCTGGCTTTCGCTGTGGCAGGGTATCGCCACCGATGATCACGCTGAAGTATTGGCGAATCCCCAGATGTTCCAGTAATGCAGGAACGTAACGCTCCGGTTTATTGGTCACCACCGCCAGCTTAAGCCCCTGATCCTGTAACTGTTGAAGCGCTTGGCTGACACCGGGATAAAGGCAGGCATTCTGTCCATTCAGGCGCTCATACGCACTGGCGAAAAGTCCTTCGGCATCTGACAAATGCTGCAACAAGGCAGGATGGTCGTCTGTAGGATACATCTCATGAGTCAGCGCTCGCTTGATCAGCAAGGTCGCACCATTACCCACCCAGTGCCGAGCACCTTCAATGCCGGCGGGCGGTTTACCCAGCGCGGTCAGCATTTCATCAAGCGCCGCTGCCAGATCAGGCACGGAGTCCACCAGCGTGCCGTCCAGATCAAAAAGCACGCCCTGGCAGGTTTGCCCGCAAACCTCGTCGATCAACTGACTCATACCGAAGCCTGTTTCAACAGTTCATCGCGCATCGCCTGAATCGTCGCCGCGTAGTCGTCGGTATTGAAGATCGCCGAGCCCGCAACAAAGGTATCTGCGCCCGCTTTGGCAATCTCGCCAATGTTATTGATCCCCACCCCACCGTCGACTTCCAGACGAATATCCAGCCCGGAGCGGTCTATCAACGCACGCGTCTGGCGGATTTTTTCAAGGGTGTGCGGAATAAACTTCTGACCACCAAAGCCCGGGTTAACGGACATCAGCAAAATCATATCGACCTTATCCAACACATGTTCAAGCACATGCAGCGGAGTCGCAGGGTTCAGCACCAGACCTGATTTGCAGCCACCGTCACGCACCAGTTGCAAGGAGCGGTCGATGTGCTCGGAGGCTTCCGGGTGAAAAGTGATAAAGCTGGCGCCCGCTTCGATAAAATCGCCAATTATGCGATCCACCGGTTTAACCATAAGGTGGACATCAATAGGCGCCTTAATGCCATAATTGCGCAACGCCTTGCAAACCATCGGCCCTATGGTCAGGTTGGGCACATAGTGGTTATCCATCACATCGAAATGTACGATATCGGCACCAGCGGCCAGCACCGCGTCCACTTCTTCCCCCAATCGGGCGAAGTCGGCGGAGAGGATCGAAGGAGCAATCAGGTAGTCTTTCATGATGAGGCGTTCCGTTAATACCGAGTCCGGGTCTGATTCAGGGGTTGCGCAGCAAAAGCGTCGCCACCGCGGGTCAGTATACGTAAAAGCGACAGCCCTTGCAGTGGCGATAGCCTGCGGGCTTTCCGCCTGGCAGCTTGAGGCGGCAGAACCTCCTGCGCCAGCGACCACTAATGATCCGGCGCAAGCGCCTGCCACAGCTGGAACGCAGAATACCACTGCGGCGGCCCCTGCCGAGCGCGTGTTACTCGATCCGGTGACTGAGCAGATTGCCGCACTGGCAAAGGAGGAGCACCCACCGACTCAGGTATTGACTCTGGGCGAGGCTCCCAACCAGTTCCTGGGGCTTTATGTTCCGCGTAATACCGCCCTGGTTTCCGGCGGTCTGATCATCGTACCGGATGATGGCACCCATCCTGACTGGCCGGGGGCGGTTCACGCTTTGCGTTCAACCCTGCCCGATTACGGCTGGGATACCCTCAGTGTGGCGATTCCACCGCTGCCGTTACCGGCAATTCCGGAACGCACCCTGCCTGTTCTCAAGAACATGAGCGAAGTACAGCAAGGCGCCGCCACATCACAGGCGCCAGCCGAAAATACAACGGCGCCAGCGACACCTGCGGCTGATGCACCCACCACCCTGCCCGAGCAAAATCCACCGGATGCGGCCAATGCTGCCGGTGCTTCTGCTGCCGCTGACACACAGCGCCAGGACTACGTCACTCTGGTGAATACCCGTATTCAGAGTGCAGAAAGTTACCTCACTTCTCAGGGCGTGCAGAAAATCGTGGTTTTGGGTGTGGGTAGCGGGGCAGCTTTAGCGGCCCAGTATCTGGCCGGTAAAAACGACTCGTCAACAACGTTGATTATGGTGGATACCCGCCCGGTCGACGCTCCCATTTCAATCGACATTATGGCAACGCTGGCAGGTTTCAATGGCCCGGTGTTGGACCTCTATCATGGCGATTACCGCAACCGGTTGGCGAAAATGCGCCGGGATAATGCGCGGCGCTTTGGCAAACTCGCCTATGAGCAGATCCGTCTGCAGCCCCGCTTTGCCAATCCCGCCGAAGACTGGGCTTTTCTGGTTCAGCGAGTTCGGGGCTGGCTGAAGACCCGCCAACAGGAACGCCCTGTGGACCCGCGTACGCCAGGCTAATCGGTCTGATTCAGCGTTTCGTGCTGAGTTAACTGCGAGGCTCGAATTCCCCGAAAGCGGCAGGTAGCAGACCTCCAACCGTCCACTCCTGTAGCTCATCACGGTCGCAACTGGCTCGCACACAAGCCTCAGCGCTGAAAAACTCGGCAATCACCTGACGACAGGCGCCGCAGGGGCTGTATAGCCGTTCTCCCGGCATATAGATCATCAGACTATGAAACTGCTCGGGCTTTATACCCTGTGAAAGCGCCGCAAAGATGGCGCTACGCTCCGCACAATTACTTAACCCGTAGGAGCTATTCTCAATATTGGCACCCGTGACAATGTGGCCATCCTTAAGCTGGATTGCCGCCCCCACCGGGAAATGGCTGTAAGGCACATAGGCATGAGTTGATGCATCTCTCGCGGCATCCCGCAGCATACGCTTCTCACTAACCGTCATCTCTGCACTCACCATTATCAGACGCTCCTCTTCATGCCTGTGACTCTGCTTAACTTGGGGGCAGCCCCCTTTGCGCCCAACTGATAAGGCCCATTCTTACCGGGCGCTGCATCAGGAATCCTCCTAACCCTAATCAGGCGCCAAGTTTCTGCTATCATCCCCGCCATATTCTGAGCAGATATTCAGTGTCTGTTTCCAGTAAACGCACCTATTCTTTTTCGGAGCCGCATGATGAGTATCTGGGTTGATGCCGACGCCTGCCCCAACGTGGTTAAAGAAATCCTTTTTAAGGCGGCCCAGCGCACCCAGACGCCGCTCACACTAGTGGCAAACCAATGGATCAAGACGCCGCCTTCCCCCTTCATTAAAGCGTTGCAGGTTCCCTCCGGTTTTGATGTGGCGGATCACGAAATTGTCCGCCTTTGCCAGCCGGGAGATCTGGTGATTACCGCGGATTTGCCGCTGGCCGCAGAGATCATTGAAAAAGGCGGCCATGCGCTAAACCCGCGTGGCGAGATGTACACCACTGAAAATATTCGTGGTCGTCTGAATATGCGTGATTTTATGGATACCCTGCGAAGTAGCGGTATTCACACAGGCGGCCCGGCGCCACTCTCCGCGCAGGATCGCCAGCAATTTGCCAACTCGCTGGATCGGTATCTGGCCAAGCGCTGATAAACCCTCCGATTTACAACGCTTTGTGGCGAGCTGTTTCAATGACTTGAAGGCAGGCTTGCCGCTCTCCATATAAGTTTCATCGCTGGTTCCCTTGGCCAGCCGCGCAACGCGCAACAAAACGCGCGCTAAAAAGTTCAGACCGGTGAGATCACTCCATCGCGATGAACCACAAGGGTGACCTCAGAAAGTGAGGCAACTTTACTCATCAACGCAAGGAGCAATGTGATGTCTTTAAAGCCCACTTTGATTGCACTTTCTCTGGCCGTCAGCACCACTGCCGGCATGGCTTACGCAGCCCCCTCTTCTACCAGCAGCGAATGTGATGCGGTTTGTCTGAAAACCGAACTTCCTGCCAACTTTCAGAGCAAAACCACTAAAGTTGTCGGCGGCAACCTGACGCCTGCGCAGATGGCCGTTCAGAACGTTGCCAAGAACCCGACTTACCGTACCTTCGTGCCCAGCACCTACAACGGTAACTCCCCCTTCCCAATGATTGTGGTTCTGCACCCAAGTGGTGGTGACCAAAACTCCGCTTTTGCTGCTCAGCAGTTGACTCAGCTGGCGGAAAAAATGGGTTATATCATCGTCTCGCCACTGGGTTACAACTCCACCGCAGGCTACGGTAATACCTACCCTATCGTGCAGTCCGGCTACAACGGCGCCAACAACGGCATCAAGCTGCCTCAGCCTCAGGATAACTACCTGAGTGAAGTGGCGGTGATGAGCACCATCGCCAAAGTAAAACGTGAGATGAATATTGATCCCTACCGCGTTTACCTGATGGGTTACGGTATGGGTAGCATCGGTGCACAGCATCTGGCGACCAAGTACCCTGGTGAGTTTGCTGCCATCTCTGCCGCCAGCGGTGCGGTAGCGGCGTCCAACTACCCGTATGACATTCTGGCGCAGAACCACATTGCTGCCATGTATGTGCAGGGTGATGAAGACCGTTACACCCCGGCCAACGCCACTCGCAATATGTACCTGCGCGCCAAGCAGGCGGGTGTCGATACGGATCTGGTCAGCGTGGAAAATGCCAACAGCCAGGATGCCTGGGTGAAAGCACTGCCACAGACCTTCAACTTCTTTACCCAGCATCGCAAATACTGAGTTTAAAAACTCAGTCCATTTGCACAAAGATGGCTGAAACCACTGCCTTAGGGTAAGCTGGGTCTCAGTAAAAACGGCGGCGACCAGTCGCCGTTTTTTTATGTCGATTTAACTTGAGAGATGAGGATTCTGTCATGCCCGTAGCAGGTGCACGCCACATCCTGGTGAAAACCAAAGAAGAAGCTCAACAGCTGAAAGACCGTATCGCCAAAGGCGAAGACTTTGCTGAAATGGCACGCAAGTATTCCCAGTGCCCATCCGGCAAACAAGGCGGCGACCTCGGTGAATTCCGTCCCGGTCAGATGGTTAAACCCTTTGACGACGTTGTCTTCAAAGAGAGCGTTCTGGACGTTCACGGCCCGGTGAAAACCCAGTTTGGTTTCCACCTGGTACAGACGCTGTACCGCCGTTAATCGAGACTTCGCTCTTAATCGACACTTCGTTCTTAATCGAAGTCTCGACGTGACTTGCCCGGCTCCGGCCGGGCTTGTCGCTCATGAGGCACAAACGGCTTTAGTGCCGTACTGAGCTGGGCCATATTGGTCGGCTTGAATAGCACCTCATTCATTCCCGCCTGCAAACACAGATCCCGTTCATTGCCCATAGCATTGGCAGTCCAGCCGATGATAGGCAACTCCCCCTGCGACTCACGTACTCTGGCACAGAGGGTATAGCCATCCATCACGGGCATATGGCAGTCCGTAATGATCAGCCCCAGCGACTCCTGATGCGACTGCCAGCAGCGTAACGCCTGCTCGCCATCCTCCGCAGAGAGCACCTCAGCGCCCAGCCGCTTTAGCTGACCTTTAAGTAACATGCGATTGGTGGCGTTATCATCCACCACCAGCACCTGCATCCCCACCAGCATCGGCGGCAGCGCTGAGGCTGGCTGAGCTTTAGTCGTTGCCAGTCGCTCCATCGCCAGTGGCAATTCAAGATTCAGCGTAATACGTGTTCCCACGCCTTTGCTGCTGTGAAGTACCAGATGCCCGCCCATAAGCTCTGTCAGGCGTCGGCAAATCGACAGGCCCAGGCCCGTTCCGCCATACAGCCGGCTGGTATCAGCGCTGGCCTGAATAAAAGGACTGAAGAGGCGTTTTTGTACTTCCTGCTCAATACCGATACCGGTATCCCGCACCGTCAGGCTGATACTCAGATAGCCCTCCCGCTCAACACGCGAAACGGCACTGACTTCCACCTCACCATGCTCGGTAAACTTGATGGCATTACTGATAAAGTTCGTCAGCACCTGCTCCAGACGCACGCTGTCGCCCATGACAAAACGTCGGCTTTCCTCATCGGAATACCACTGAATGCGCAATCCTTTGGAGCTGGCCAGCATGCGGTAGGTATCGACGGAATGCTGCATCACACTCAGCAGCGACATGGGCGCGACAGACAAATGCAGCTTGCCCGCCTCCATTTTCGAGTAATCGAGAATGTCGTTGATGATGCGCACCATGTGCTGCCCGGACTGCCTTGCCACTTGCAACGTTTGCAGCTGACCATCATCCAGATTGCGCTCCGGCATCAACTCCAGCATACCCAGCAGGCCATTAAGTGGCGTTCTTATCTCATGACTCATGGTGACGAGGAAGTCATCCTTGGCCTGACTAGCCCGCTCGGCATGCTCAGCCGATTCTCGCAAAGCACCTTCAATACGCCGGCGATGCCGCACTTCAGCATCCAGTGCGGCGGTGCGAGAGGCCACCTGACGTGCAACCAGCGCTTGCTGGCTCGTCGTACTCAGCACGACGAGAACAGTAAAAATGGTGACGATCAGGCTGCCGATCAGCAGGATCTGTCCGGGGAGTGACAACCCACCCTGATAGAAACCCGGGACAAACATACCTTCCAGTACCCAGTTCTGATTTGCGAAGCTCAGCTGCTGCACCGCTTTTAAACCATCGCTGTTAGCGAAATCACCAATCTGCATCAGGGTTTGCGGTACGGGCCCTCGATAAATCAGTCGCAATTGCAAATCCCGGCGAATGGATTCCTCATAAAGCAGTGTTTGCAGGCGGTCCAGCTCGACCATGCCAATCACGGTGCCGACAAACTTGCGCGAGCCTTCCGCGGTAAAGGTGCGGCTACTGTAGGCTGAGCTGGCAAGCACGAAGCCTTTCTGGCCCGTCGGTAGTGTAATCGGGGGGGAAAGAATGACACGCCGGGTGACTCGCGCCTGGTTAATGACATCGTTAATAGCGGGGATCTGGGCGAAGTTCGTTCCCGGCACCAAGCCACTGAATGAGGGGGCGACATACTGTAAAGGCGAGTACTCAGCAGCATCACCAAGCTCGCTTTTTTCACCGGCAGGAGGCTGAATTCGGTAGTCCTCATCCCAGCTTTTCTGGGCTCGCTCAAAGCTGTTTTTGTCCTCCTCACTCACCTCTGGCACCCAGGAAATATAGGACAGGCCGCTACGGGCCAGACTCGAGAGTGCAAACTGACGAAACTCCGACAGCTTCATGCGTTTGTTAAATTCAAACAGCTGAGGAAAAACCTCTACCTCATTCATCATGCCCTGCAGGGAGAAATGCAGACTACGGGTGGCCTCGGTGATACGGCTTTCCAGCTGCTGCCGCATGCTTTGCTTATCAACGACGCCTAACCAGATATGTGCCGTCACCATAACGGCCAGTACCAGCAAAAGCGGCAAGGTGACCTGAGAATAGCGAAAACTCTTGAAGGGAGGCTTAAACAGCCATAGCCCCATCAACGGGAAGGCGACCAGCACACCCAGCGCATCGCCAACCCACCATTGCAGCCAGGTATTCCAGAGATCCGAGTAATAGAGCTGATCCAGCAGATAGAGCGAACCTGTACTCAGCGTCGCAGAGACCAGGCAGCCCAGCGGCCCGGCAATCAGCAGCAGGCCAAGCAGGCGGTTATTCCCCAGAGGCCAATGGTGCAGCTGCATAAAACGCGATAAAAACGCGCTAATCACAAAAGCCTGCAGCACCACTCCGCTGGTCAGTATCGGCAGACTGGCCCAACTGGCCGCTGACCATGAGCCCGCAGGCGTTAGCGAATGCAGCTGGACGCCGATATTAATTGCCGCGCCGAGCCCAACACCTATCAGCCCCGGCCAACTCCAGAACAGGGAAAAACCCACCGCAATACCTGCAGGAATCCACACCGGGGTGGCGTAGCCAAAAGGCGTTGTCAGGGAAAGGTTGAGCCAGGCAGAAAGGTAATAACAGACCGCCGCTATCAGGATTCGCATCAACGCAGACTGTGGACGCAAACGCACGTAGCGAACAAAAGGCTCGGTATAAAAGAGATTGATCATGGCACCTCGGCCGCTCACACCATCACCGGCGGTAACCAGAGGCTACCGTTCCTATCCTTAGGATTGATATCACAAGCGTAGTCGCAAGCGAGAGGAGCTGCCTCCATTACGTCGAATGGAGGCATAATTGCGTGTAAATCAGGAAGGTTTGTTCGCAATCAGTTGATCAGCACTGAACCATAGGTCGGCTCAGCCTGGGCTTCGGACAGTGCCAACATGGCGCTACGTCCAAGACCTGCATCATCGGCGATACCACTGACTGCACTGATATCATGCGCCAGGGAGGACTGCTGACGCTGCACCACATGACGGGCATCACGCGGTGGTACGCCAAAGTACTCTCGGTAGGATTTGCTGAAATGTGGCGTTGAAACAAAACCGCAGGCTGCGGCGACTTCAATGATCGACATCGAGGTCTGCTTCAGCAGCTGGTGCGCACGGTTCAGACGTAACTTGAGGTAGTAACGAGAGGGCGAGCAGTCCAGATATTTCTGGAACAGACGCTCCAGCTGACGGCGGGAAACCCCGACATAGCTGGCCAGTTCATCCAGAGCAATAGGCTCTTCCAGATTGGCCTCCATCAGCATCACGATTTCAACCAGCTTGGGCTGGGCTGTCCCCAGCATATGACGCAGCGGAATACGCTGCTGATCATCAGCGCCGCGAATGCGCTCGTACATGAACATTTCAGAGACTGCGCCTGCCAGTGCATGGCCGTGCTGGCGCTGAATCAGGCTCAGCATCATGTCCATTGGCGCAACACCGCCGGTGCAGGTCATGCGATCACGGTCATTGGTGAAGACGCGGTTGGTGGTGTTGATCTTGGGAAACGCCTCCTTGAGGCTGGAAATGGTTTCCCAGTGAATACTGCACTCGTAGTTATCAAGTAAGCCTGCAGCACCGAGCACATAACTGCCGGTACAAATCGCGCCCATGGTGACATGGCGGCGGGCCTGTCCTTGCAACCACTGTAAGTGGGCTTTGGTATAGCTGCGGGTGATATTCACGCCACCGCAGACAATCAGAGTGTCATGATCAGGATGGGCATTAGCGGCCGCATCAGGAATCACCTGGATACCGTCGCTTGCCATGACTGGCTTGCCATCCAGGCTTAAGGTATGCCACCGATACAGCTCTCGTCCGGAAAGCTGGTTGGCCATGCGCAGCGGCTCAATCGCCGTTGCCAGTGAAATCATCGTGAAATGATCCAACAGCAGGAAACCCAGAGAACGGGTCGCAGGCGCATTTCCACGGTGGTAGTTCATTGCAGTCATTGTAAAACTCCCCAAAATCACGACTCTGTACACCGCCTTTAACCGTCAGCGATGTGGTCAGGCTTCGTCACTTTTGTTGTTTTTATATAGCAGTGCCCGGTTTGCCGGTACTGACTGGGGGCTCATAGGAGCTGCCCGACCTTGAAGGTCCGACAGCTTCAATGTAATGCAGTGGCGGGTGATTGCAATCCTGCAATGCAACAGAGTTTATCGAGGGAATACCACCGTACGGTTACCGTGAAGGAAAACCCGTTGTTCTATGTGATAGCTCACCGCTTTTGCCAATGTAATACATTCTACATCTTGCCCCTTGGCAACGAGGTCTTCGGGATAGTGAGCATGATCCACCGGCTGTATACCCTGGGTGATAATCGGACCTTCATCCAGCGCGTTATTAACATAATGCGCTGTCGCCCCCACCAGTTTGACGCCTTTTTCATAGGCCTGATGATACGGGCGTGCTCCTTTGAACCCGGGCAACAACGAGTGATGGATATTGATAGCCCATCCATCGAGACGTTCACACATTGCCGGTGAGAGCACCTGCATATAGCGGGCCAATACGACCAGTTCAGCGCCACTTTGCTGGATGCATTCCCACACCTGCGACTCCTGCTGCGGCTTAGTCTCTGATGTGATTGGGAAATGGTAATAGGGTATGCCGTGCCATTCTGCTAATGAACGCAGGTCAGGATGGTTGGAAATAATGGCGGGGATTTCGATTGGTAACGCCCCTGTCCGGTATCGATACAACAGGTCGTTCAAACAGTGATCATACTTGGACACCATGATCACTACTTTGGTGCGCTTACGACTGTCGTTCAGTGACCACTCCATCTCAAAGGGAGTCGCCAGATCAGCAAAACCTTCCCGAAAGGCGACATCATCAAAGTCAGGCTCAGCACGAAATTCCGCACGAATAAAAAAACGACCGGCCATGCGATCGTCAAAGGAATTCAGCTCAGTAATGTAATGTCCGGTTTTTCGCAGATAACTGGTCACCACATCCACTGTCCCGATCTCGCTTGGGCAGTGGGCGGTTAAAATCCAGGGAGTCACAGTACTCATTTAGAGCTCCTTGCTATCCGGTCACGCCGGACGAGAGATGTTCAAGAGAATGTTCCGGCAAAGCCGAAGCGATCACTTCGGCGCACCAGAGAAAAGAAGTTCAACACTCGATGGTATTGACGGCCAAACCTCCCTTGGAGGTTTCCTTGTACTTGTCCTGCATGTCACGACCGGTTTCGCGCATCGTCAGGATGACCTTATCCAGAGAAATAAAGTGGCTACCATCACCACGAAGCGCCAGCTGAGTCGCATTGATGGCCTTGATCGCCGCAATGGCGTTGCGCTCAATGCAGGGAACCTGTACCAAGCCGCCCACCGGATCGCAGGTCAGGCCGAGATTATGCTCAAGGCCAATCTCCGCCGCGTTTTCCACCTGCTCCGGGGTTCCACCCAGAATTTCCGTCAGTCCGGCCGCCGCCATAGCGCAGGCTGAACCCACCTCTCCCTGACAACCCACTTCTGCGCCGGAGATGGAAGCGTTTTCCTTACAGAGCACGCCAACGGCACCAGCCGCCAGCAAAAACTCGACGGCATCGTCTTCAGTCGATTGCGGGTTAAAGGTCATGTAGTAATGCAGTACTGCCGGGATAATTCCAGCGGCCCCGTTGGTCGGCGCCGTCACCATACGGCCACCGGCAGCGTTTTCTTCATTGACGGACAGCGCATAGAGGTTGACCCAATCCATTGCGCTTAATGTGGTACTGATGATGTTGCTGCCACTGGACGCACGCAGTGATGCATACAACCGATGGGCACGGCGCTTTACATTCAGGCCGCCGGGTAAAACGCCCTGCTGGTGCAAACCGCGCTGAACGCAGGACTGCATTGCCCGCCAGATCTGCACCAGGCCTTCACGGATTTCTTTCTCGCTGCGCCAGGTTTTCTCATTTTCCAGCATCAGCCGGCTGACACGCAGGCCATGGGTCTGGCAAAGGCGCAGCAGCTCACGGGCAGACTTGAAAGGATATGGCAGCGCCGACTTAAGCTCTTCCAGCGTTTGGCCGGTCTGGCTTTCATCCACGACAAAACCGCCGCCAACAGAAAAGTAGGTATTGGTGAAAAGCACACTGCCTTTGGCATCAAAGACGGCTAAACGCATGCCGTTCGGGTGAAAAGGCAAGGGCTCGTCGATAAACACCAGATCAGTCGCTTCACTGAAGGGAATACGCTGACGACCGCCCAAAAGGAGATGCCCGCCTTCGCGGATCGCATTGATGCGGGGCGTAATGGTATCCGGATCAATCTGATCGGGACGCTCCCCCATCAGGCCCATCACCACGGCGACATCAGTCGCATGGCCTTTGCCTGTCGAGCTTAAAGAGCCATAAAGCCGAATCTCTACCCGCTGGCAGTCATCCAGAACACCTTGCGACTCCAGTGCGGAGGCAAAATCCGCCGCTGCTCGCATGGGCCCAACGGTGTGAGAGCTGGACGGGCCAATCCCAATCTTGAACAGATCAAATACGCTGACAGGCATAGCCTTCTCTCCTTAACGCCCAGCCATGGCACATCGACCCATTATCAGTGGGGTATTTTTCGCGCTCATGCCAGCAGACGACATGGGAATAGCTTAAACCGCTGCCGCAAGGCTGTTCCGATACGTTGCCGTCACCCTTCACACTGTGGAAAAAGCCACAGGCTTTGCGTACCCTTGGCGAATCAGGCGCATGCCGCTTTCCCGTTTACTGGCGAGGGCTGGCGGCACAAGCAATACCTCATGGATGCTCAGGATAATTCACACTCATGCTAGCCCCTTTGAAAGAAGCGCTTTATTTCATCCAGCACAATCAGCCTGCCATTCGTCGCATCATGCTGCCCTACCTGATTTTGCTGATGCTGGCTGATCTGGCCTCAGTGGTTTTTACCCCGGCAGCCAACCTGCAGATGCTGGTGGCTCTGTTGTTGTACCCCTATTTCATGGCCAAGCTGATCCGGTTTTTGCACATGACCGTCACCCGTGGCGAGAACGGTATCACCCCGAGTAGCATCCAGGTGCCCATGGCGCTCTGGTCGAGCCTGCTCCTGGGTTATCTGGTCCACGGTGTTGCCAGTACGCTTGGGCTGTTCCTGTTCTTCGTGCCCGGCGTGTATATCTTTATCAAACTGAGCTTTATTGACTTCAATATCGTCTGCCATGGCAGCAACGTTATGGATGCCTGTAAAGAAAGCTTTCAGCAAACCTACGATAACAAGATCGCCATTCTTGTCGGGATGCTCTCGATCATGGTGCCGACTTTCCTTGCCACAGTGGTGGTCGTCCAGATGACTTTTGCCATGGGCGTGCCGCTATTGGGCTTCCTGATCGGTAATGTGCTTTCGGTTGCCATGACGGTGATGACCACGGTCTTTCTGTTCCGCCACTTCACGCTGGCAACGACAGATTACGAATAACGACAGCCTCTTAATGCTGCATAAAAAACAAAAAAGCCTGAGTCTCTCAGGCTTTTTTTTATTGGTGAATAAACGCTTTCTAAAGAATCACTCGCGGCTCGGGTAACCCCGTTACGCCTTCCGGAGCTTCGGCAATAAACGTCTTACCGCTTTGCGGTGCTCGCGCCAGGGCCGCCTCGTCCATGTCCTCTCTGGCAGAGGTCACATACAGCTCATCAAAGTGCATGCCACCAAAGGCCGGACAGGACACCTGCGGTGCTGGCATATCAACACTCATCACGGGCTGACCCGACGGGCTATAACAGCTTACTTTGGCGGCCCCCCAGTGCGCGCACCAGAGCCTGCCGATGCTGTCGGTGACGGCGCCATCCGGGTTTAGTCCTGACGAGGACAGGTCCATAAAAAGCTCGGGGTCGCCCACCGGCCAACCATGGCCACTGTCCAACCGCCAGCGATACACCCGCTTTTGCGCGGTATCAGCGAAGTAGCCACACTCGCGGTTCTGATCAAAACAGATGGCATTAGGAATGGTGATGCCGCCCTGCATACGCCGAAGCTCGCCACGATAATAGCGGTAGAGGCTGCCCGCCTGCGGCTGTGCTTGCCGTCCCATCGTGCTGATCCAGAAACCACCCCAGGGGTCAGCCCGGCCATCGTTACAACGGGTATGGACCTGATCATGTTCCAGCGGCTCAAGCTGTTCGCGGACATTAGTACGAAGATTCAGTCGCTGGAGCGAACTGGCAGAGGCAATCAGCAGGTGTTCATTGTCAAGCCAGCCCGCCGCCGATACCGGCAACTCGAATTGCCAGGCCAGTGGCGCACCGGCATCGTCCTGAGACAGCAGCTGATAATTCAGAATATCGAACCAGAAGAACTGATGTCGCGTGGGATGCCAAAAAGCCCCCTCGCCAAGATGGCACAGACGATCATCGTGACACCGGGCCACGGCAGAGGCGATCTGACTCATGATGCTTTGTCCTTGTTTTCACTTTTATTTTTATTTTTTGACAACCTGCACAGCTACACGCCGCGCGGCAGGTCACGCCTGAAAGGTTCAGGCTCACAGCCCTCATGACTGTCACAGTGCGCAATCACAACCGCTATGCGACCAATGTAGGACGATAAAACAGCTCAGGCCACAGGCAAGGCATCGTAGGCGGCAACCACTTCAGCGGCGATAACCGCCACCTCCTCTGCCGTTCGCCCCGGTACATAAAGCCCCGTCCCCAGCCCGAAACCCTGAACGCCGGCACCACGCCACTGGCCAAGATTACTGGCATCCACACCACCCACGGCATACAGGCAGGTGGTGGCAGGCAATACGGCACGAATGGCTTTAACGCCTGCCGTGCCCATCATGCCCGCCGGGAAAAGTTTAAGCGCCGTGGCTCCCGCCTCGATCGCGGCAAAGCACTCTGTCGGACTGAACACCCCGGGATAAGAGGCCATCCCCTCATCCAGCGTGGTTTCGATAACCCGCAGATTCATGTTCGGCGAGACCACAAATTGCCCACCCGCATGACGTACCTCCCGCACCTGCTCTTCAGTGAGCACAGTGCCCGCACCAATTTCCGCCCGGCCCTGACTGGCTTCCACCATCGCGGCGATACTGACCAGTGGCGAGGGGGAATTGAGCGGCACTTCGATCCGCTGAATACCGGCTTCAATAAGTACATTCATGACGCTGATCGCCTGATCCGGGCCGATACCGCGCAGAATTGCCATTAGCTCTCGCATGTTGCTCTCCAGAACCTGTCACTCTCACTATCCTGCGCCACCGTGGCATTGATCGGCTTTTGCGAAGGATTGGCGTTTATTTGGGATGGCTGGTGGTTCGCGCTGTGCTTTTAAGCGGCGCTGTGCTTCCACGCGGCACAGAGTCCGGCCAGCGCCAGCTCCTCACCGTCGGCCAGAATACCTTTGCCACCTGCCGTATCCAGCGCCAATTGATAGCGCCGCGCCAATGCCGGATTGCCAATCAGAATCACATCGCGGGACTGCCACCACTGCCGACTGGCGGCCAGCTCAACACCGATCACCCAGCCCGATAGCCGAGCGCGAAGGGTTGAAGCGCCCTCGCCCTGCAACAGATGACGAGCACGCAGCGAAAAGAGCCCGGCACAAAAGCGCTCGGGAGCATCCAGCACATGCCGCACCGCATCAATAAAGACGTTATCGCTGACCTCGGTGGGTAAGGCTGGCGCCGCCGCTTCATCCGTCAGGCTATGGCGCAGCACAGACTGCTCCGCCAGCAAGGCGTAATGCTCACCGGTCATGTAGGTGACAAAACGCTGCACCTCACCGGCACGAACATCCACCCACTTGCTGTGAGTCCCCGGCAGACAAAGCACCGCATCAGCAGTGCCTGCTTCCAGTAACCAGCCAGCAATCTGGGTTTCTTCACCACGCATGACATCGGCAGGGGTGAGCTGACTCAAGCCCGGCAGAATTCGCACCGCCAGTCGCGGGTCAGGACAAGGAGCCTGCACCGACTCACGCCAGTCCACCGGCGTACAGGGGACTTGCCGATAAGGCGCTTCAATCCAGCCCTGACGCGCGCCGGCCATGCCGCAGATCACCACCCGAAAAGGTGAAGGCGCAGACTCCGGTAGCCAGTCCTCTATCAGCGAGAGGAGCGCCTGGGTGTAATCCCCCGAGCGCAGCTTGCCCATGCCCTGATCGGAATGCCGATGCGCCAGCACATTCGCCTGCGCATCCATTCCCCAGACTCTCAGCGCCGAGGTTCCCCAGTCAGCAGCAATCCAGTGCAATCCTTCCAGCATGAAACCTCCTAGCGAAGATCGGCGGGCAAGAGCTCCGCAGGCATGTCCTGATAGCAGACCGGACGCACAAAACGGCGAATCGCCATCGTGCCGACCGAGGTTGCCCCAAAGTTGGTGGAGGCCGGATACGGCCCGCCATGCACCATCGCACTGCACACCTCAACGCCGGTCGGATAGCCATTCACCATCACGCGCCCGGCCTTGCGCTCAAGCCAGGGCAAGAGTTGCTTCGCCAGCGGCTGGTCCTCTTTTTCCATCTGCAACGTACAGGTCAGCTGGCCCTGCAGTGAGCGCGCCACGGCCAGCATTTCCTCATCATCCTCAACTTCAACGATCATACCGAAGGGCCCAAACACCTCTTCCGCAAGCACGGTGTTGGCAAGGAAGGTGCTGGCTGCCACTCGGGTCAGCATGGGCAGAGCCTGACCCGCCGCCGCTTGCTGGCTGACCAATGACTCCACCCCCGCCTGCGCCGTGGCCTCTTTCGCCAGATGATCGTACGCGCGGGCAATACCCTCGGTGAGCATGGTCTGACTGGCGCCTTGAGATAAGACTTCCTGCGCGGTTGCGGCAAAAGCCGCACTGGCTTGCCCTTTGTGCATGACCACGATGCCGGGGTTCGTACAGAACTGCCCGGCGCCCATGGTCAGCGAGGCACACCACGCTGCCGCCATCGCTGCAGGATCACCGGCCAGCCGGTGATTCAGGAAGAACACCGGATTGATGGAACCCAGTTCGCCGAAAAACGGAATGGGCGTTGGCCGCGCGGCACAAAGATCAAACAGTGCCCGACCGGCTTTCAGGCTACCGGTAAAACCCACCGCCTGAATCAGCGGATGCTGTACCAGCGCCTGACCGACCTCGATACCTCCGCCTTGCAGCATGGAGAACACACCGGCGGGCAGTCCGCAGGCCTGACGCGCAGCGTCAATGGCTTCGGCCATCACTTCCGACGTTGCCGGGTGCGCAGGATGCCCCTTCACCAGCACGGGGCAACCGGCCGCCAGCGCGGATGCTGTGTCGCCACCGGCGACCGAAAAGGCCAGAGGAAAGTTGGATGCGCCAAAGACGGCCACCGGCCCCAGCGGACGCTGCACCATTTTCAGGTCAGGACGCGGTAACGGCTTGCGCTCAGGCATGGCGGCATCACGGCGGATATCAAGATAATCACCCTGCTCAATATGGTCAGCAAAGAGACGCAGCTGCCCGATGGTACGACCACGCTCGCCCTGAATACGCGCTTCCGGCAGATGACTTTCACGGGTCGCCAGCAGGGTAATGCGCTCCGCACGGGCTTCTATTTCTTCCGCGATCTTACGCAGGAACGCCGCGCGCTCGGCACGGCTACTCTGGCCGTACACCATAAATGCCGCTTCAGCGGCCTGCGCGGCCTGATCGACTTCTGCGTGGGAGCCTTCGGCAAATACCAGCTCACGACCTTCTTCATCGAAGCCTGTCACACCCGGTGATCCTTTTACCCGTTGTCCGGCAATGAAGTGATGCCCTGTCAGCATGGAGTCCTCCTGTTCGTTGCCAACCTGACCTTGTGACATAGCAGCAAGGCAGAGAGTGCTGGCAGAAATTCTGGCGAGGCCCGAGGGGCCCCGAAGGATGGGCTCCCGGCCTGTCACCGGGAGCCTGTGCAGATTAATGACTGTCTTTAGGAATGGGTGCGCCACGGCAGCCTTTGAGGAAGTCAAAGTCGGCGCCGGTTTCCGGCCCTTCGACATGCTCGTGGAACAGCTTGATATAACCACTGGTCGGCGCCTGAACCGAGGGTTTCCAGTCCGCCAGGCGGGCCCGCAACTCTTCCTCAGGAATATCGAGGTGTATCTTGCGATTGGGCACATCGAGCTCGATCATGTCGCCGTTTTTGACCACCGCCAGCGGCCCGCCCGCGGCGGCTTCCGGTGAGGTATGCAACACCACGGTGCCATAAGCGGTGCCGGACATGCGCGCATCGGAAATGCGTACCATGTCGGTAATGCCTTTACGCAGTACCTTCGGCGGCAAGCCCATGTTGCCGACCTCGGCCATACCGGGGTAACCCTTCGGCCCGCAGTTCTTCAGCACCATTACGCAGTTTTCATCGATATCCAGACTTTCGTCATTGATCTTGGCTTTATAGTCATCGATATCCTCGAACACCACCGCCCGCCCGCGATGCTGCAGCAGATGAGGCGATGCCGCCGAGGGCTTGAGCACCGCGCCCTTGGGCGCAAGATTGCCACGCAGCACAGCGATACCGCCCTTCTGCGTCAGGGCATTTTTCACCGGACGAATCACATCATCGTTCCAGTTGCGGACGTTTTTCACCTCTTCCCAGAGGCTCTGGCCAGACACGGTAATGGCATCGTTATGCAGTTTGCCGCCTTCGGCCAGTTGCTTGATCACCACCGGCAAGCCACCGGCGTA
Organism: Pokkaliibacter sp. CJK22405; assembly: GCF_046614695.1. Classification (NCBI taxonomy): domain Bacteria; kingdom Pseudomonadati; phylum Pseudomonadota; class Gammaproteobacteria; order Oceanospirillales; family Balneatrichaceae; genus Pokkaliibacter; species Pokkaliibacter sp. CJK22405. The sequence continues at coordinate 75,947 of NZ_JBKKHQ010000028.1, forward strand.
GAAGAATTCTTCCATCAGGTATTTGCCGGACGGCATCAGGTTGACGATGGTCGGGATGTCCTGCCCCAGGCGATCCCAGTCATCCAGTGTCAGATCAACACCGGCACGGCCTGCTATCGCCAGCAGGTGAATAACCGCATTGGTGGAACCGCCAATGGCACCGTTAACGCGGATCGCATTCTCGAAGGCTTCGCGGGTCAGAATGTCCGAGGGCTTCAGGTCATCTTTTACCATCTGCACGATACGCCGCCCCGACAAATGCGCCATCACCCGGCGACGGCTATCCACGGCGGGAATGGCCGCATTCCCGGAAAGCGCCATGCCCAGTGCTTCTGACATGGATGCCATGGAACTGGCGGTGCCCATGGTGTTACAGGAACCCGGAGAGCGCGACATGGCGGACTCTGCTTCGAGAAACTCCTCCTGCGTCATGTGACCGGCTTTGATTTCCTCGGACATTTGCCAAAGCGCGGTACCGGAGCCAACACGCTCGCCACGGAACCAGCCGTTCAGCATCGGCCCGCCGGAGACCAGAATCGCCGGAATATTCGTACTGGCCGCGCCCATCAGCAAGGCCGGCGTGGTCTTATCACAACCCGCCAGCAGCACGACGCCATCCAGCGGATTGGCGCGCAGGGCTTCCTCGACATCCATCGCACACATATTGCGGTACATCATCGCCGTGGGGCGCAATGAGCTTTCCCCCGGTGAAAATACCGGGAATTCCAGCGGCAAACCGCCCGCTTCATAAATCCCGTGTTTGACCCGCTCGGCCAGATCACGAAGATGAGCATTGCATGGCGTCAGCTGCGACCAGGTATTGCAGATACCGATGACCGGACGGCCATCGAACAAATCCGCTGGCAAGCCCTGATTCTTCATCCAGCTGCGGTGGTAGATATGGTCGCGTGATGTGCCACCAAACCAATGGGTGGATCGCAGCGGGCGTGGCCATTCAGCCGGTGTGAACTTGCTCATACCCAGCCTCCGTCAACGATGAAGTTTTGTGCCGTACACATGGTGGAAGCATCAGAGGCCAGAAACAGCGCCATCTGCGCAATATTCTCCGGCAGCAGTTCACCGGGCAGGCATTGGCTTTTCCTGATCTGCTCCCTGGCGGCATCATCGACCCATAGCTCTTTCTGCTTCTCGGTCATGACCCAACCCGGCACCAGCGTATTTACACGGATACCGTCCTGCCCCAGATCCCGCGCCAGCCCACGGGTCATGCCGTGAACCGCCGCTTTGGAAGTGGCATAAACCGGATAGCCCGGCGAGGCAATCATCCAGCCCATGGAGCCAAAGTTGATGATGCTGCCGCCACCGGCCTTGCGCATCATCGGCGCGACCGCCTGCGCTGCAAACATGCTGTGGCGCAGGTTGACGGAGATCAGCTCATCAAAGCGATCGACGCTCAGGTCATCCAGGGAGTGGCGCACATCATTGGCGGCGTTATTGATCAGTACCTGAAACGGGCCACAGACTTCGGCCAGCTGGCGAATGGTGCTCTGATAGCCTTTGGTTTCGGTGATATCGCAGGCGCGAAACACCACATCGCAACCTTCTTCACGGAGCGCTTTTTCCAGCGTTTCTCCGGCAGAACGGTTGAGGTCAACAAAAGCCGTGCGAGCGCCCTGGCGGGCAAATGCCGTCACCAATGCCTGTCCAATGCCTGTGGCGCCGCCGGAAATAAATACCGCTTTCCCTTGCAGATCGGGATAGTAAGCAGCCTGGTTCTCCTTGGGGGTAGGTAGGCTCATAAGGAAATTACCTCCACAGCGTGCAGTGCTTCCGCTGTCAGTGGGTTACGCAGCGCTGTACCGAATGCTGGCGCTGAAATCTCGAACACATCCCCTGCTTCGGCCTTGATACCGTCAGCAAATGACAGGGTCGCTGTGCCGAACATGTGAATATGGACATCCCCCGGCTGACAGAAGAGCCGGTACTTAAAGTGGTGATACTCAAGGTTACGAAGTGTGTGCGACATGTTCGCCTCGCCAGTGACGAAGGGCTTTTCCCACAGCACCTTGCCCTCACGCAGAATGCGCGATGTGCCCTGAATATCCGCAGGCAAATCACCGATACGCATCTCTGGTCCGACCGAGGCCGGACGCAGTTTGGAATGGGCCAGATACAGATAGTTGATGCGCTCGGTCACGTGATCAGAAAACTCATTGGCCAGGGCAAAGCCCAGTCGATACGGCGTGCCGTTGGTGCCGATCAGGTAAATACCGGCCATTTCCGGCTCTTCACCGCTGTCCAGCGCAAAACCCGGAGAATGAAGCGGCTGGCCAGGCGCCACCAGCGTTGCGCCATTACCTTTATAGAACCACTCAGGCTGCACGCCGGTTTCCCCTGCTGCAGGTTTGCCGCCTTCCAATCCCATACGGAACATTTTCATCGAATCGCTAAGGCTGGCTTCATCACTGGGTTTGGCATGCATGGCATCCCGTGTTGCGGCCGATCCCAGATGGGTAAGCCCGGTGCCGGTCAGCCAGAGCCGTGCCGGTTCCGGGTGGCGAATCGGACAGTCCAGCCGCCCTTCTTTCGCCAGCGCTTCCAGATCCACCTCACGGCCTAAACCGAGCTTGTCGATTTGCGCCATCAGGGTGTTGCCTTCAGCGATGGCGCGCTGGGCCAGGTCAAAGGTCGTTTCGACCTGTTCGACGATTCGGGCAGCCCGCTCATCACGGAAGATCACGCCACCACCGATCAATTGCGAAACAAACATGGCGTGCTCCTTAGCGTGCTTTGTTCTTGTTGTAGACATCGAAGATGACGGCGGCGAGCAGCACCAGGCCTTTAATCACCTGCTGCCATTCGATACCAATACCGAGAATCGACATGCCGTTGTTCATCACGCCCATGATCAGCGCGCCGATGACCGCGCCGATAATCTTGCCAACACCACCGGACATGGACGCACCGCCGATAAACACCGCCGCAATAACGTCCAGCTCAAACGCCAGACCCGCTTTAGGCGTCGCGGTATTCAGGCGCGCTGCGAAGATAAGACCCGCCAGCGCCGCCAGCATGCCCATATTGACGAAGGTGAAGAAAGTCAGACGCTCGGTGTTAATCCCGGAGAGCTTGGCCGCTTTTTCATTGCCACCGAGGGCGTAAACCCGGCGACCCAGCGTGGTGCGATTGGTCAGGAAGGTATAAGCACAGGTCAGGACCGCCATGGTGATCAGCACATTGGGCAGGCCGCGGTAGGTCGAGAGCAGGTAGGTCACGTAAATCAGCGCCACGCCGATCAGCAGGTTTTTGCCGATAAAGAAGGCAAAAGGCTCATCCTCAATACCGAACTTGAGCGCACGTATGCGGCTGCGGGCCGCGAGATAAATAATGGCAAAGGCACTCAGCGCACCGAGGGCCAGCGCGGTCATGTTGGGACGACCCACACCAAACACATCGGGAATAAAACCGGTGCTCATGGCCTGAAAGGATTCGGGGAAAGGCCCTACGGACTGACCGGCCAGAAAGGCCAGGGTCAGACCACGAAATACCAGCATGCCTGCCAGGGTCACGATAAAAGACGGGATCTTCCAGTAAGCAATCCAGTAGCCCTGCGCGGCGCCAATGATTCCGCCCATCACCAGACAGGCAGGCACGACCAGCCAAGTTGGCAGATGCCAGTTGACCGCCATCACTGCCGCCAATGCACCGATAAAGCCGACCACACTGCCGACGGAAAGGTCGATATGCCCGGCAACAATCACCAGCAGCATGCCCAGCGCCATAATGATGATGTAGCTGTTCTGCAGGAACAGGTTGGTCAGGTTGATGGGCCGCATCAGGGTGCCGTCTGTCAGCACCTGAAACAGCAGCATAATGACGACCAGCGCCATCAGCATGCCGTAGTCACGCATGTGACCCTTGAGATATCCCAGAACGGATTGCCCGGAAGACACGGGGCTATCGTCCACGGCGGAAGTTGTTTTTGTTGTAGCCATGTTACGTTTCTCTCCTTCAGGCATTGACGATCATCGCCATGATGCGCTCTTGACTGGCGTCAGCGCGGCCGAGTTCACCGACAAAGGCCCCTTCATTCATCACATAAATGCGGTCACACATGCCGAGCAGTTCCGGCATTTCAGAGGAGATCATCACCACGCCTTTTCCTTCGCTGGCGAGCTGGTTGATGATGCTGTAGATCTCGAATTTGGCCCCGACATCGATACCACGGGTCGGCTCATCCAGAATCAGCACTTCGGGCTCGGCGAACAGCCATTTGCTCACCACCACCTTTTGCTGGTTTCCGCCGGATAAATTCGACACGCGCTGGAACACGCTGGGGGTACGGATGCGCAGGGTCTTGCGGTATTCCTCGGCAATGTGACGCTCACGGTTATCGTCAATCACGCCGTTTTGCGACACCCCTTTGAGGTTTGCGAGAGTGGCGTTGTGGAGAATGTCTTCATCCAGAATCAGCCCCAGCTCCTTGCGGTCTTCGGTAACGTAGGCAATACCGGCATCCACCGCTTTCTGTACAGAGGAGACATCCACCTTGCTGCCATGCAGCTGCACCTCTCCGGAGATTTTCTGGCCATAGCTTTTGCCGAAGATACTCATGGCCAGCTCGGTACGACCGGCGCCCATCAACCCGGCAATACCGACCACTTCCCCGGCCCGCACTTCAAAGTTCACGTTGTGGATCATCTGGCGGTCGCTCTTCTCGGGATGCCAGACATTCCAGTCGCTGACCGCCATCAGCACATTACCGATATTGGGGGTGCGTTCAGGGTAACGGTGCGCCATATCGCGCCCGACCATGCCACGGATGATTTCATCCTCACTCACACCGGATTGGCGGCAATCCATAGTCGCCACTGAAGTCCCATCACGCAGCACGGTGATAGCGTCTGCGACACGGCTGATTTCATTGAGTTTGTGCGAGATAAGAATGGAGGTGATGCCCTGCTCACGAAACTCGATCAGCAGATCCAGTAGCTTCTGGCTGTCGTTTTCCTGTAAGGCTGCTGTGGGCTCATCGAGAATCAGCAGTTTGACGCGCTTGGATAACGCCTTGGCGATTTCCACCAACTGCTGCTTACCCACCCCCAGCTTGCCGACCGGAGTCGCAGGGTTTTCCTTTAGCCCGACCTTATCCAATAGCTCGCGGGTCCGGGTGTAGACCGCAGGCCAATCGATAATGCCGTGCTCGGCGATTTCGTTGCCAAGAAAGAGGTTCTCGGCGATAGACAAATGCGGCACCAGAGCAAGCTCCTGATGGATGATGATGATGCCTTCATCCTCACTGTCGGCGATGCCACGAAATTGCATTTCGCGCCCTTCATAAAAAATGCCGCCGCTATAACTGCCGAAGCCGTAAACGCCGCTTAACACTTTCATCAGGGTCGATTTGCCTGCGCCGTTCTCACCGCAGAGGGCGTGAACTTCACCTTTGCGAACTTGCAGGCTGACCTTGTCGAGCGCCTTCACCCCGGGAAATTCCTTGGTGATGGAGCGCATTTCCAGAATGATGTCGTCCATAGAAGCAGATCCGATCATGGGCTCGCCGCCTGCATCGACGGCGAGCCGGTGAAACAGGGAGACTTACTTGATCTGGCTTTCCTGGTAGTAGCCGCTATCGACCAGTACGGATTTCCAGTTATCCGCATCGACAGTGGTGGGCTCCAACAGGTAGGAAGGAACGACTTTCTTGCCGTTGTTGTAGGTTTTGGTGTCGTTGATTTCAGGCTCGGTGCCTTTCAGCACGGCTTCCACCATATTCACCGTCACACTGGCCAACTTACGGGTGTCTTTAAAGACCGTGGAGTATTGCTCACCGGCAAGGATGGATTTAATGGAAGGCACTTCCGCATCCTGGCCTGTCACAATCGGCATAGGCATGTCGCCGGAACCGTAACCCACACCTTTAAGAGAGGAAAGAATACCGATGGAGAGACCATCGTAGGGAGAGAGAACACCATCTACACGCTGGTTGGTGTAGTTGGCGGAGAGCAGGTTATCCATACGCGCCTGGGCAACCGCACCGTCCCAACGCAGGGTGCCGACTTTATCCATGCCCATCTGGCCGGACAGAACCTTCACCTTGCCGCTGTCGATCATTGGCTGCAGCACAGACATCGCGCCGTTGTAGAAGAAGTAGGCGTTGTTGTCATCGGGCGAGCCGCCGAACAACTCAACGTTATAGGGGCCTTTGCCACGAGCTTCCATCCCCTTCACCAGCGAGTTGGCCTGCAGCACACCTACCTTGTAGTTATCAAAGGTGGCGTAATAGTCGACGTAAGGCGTGTCACGAATCAGACGATCATAAGCGATAACCTTGATCCCTGCGGCGTGAGCATTCTCCAGCACGTTGGTCAGGGTTGAGCCATCGATGGCGGCAATCACCAGTACATCCACCCCTTTCACCATCATGTTCTCAATCTGAGCCAGCTGGTTGGGGATATCGTCTTCTGCGTATTGAAGATCCGTCTTGAAGCCAGCTTTCTGGAATTGCTTGACCATGTTGTCACCGTCCGCGATCCAGCGTGCGGATGACTTGGTGGGCATGGCAATACCGACATAGCCTTCGGCGGCAGAAACGGCAGTGGAAACCATAGCAGCGCCCAGAGTCAGGGCCGCCATCAGCGTCTTGAGGTGTTTCATTAGTATCTCCCAAAGCGGTTTGGGTAAGGCCGGAGGCACTTCCTACGTCCGCATTATTTTTATCGTATGAGTCTAATGGGCCAGTTTGCTGGCTCAGATTCACCTTAGGAGAGCATCACATACCATTCAAATTCATTTTTTGTAGAATGACATACCAAATCTGCTATACCTCAATAAAAACAATAAGCGAACGGTGGAGTGATTCATGGATATTGGTTTATCCCGGCACCTGAAAATCAGTCAGTTACGGTTGATCGCCGCTATTGCCGAACACGGCCAGCTCGGCCTTGCCGCAGAAGCCCTGGCCATGACTCAGCCAGCTGCGTCACGCATGCTCAATGAGATCGAAAAGAATTTGAGCGCCAAGCTGTTCGAGCGAACCGCGCGCGGAATGGAAGCCACCCTGATTGGCCGCGCCATCAGCCAGCGGGCCCATAATCTTTTAGTCGAACTGCGCGACTTGTCTCAGGATGTTGAAGAGCTGAAACAGGGTAACGGCGGCTATACCACCGTCGGCGCGGTGACAGGCGCAGCAGTAGGCTTTGTGATTCCGGCGATTCGTGTACTCAAAGCCATGTCACCCAAGGCGGAAGTGCACGTTAACGTTGAAGCCAGCGACGTGCTGGTTCACGATCTCGCTGCCGGAAAAAATGACTTTGTACTGGCGCGCTTGCCCCGTTCTGTCGACCCGCGGGATTTTGAAATCACTCCGGCGCGAACCGAGCAGGTTCGTCTGGTGGTGCGGGCAGACCACCCTTTGGCGGGCGCCGAGAAAGTCTCAGTGCATGATCTTTCCCGCTATGAGTGGGTAATGCAGTCCCACCGCGCACCGATCCGCGAAGCCGTCGAGTCCGTTTTTCTCAAACAGGCCGCTCCCCTGCCGACCAACATCACCAACACCACGTCCTTGCTGGCGATGATCGCGATTCTTGTCCACTCCAACGCCATTGCCGCACTGGCCAGCGAAGTGCCGGAGCTATTGATGAGTGATAAAGTCGGGGCCAGACTCGCGGTGTTACCGCTGGAGGAGTCCATTGTGATGAGCCCTTACAACCTGATTATGGTGAAGGGCCGACAACTCTCCCCGATTGCGAATCGCCTGCGGATACTGGTCGCCAATGAGCTGAATCAGGCGCCAGCCAGCAAAAACTAGGCACTCATCCTTACTCATCGCCGCACCAGCGCTGGGCACATTAAAATAACAGGAAGAATCTATGAACCTCACCGAATGGGGCGCGTTGGCGCTGGTTTGCTTACTCGGCGCCCTCTCACCCGGCCCAAGCCTGGCGATGGTTGCACGACATGCGTTGGCGGGCGGAAAACGTCAGGGAATCGCCATCGCCTGGGCTCATGCCTGCGGTGTGGCCTGTTATGCAGCTCTCAGTGTGATCGGACTGGCACTTCTGCTCAAACAGTCCCCCGTGGCGATGGAAATTATTGCCATTGCCGGTGGAGGCTATCTTGCCTGGCTGGGAATCAAGGCACTGCAATCCAAAGGCGGCGTTGTCAGCACGCTTCAGGCTGGCCAGAAAATGGCGCTACGCGATGCTATTCGTGATGGCCTGCTTATCGCCTTACTGAACCCCAAGCTGGCACTTTTTTTCATTGCCCTGTTCAGCCAGTTTGTCAGCGCTGAAAACTCAGCCTCCACGCAAGTAGCACTGATTGCCACACCACTGGTGATCGATGGCGGCTGGTATACGCTGGTCACCTTACTTCTGGCCTATCCACCCGTGCTTCAGGCGCTTCGACGTCAGGCCAAATGGATTGATCGCATGAGCGGAGTGCTACTTATCGCCCTCGCAGGCAAGGTATTTCTGACAGCGCTGGCATAGGGAAAACGACGGCGGAAGTAATACTCTGATAAGTTTTTCAAGCACTTAGCGACAAACCTGCCGGGCAATCCGTAGACCTGCCCGGTCAGATACGTTAGACTTCACCACTACTTAGGGGCTGTTCTGGATTCGACAATGTCGCGGATGCTCCAAGTGCCTCCCGTGAGCGGTGCGCGATCACGTAAATCAACCGTACCAAAATATAGTCGCAAACGACGAAAACTACGCTCTAGCCGCTTAAGGCTAGACTCTCCACCTACGTCTGCCTATGGGATAGGGTTCGGAGAGTCATCTCACATAGGATCGTGTGGAAGTCTTCGCCCGTAGACCAAGCACTAAAACCAATCGGGACAGCTGATCAGTATCCTGCCTATCGGAGCCTGCTCAGTTAAAAAATAGATAAGGCTATGGATGGTAGACCTTGGTTCAGAAGGATGTTGGACGGGGGTTCGATTCCCCCCAGCTCCACCATATACAAAAAAGCCCGGACAGTGTCCGGGCTTTTTTTATTGTCTGCATTTTGCGTGACATGCCCTGTATGGTAAGGGTTTACGGACTTCACCACCGATGTAATTACGGACTTCTGCCGGCAGTTCTTTTCTGAATGTCCGAATACTCTCTGTGCCTCTCCCCAACCCGCCAGGCCAAAGTCCATGAACTGAGGCCCCCTTCAAATCATTAGATTATTACCGGACTCAGGAGATGAGTTTGATTGACGAATTGGATAGGTGAAGGAAAAAAGCAATAACAAAAATAAAAAAGATAGTGGTCATCAAATTGACACACACATACACATCAATTACAAATACACACTACTAAATAGTTGTACGCAGCTCTGATGGGTTTGCAGCACCTTTGGCAATCCAGTAGCCGGCTCAGCAGTTTGAGAATATGAATGTTTTAGCCCATAGATAACAGGGAATCGAATGCCCAACGCACCAGACATCGAAGAACAGTTGGCGGCAGTTAACCAGTCTCAGCGGGAACGTCTATTCCACATAGATTTCAAACTCTACTTCTTGGGCTCGGTAAACCGCACTGATCTGGTATCACGTTTTGGTATCAAGGAAGCAGCCGCCTCTCGCGACCTCTCACTCTACAAAGAGCTCGCTCCGAAGAACATCGAATACGACACCAAAGCAAAAACTTACATCCAGCGAGAAGGCTTTACCCCGCTTTTTGAATACACCGGCAGCCAGACGCTCGCAGCCTTGTTGCATGGCTTTGCAGATGACTTTGTTGGTAGCCAAAAGCCTATCGTTACGTGTGAAGCACCTACGCAGCTTAACTTCCCGAACATCGCTACGCTGGCTTGTATTACGCGTGCAATCCATAACAGGCAGGTTTTGAAGGTTCAATATCGATCTTTATCCAGTGGTATTAGTGAACGAGAGATAGTGCCCTTTGCTTTGGTCGATAATGGATTGCGCTGGCATGTTCGCGTCTACGACAGGGCTCGGAGTCGTTTTGCCGACTTCGTAGTAAACCGCATTGAGTTCCCCAGACTCATAGCGGGAGAAATCCCCGAGCAACAAACCAAATCGGCTGACAACCAATGGAACAGAATCGTTGATCTGCACATTGTTCCGCATCCAAGCCTTAAACATCCCGAGACAATCGCATTTGAATACTGCATGACGGAAGGAAAATTAGAAATTCAAATCAGAGCTGCAGCGGCTGGGTATTTATTGCGAAAATGGAATGTCGATTGCTCTACGGGACACGAAATTAATTCAGCTGAAACTCATCTGTGGCTTGAAAATCCAGAAACACTATACGGTGTTTCAAGTGCAAGCCTAGCACCAGGTTATGAAAAATCACGAGGAAGTAAATAATGGAAAACGTATTCAAATTTAGAGATGAATTGATTGATGAATACAGTTCGTTTTCCAGGAGCTTCGTATCAATTGGTGCTATAGATATAAAAAATCTAGTTGAAAAAGAATACATCGACGGTCGTTATTGGCCGCAGCCACTGATTCAAATTAATCCTAATTATCAGCGAAAAGGAACTGTTCAGGACCTAGCTAATAGCGGTGTACTACACCCTCTATGCGCAGATATTTTTAGAACAGGGAAGACCGAAGGGAAATCAGATCCCCTTTTTCTCTACAAGCACCAAATAGAAGCTCTTGCGAAAGGACAGGAAAAGCAAAGCTTTGTGGTGACAACTGGTACCGGTTCTGGGAAATCTTTGTCATTTTTTATCCCAGTCATTGATGCAATTCTTAAGGGTAAGGAAAAGGATTCTAAACCAAGAACTCGGGCAATAGTCATATACCCGATGAATGCTTTAGCTAATAGCCAGCTAGAGGAGCTTGAGAAATTCCTTGTCGATTTCCCAGCGAGCGAGCGGCCTTTTACGGTGGCTCGATATACCGGTCAAGAAAATTCGGCTCGCAGAGAAGAGATTGCAAACAACCCTCCAGATATTTTGTTAACAAACTTCATGATGCTTGAGTTAATTCTGACGCGTTATGAGGACGTTGATCGAAGAGTAGTCGAAAACTGTGGCGGTCTAGAGTTTTTGATTCTTGACGAATTGCACACCTACCGTGGCAGGCAAGGTGCAGATGTCGCTGTCTTGGTTCGTAGGCTTAGAGAGCGACTCACAGCCAATTCAATGACTTGTATTGGTACGTCTGCAACAATGTCTAGCACAGGCAAACAAGCGGATAGAAACCGAGTTGTTGCCGATGTCTCCAGTAAATTGTTCGGCACGAAAATCTCGGAACATGATGTTATCGGAGAAACACTCGAGCGAGTAACCACCCAATCAAAAGATGTAGCATCCATTAAGCCTCTTTTAAGGCAAGAGGTTGAAAGGGATTTTTTTACTTGGAGCGGGTTTGATGAATTCAAGGACTCTCCGCTGGCAATTTGGGTTGAACTCAATTTAGGTATTGAAATACCTGATGATGAGCCGCCTAAGCGCGCCAAACCTCAAACGCTTAAATCCGCATCTGAAAGACTCGCTACTGATGCGGGAATGTCTCAAGAGCAAGCAACGATAGCACTGCAAAAATTTTTGGTTGCTGCTCACGACATCAGAACACCCCAAGGTCGGCCACCTTTTGCTTTCAAGCTTCATCAGTTCATCAGCGGTCCTGGAAAAGTGCTGGCAACCCTTGAGCCTGAGGGCACTAGAACTATCACCTTAGATGCACAACGTTTTGCACCGGGTCGGCAGGAGCAGGCAGTTCAATTGTATCCTACACACTTTTGTCGAGACTGTGGCCAGGAATACCACCCTGTTTGGAAAACAACTCACGGCCAAATCAGATTTGATCCACGAGATATTGGGGAGATTACCACAGCAGATAACGAGGAATTGAATTTTGGATTTTTGTGTCCTAAAAAGTTAACTCTGGCCTATAAAGGCGGATTAGAGGATCTTCCTGAAGCTTGGATTGATTTCAGCAAATCAGAACCAAAACTCAAGCCTACCTATAAAAAGGCCCGACCAGAAGAGTTTACTATTGACGCCCAGGGCATAGAAGGGCGAGGTCATAGATATTGGTATATTCCAGGTAAGTTTCGTTTTTGTTTGAATTGCTCACAGGTTCATGAAGCGCATGGGAAGGATATAAATCGTCTTGCAAGTCTATCTGGTGAGGGTCGATCATCTGCAACAACGGTACTTGCACTTTCAGCACTGCAACAACTTTTTTCAATGGAAGAGCTGCCAGAAGGCACACCAGATCCAAGAAAGCTATTGGGATTTACAGACAATAGGCAAGACGCTGCCTTACAAGCTGGCCACTTCAATGACTTTATTTTCCTCTTGACTCTGCGGGCAGGTCTCATAGGTGCGCTGAAATCTAATAATCTATCACTGGATGAGGAAAAGCTATCCGAAGAAGTTTTCAAATCCCTTGGCTTTGATAAGGTCGATGAAGGCACACTTGCTGAGTACCTTAAAACGCCAAAGCTTATGGGACTTGCGAGACAAGAGGCCCAAAGAACTCTGCGCTATATTATTGGCTACCGCCTAATACGTGATTTACGACGCGGCTGGCGATTTAACAACCCGAACCTCGATCAGTTGTCACTCCTGCAAATAGGTTATCGGGGACTAGAAGACTTTTGTGCAGAAGAAGAGCTTTTCAAAAATTCTAAAAATTCGGTACTGGAAAAACTTAACGCTTTTAATCGAGCCAACCTATGCAAAGTTCTGTTTGACGAAATGCGTCGATCACTTTGCCTCGAAACTCGCTACCTCGATTCAGTAGAGCAAGACAAAGCAAGAAATAGCGCATTCACCTATCTTAATGAACGCTGGGCATTTGCGCCCGATGAAAAATTAGAAACCTCAAAATTTCTTATTTTGACAAAACGACCAGAGTATAAAGGCAAACCCAGAACGGATTTGGTTTCAGCTGCAGAAAGATCTCGTGTAATTAAAATCATCAAGACCGCAGAATTCTGGAAATCATCGTCATTCGCTGGGCAAGTGAGTACTTGGAAAGATGGCGAATGGGTTGAACTCGTTGCAGCCTTGCTTGAGCTAGGAACTCTTTATGGTTATGTACAGAAGCACAGCGTTGAAAAAGGTTTGGCCGGCTATCGCTTAAACGCGTCGGCGATGGAATGGCGGTTAACAGATTCTGTCGCTCAAGAAGAAAGCACCACTAACCAGTATTTCCGGCAGCTTTATCTAAATTTGGCAGAACTTTTAAAGCAACCTAATCACCCTTTATTTTTCTTTGAGGCACAAGAGCACACGGCGCAGGTTGATGCAGCAAGACGCCAGTTGTTAGAGCAACGATTTCGTTACACTGAAAAAGATCAAAAGGAATGGCTTGAAGAGCCCGGCCACGAGACGCCACTCGAGCGTTTGCCGGTCATGTTCTGCTCCCCAACCATGGAATTGGGGGTCGATATTTCAGCACTCAACACAGTCTATTTGCGCAATGTTCCGCCGACGCCTGCAAATTACGCGCAGCGAAGCGGACGCGCTGGCCGATCAGGTCAGCAGGCATTAGTCATAACCTACTGTGCATCACTGAGCCCACACGATCAGTGGTTCTTTCATAACGCTAATGAAATGGTTCATGGTGTGGTAAAAGCGCCAACCTTAGATTTAGGAAATCGTGAACTCATTGAAAGCCATTTACACGCTGTTTGGTTGGCCGCCGCAGAAATCGAGCTTGATAGCAGTATCGCCCCAATGGTCAATTTAGAGGACGAAGCCAAACCGTTACAACCCGCGCTAATGCAAAAGTTGGCAGACCCTAATGTTATTGCCAAAGCTCGAGAGGCCGCAAAGGGTGTTATCAGGCAACTGGAGAGCGAACTTAGCAATAGTCATTGGTTTACTCAGGATTACATTGATTCAGTCATCAATCAGGCGCCATCAAATTTTTCACAGGCACTGGATCGTTGGCGAGCCCTATTTGACGCTACGCGCAAACAAATGGATATGGCTGAAGCAGTAGCCAAAAGCCATACAGCCACAGATATGGAAAGAACAAATGCAAAACGTCGTTGGGGTGATGCGGCGAATCAATATGGCATTTTGTTGAAAACAGGGAATACACAGAATTCTGACTTCTATACGTATCGATATTTGGCAAGCCAAGGGTTCTTGCCAGGTTATAACTTCCCTCGCTTACCGCTGATGGCATGGATTCCCGCACGTGGCGGTCAAGGTGCAGGTAAGGATGATGAAGGCAGCATGGTCAGCCGCCCAAGATTCCTAGCGCTCTCTGAATTTGGCCCTCGCAGCCTTATTTACCACCAAGGTCGTATGTATCGAGTGGTTCGAGCCAAATTGAATGTCGGAAATAGCGACCACATCTCAGGTAATAGTTCACTCGCTACAATCACGTCACGTGTATGCAGCCAATGTGGATATGGGCATTTAGGTCAGCCAGGCGGTGAAGAACCACTGGTTGAACGCTGTGAAAATTGTGATGCCTTATTAACAGAGGCGGATTGGGTAAAAGAACTGTACCGGATTGAGACAGTCGAAACACTGCCCGTTGAACGCATCTCTATCAATGATGAAGATCGGCAGCGCCAAGGCTTTGAATTACAGACCACTTATCGGTTCTTACCCGGTCCGGACGGAAAAATTCAACAGCACAAAGCCATAGTTGAGTCAAACGAAGAGCCTTTGGCTGAAATAACCTACGCGCCCGCTGCTCGAATCTGGAGGATCAACCGTGGCTGGAGAAGAAGAAAAGATAAAAACCAGTTGGGCTTTTACATCAACCCAATTACCGGCACCTGGAGCAAACAGGATGACCCCAACAGTGAAGACGACAATAGCAACGATGAAAGTGCCATGGACAAGGTTGCCAATCAGCGAATTGTCCCTTTTGTTGAAGACCACCGAAACCTGCTGATTCTTCAACCAACTCGATTGCTTTCAATCGAAACAATGGCAACGGTTCAGGCAGCCCTGAAACGCGGCATTGAAATGACATTTCAAATTGAAGAGTCCGAGTTAGTCGCTGAACCATTACCTAAGCTAGATGATCGAAAATCACTGCTATTTTACGAGGCCGCCGAAGGTGGAGCTGGCGTTTTAACGCGCTTAGCTTCCGAGCCAGAAAGTTTGGCAATGGTGGCAAGTAAAGCGCTGGAAATCATGCATTTCCAAAAACCAGATGACAATTGGGATATAAGCCAACTGCCAGCGCTTGAGAAAAAAGATGAGCTAGGTAATGCCCTATGTGAAGCAGGTTGTTACCAATGCCTGTTGTCCTATTTCAACCAGCCAGATCACGAAAACATCAACCGAAGAGATCGAGACGCGCTTGAATTGCTGGTTACACTCGCGAATGCCAATGTGCGCCAAAGTTCACAAATTGGCAGTGATGCAGCAAGCAACTCCATGCTTGATTCCCATAAAACGACGGGCTCTGCAGCTGAGTTTCTCAGCACCATCGAAAAGAATGGCTTTAACAAGCCTGACGCCACAATGGTGACCGTCGCAGGTGGCGTTGCCAAAGCCGTTGCGCAATATAAATCTGCACGCACCTTGATTTTTACCGACTGGCCAAACGACGAAACTATTCAGCAATTAACAGACAAAGGCTGGACATGCCTGAACGCATCGAACAGCGCGCAGTGGGAAAGCTTGTTTAACGAACACAGTAAGCTGTTTAACCCAGAAGGCCGTAAGGAAATTTAAGCATGACACAAGAATACAACTACCTTCCGGGTAACTTAGTACACGCACGCGGCCGCGAATGGGTCGTGCAAAATGAGTCGAATCCTGATTGGCTTCGCCTGCGACCGCTGGGCGGTACCGATGACGACATTATCGCGTTGATTCCAGACTTAGAACTCGAGCCTGTTAAATCGGCCACCTTCCCTTGGCCTGATGCTGAGAAACCTGGTAGCCACTCGGGTGGATTGCTGCTGCGCGACGCCCTGCGCTTAAAGTTGCGCACCGGCGGCGGGCCGTTTCGCTCCTTTGGCAATATCGCGGTTGAGCCACGCGCATATCAACTAGTTCCTCTGCTAATGGCGCTGCGCCTAAGTACAGTTAGGTTATTGGTCGCGGACGACGTAGGTATCGGTAAAACCATTGAAGCAGGTTTAATCGTTCGAGAGTTGATGGACCGTGGTGAAATTTCCAAACTAGCGGTTTTGTGTCCGCCCCATCTAGTTGAACAATGGCAATCAGAATTGGAAAGTCGCTTTAATTTGCATGCGGTTGCCTTAACTTCAGCAACGGCCAGCCGCGTTGAGCGTCAAGTACCGCATGGCACAAGTTTGATGGATCACTTCCCCATTGTGGTGGTGAGTCTTGATTACATTAAAAGCGAGCGGCACAGGGAGCATTTCCTCTCCATTGCCCCGGAATGCATCATTGTCGATGAGGCACACACCTGTGCATCCTCTGGCCAGGGCAAACAGCTGCGCTTTGAATTATTGCAGCGCCTTGCAGCAAACGAAGAACGCCACCTTATTCTCCTGACCGCCACACCTCACTCCGGCGATGAAGCCGCCTTCTACAATCTCATATCACTTTTAAACCCGAAATTCTTGGCACTTCAAAACCGAACCGCTGCCAGTGACCCACTTCGACAAGAGTTGGCACGTCACTTTGTGCAACGTCGTCGTAAAGACATTACCGAATGGCAAGCCGAAACCAACGATGGCACTGGTTTTCCTCGTCGAATGAAGACTGAAGTGACTTATAAACTCACTGGTGACTGGGGTGGCTTTTTTGATGCCGTGCAAAACTACTGTGTAGAGCTGGCCGAAAGTGTCGAGCGCCAAGGGGAAAATGATGCGCGTTTAATCTGGTACGCCACACTTGCCTTGCTACGCTGTGTGGCATCATCACCTGCCGCTGCGGTTAAAGCGTTAAGCAACCGATTAGAAGGCTTGCAAACACCCGATGAGCTGCTCACCGATGAGCGCCTGCACGATGGTGAAGCCGATGATCTCTCGGCGTCGGATATCGAACCACCCGCACAATTAGACAACCATGCACTTAAACATTTAATCGATGAAGCAGAGCGCCTAAGCGGAAAACAAGGCGACCCTAAACTTGCCGCCCTGATTCAGCACATTGAATCACTGCTGAACGAAGGCTTTCATCCCGTCGTATTCTGTCGTTATGTGGCTACAGCCCACTATGTTGCTGAACACCTTCGCAAACAATTTCCCAAAGCGACCATCGAATCTGTAACGGGTGAACTAACGCCTGAAGAACGCCGCCTGAAAGTGGAAGATATGGAAGAAGGTGCCAATTCTACAAAAGAAGGGCGCATTCTGGTGGCCACCGACTGCTTGTCAGAGGGTATTAACCTTCAGCATTTGTTTACCGCAGTTGTTCACTACGATCTAGCCTGGAACCCAACACGCCATGAGCAACGCGAAGGCCGTGTGGATCGCTTTGGCCAGCAAGCCAATGAGGTGCGTTGCACCATGCTCTACGGCCAAGACAACCCAGTCGATGGATTCGTTTTAAACGTTATTCTGCGCAAAGGCGAGGCGATTCAAAAAGAGCTGGGCGTATTAGTGCCCATGCCCGAAGACGATACCCGCATTAATCAAGCACTGGTAAAAGCCGCCTTGATGAAACGCTCCGCAGGTAACTCACCCTACACGCCAGATATGTTCGCCGATGCCGAAGAGCTGCTCGCACCGGTCGAAACAAAATGGCAAGACGCACTGACCAAAGCCAAAGCGAACCGCACCGTATTTGCCCAGCGCCGTATCCAACCGAACGAAGTACTGCCTGAGTGGCAAAAGCAACAAGAATCCTTAGGCACCCATGAAGATGTTCAACGCTTTATAAAAACCGCAGCGGCACGCTTAAATGCGCCTTTAGAGACCACCCGTGGCAATCGCTATCGCTTTTTGCCGCAATACACACCGGAGAACTTGCGCCAACGCTTAGCCGATGAAGGCATTGAGCAGCCAGTAACGATCGACTTTAACGAGCTGCACCGCAGCCACCTGTTAGTCAGTGTATTGGCTGATCACTTGATAGAAGAAAGCCTGCAAGGCGATAGCAACTTGGCTGCTCGTTGCGCAGCGGCAGAAACCGACAGCGTCGATGTCGTGACCACCATCTACTTACTGCGTTTGCGTCACCAACTGGAATATGTACGTCGTCGTGAACCTTTTCAACTGATGGCTGAGGAAACCGTCGCCCTGGCGGTCAAAGGCCGCACCTCCCCAGAATGGATTACTGGTATTGAGGTAAACAAACTCTTGGAATGCGTGCCCAGCGGCAACTTGCCCAAGGAGGCCATGACCCGCGAGATCCAGCACGCGCTGACCTTTATGCAAGATAACCAAGCAAAACTCAAAGCGCTCGCCGAAGAGCGGGCTAACACCTTGCTGGTCGACCATAAGCGCGTGCGCGAAGCGGCACGCGATGTGGGCCAATACAGTGTACAAGCCTGTCTGCCGGTAGATGTGATCGGTGTGTATGTATTACTGCCCGATGCGCTGTAAGGAGCTTTGAGAAAAATGAAAAAAACAAAACGCCAAATTAAAAGCGCACTGAATCTGCCCAGCATCACCCTCGAAGGCACGCTGTTTCTGCCAGACCAGTTAGAAAAAGCCGCCCTGGGCCAAGCCAAGCACCAAAGCGAGGCCGACTACCACACGCCCAAAGGCCTGCGCTTAAAAGACGATTACAGTCGCGCTTTTCAAATTGCCTGTGCCCAGTGGAAGCACTTTGCGCCAGCATTAGAGCGGGAAGATGTCGATGCACTTACCGTCACCCAGACCTTTATTGAAGAGCTCCTGCGCGATGCCTTCGGCTACAGCAGTTTACAAGCCACGGCAGCTGTTCTGGTAAATGAGCGGGCCTACCCAATTACCTTTATAGCTGGTCACGTGCCGGTGGTGGTCGCGCCCTTTAACGCCAAGCTGGACGACAGCCTGCCCAACTTCGCCATTGAAGGTAGCGGCAGCCGCAAAAAGTCGGCGTTTCAGTTAGCCCAAGAACTGTTAAACGCCAGCGATGCCCACCTGTGGGCCATGGTCACTAATGGCAAACAGCTGCGTTTATTGCGCGATGCCGCCAGCCTGACCCGCCCGAGCTTTTTGGAAGTGGATTTTCAGGATGTACTGCAAGGCCAACGCTTTAGTGAATTTGCCAATATCTGGCGCGTGTTGCATGCCAGCCGCGCAGCAACGAATGACAAGCCCGAACACTGTATTTGGGAAGCCTGGCGCGAAACAGGCAAAGCTGAAGGCACCCGTGTACGCGAAGGGCTGCGCAATGGCGTAGAGCAAGCGCTCCTGGTGTTAGGGGAAGGCTTTATTCAACACCCCGCCAACCAGCAATTAAGGCAGCAACTGGATAACGGCGAACTCAGTAAAGATGCTTACTTCCAACAGCTATTGCGCCTGATCTACCGGCTGATTTTCATGCTCACTGTAGAAGAGCGCGGTGTATTACACCCAGCCGACGAGAGCAAAACCGCGCAGCACGCCCGGCGCGCTTACGCTCAGGGTTATGCCTTAGGTCGTTTGCGGGAAGCCTGTTTGAAGCGGCGCAACCTCAACCGCTTTGACGACCACTGGCAAGCGCTGCGCATTGTGTTTAATGGTTTAGCTGAAGGTGAACCCCGTTTGGCATTACCGGCCTTAGGGGGCTTGTTTAACCCTGCGCAATGCAAAACCCTGGATGCCGCCAGCCTCAGTAACAAACACCTGTTGTTGGGCATGCGTCATTTGCGCTGGGCCAACCATGGCGGTACCCCAGCGCCGGTGGATTACCGCAACATGGGGCCGGAAGAACTCGGTAGCGTGTATGAAAGCCTGCTGGAATTGGTGCCAGAAATTGATCTTGCAGCAAAGACCTTTGGCTTTATCGGCATCACCAGCGAAGGCTCCACCGCCGGCAACGCCCGTAAAACCAGCGGCAGTTACTACACGCCCGATTCCTTGGTGCAAGAACTGATTAAATCTGCACTCGAACCCGTCATTGCGCAGCGCTTGGCAGATAACAAAGCCAACCCCACCGAAGCGTTACTCAGCATTCGTGTGATCGACCCCGCCTGTGGTAGCGGTCACTTTTTACTGGCGGCGGCGCGCCGATTAGCCCAAGAGTTGGCTCTATTACGTAGCGAAGACGGCGCCGTAAAACCTGCTGATTATCGCCATGCCCTACGTGAAGTGGTTAGCCACTGTATTTTTGGGGTGGACCGTAACCCCATGGCGCTTGAACTTGCTCGCACAGCGTTATGGTTGGAAGGCTTTGAAGAGGGCCAGCCGCTTTCCTTCCTCGATCACCACTTACAATGTGGTGATGCCTTGTTGGGGTTAACGGATCTAAATGCGCTCGAATACGGCATTCCCAAAGCCGCCTTCAAAGCACTTTCGGGTGATGAAAAGCCTATCTGTACAGCGCTGAATAAAGAAAACACCAAAGCCTTAAAACAGCTAGAAAAAGGCCGTAAAAGCCCCCAGTTCAAACTACCGCTGGAACAGGCCAACCAGCTGGCTGAGCTGCAAGCCATCGAGGCCATGCCGCAAACCAGCACCAAACAGGTGGCCAAACAAGAAGCGGCGTACAAAGCCTTTTTAGATAAGGCGCAAACCAGCCACCTGCGCCATACGGCCGATATGGTATTGGGTGCGTTTTTACTGCCGAAAACCGAAGCCACTGAAAGTACCATCCCCACCACTGCTAGTGTCTATTTAGAACTGGTCAGTGAAAGCCACAATGCTCAGCATATCGCCCAGCGAGAGGCGGCAATGCAATCTTGCGCAGAAGCCCGTGTATTCCATTGGCCCTTAGCCTTTCCGCAAGTATTTGCCCAGGGCGGCTTTGACTGCGTATTGGGTAACCCGCCGTGGGAGCGCATCAAGCTGCAAGAAGAAGAATTTTTTGCCACCCGTAATGCCGATGTCGCTAAAGCCAAAAATAAAGCCGAACGTGCCCAACGCATTCAATGGCTCAGCGAAGGCATGTTGGCCAAACATTTATTGCCGGAATTGCACCACCCCGAGCACGAATGCAAGGCCGAGGTGCGTTTATTTAACGAGTTTGTGAATGCGAAACGCACAGCAGAGGCAGCCAGTGCCTTTATGCATGTGAATGGCGATGAAGGTGGGCGTTATGCATTGACGGGTGTGGGCGATGTGAATACTTATGCGCTATTTAGCGAAACAATTTTACAGATTACTGCTAGCAATGGTCGTGCAGGTTTCATTGTACCTACAGGCATAGCTACTGACGATAGTACAAAAACTTTCTTCTCTCATTTAATTCGTGATAAACGTTTATCAAGGCTCCTTAGCCTTTACGAAATAAGGGGTTGGTTCAAAGATACTGATGATAGAAAATCATTTTGCCTTTTGACCTTAGGACAATCCGAAGTAGCTGAATTTTTATTCGATGCTAAATCTATTAATGACTTCAGTGAGCCGGAAAAGTGGTTTGAGTTAACAAGTGAGGATTTTAAGCTACTAAATCCCAATACATTGACTTGCCCTGTATTTCGAAGCAAAAGAGATGCAGAAATAACAAAAAGTATCTATCGAAATACTCCCGTGTTAATCGATACATCTCGACCGGAAGGGAATCCTTGGGGTGTCCATTTCATGACCATGTTTCACATGGCTAACGATAGTTATCTATTTAAAGATGAGTCAGGCTCAGATT
Organism: Pokkaliibacter sp. CJK22405; assembly: GCF_046614695.1. Lineage (NCBI taxonomy): Bacteria > Pseudomonadati > Pseudomonadota > Gammaproteobacteria > Oceanospirillales > Balneatrichaceae > Pokkaliibacter > Pokkaliibacter sp. CJK22405. Next base: position 97,496 of record NZ_JBKKHQ010000028.1, read on the forward strand.
TAGTTGCCTTATACGAAGCAAAAATGGTTCATCAATATGATCACAGATGGGCGACTTTTGTTGGCGATAAAGCTAGAGATTGTGAGCTTCATGAAAAAGATAACCCGGGATTCAATTCAACTCCTCGTTACTGGGTTAAAAATGCAGACGTAATTGAGCGCCTTACGAAGAGGGATAAAGCTGGTAAAGTAACTTGGCAATGGAAAAGTGATTGGCTGATAGGGTGGCGGGATATTGCTCTACGTTCAGTCGAGAGAACTGTAATCGCGTCTGTTATTCCGAAGTGCGGAGTAGGAAACACGATGCCACTACTCTTTTCAAATCATGGTGCGTCACTGCTATCTTGTTTGTTAGCCAATTTTAGTTCACTAGTTTTTGATTATGTAGCTCGTCTGAAAGTTGGGGGGACACACCTTACATATAACTACCTTATGCAGCTGCCAGTTATACCACCTGAGCGCTATCAGGCGGCTGATATAGATTTCATCGTCTCCCGAGTATTGGAGCTTACTTACACGAGCGATGAGATGTCAGCTTGGGCGCAAGATCTTGGATTTGTGGGTAGCCCTTATTCTTTTGATTCAGTTCGCCGCGCTCAGCTGCGGGCTGAGCTAGACGCCTATTTTGCCCAGCTCTATTGCCTCACCCGTGACGATTTGCGTTTCATTCTCGACCCAGCAGACATTCTAGGGGCTCAATACCCAAGTGAAACCTTTCGAGTTTTGAAGAATAATGAGGTTAAAGTCTATGGCCAATATCAAACCCAACGTTTGGTATTAGAAGCCTGGGATAAACTCGAAGCGGGAGAGCTGCACTGATGCTTACCCACTTAAAGCTTGATAATTTTAAAATCTGGCGCAGTACCGGCCCGCTGCGCTTGGCACCGCTAACCTTATTGCTGGGCACCAACTCCTCGGGTAAATCCAGCTTGATTCAAAGCCTGTTACTGATTCGCCAAACGGTCAAAAGTGACGACCCAAATTTAGATTTGAATTTGGGTAATCCCGACAACGACAGCAGCAAGTCCGATTCCGTTACCCTTGGTCAGTTTCAGGATGTGCTCTGCCGTAGCGCCAGTGCCAGTCCAGGCACTCCAGCCAATCAGTTTGGTATTGAATTTCGCTGGGCAGAGCAAACCGATAACACAGATTCATCCCTGTTTTCAGCACGCTACCGAAAAGGCGCAGGTGACAGCGCCGAGTTGGACATACTGCGTTTAGGCAAAGATGGCCAAGGCTTTACCGTAAAGCGCCGCAAAGCCGGTATTTACCAACTGAGCCTCGCCAACCAACGTCGCCCATTAGGTCAAAGCGCCGACTTTCGCCCCGAACGCTCCTTCGCTTTTTCTGCCGCCACCCTCAATAAGCTGGTCGAACAAGCAGAACAGATTAAAGACATCGGCCCGGAACTGCTGGATGAACTCAGCCGAATCATCTATTTAGGCCCAGTGCGCCGTTTAGCACAACGCGACTACGTCTGGGCAGGCCGGATGCCCGCCCACATTGGTGATGACGGCGCCAAGGCCATTGATGTTTTGATTGCCAGTGGCGTGGAATACCAAAAGCAAATGAAAGCCGGTTCGCCCATTAGCGGGGATGCGCAACTGTTTGAGCAAGCAATGCACTGGCTAAAAACCATGAACCTGGCCGATGCTTTGGCAGTAAAACAGCTAGGGCGTTCTGCCCGTTACGAGCTGCAAATTATTAACCATAACGAAGCCAGCAATTTAAAAGATGTGGGCGTAGGGGTTTCGCAGGTACTGCCGGTGATTGTCGCCGCTCTGTTTGCCGCGCCTAACCATATCGTCATCATCGAAGAGCCTGAGAGCCATTTGCACCCTTTGGCGCAAAGCCAGCTGGCAGAGTTGTTTGCCCAAGTTAGTCATGAACGCGGTGTGCAGTTCATTATCGAAACCCATTCCGAACATCTGCTCACCCGCCTCCAACGCCGCGTGGCCGAGCAGAAAATCGAGCCGGAAACACTGGCCATGTATTTCGTAGAGCGTGATGGCACTAAAGCCAAAATCAATGCCCTCAAACTCGACGACTACGGTGAAATCAGCAATTGGCCAGAAAACTTCTTCGGCGACGAGATGGGCGACATCGCCGCACGCACCATGGCCGCCATGCAGCGCAAAATCGACGAAAAGAAAGCATCAGCGACCAAGGAAGGTGAGGAATGAATGCCGTAGTGATTGATACCAATGTGCTACTCGTGGCCAATCAGCAACATGCTGATATTTCTGAAGAGTGTGTTTTAGCCTGTACTGTAAAGCTACTGGATGCAAAAACAAAAGTGGTAGTGATCGATGACGGTTTTCGCATTCTCAACGAATACCAAAATAAAACATCGGCACAACAAAACACCCGTATGGGCGATGTATTTTTAAAGTGGTTGCTGCAAAACAAAGCCAATACGGATCGAGTACATCAAGTCACCATTACAGAAACCGCCAAAGACAACTTCGCAGAATTCCCTGACCAAGCCTTACAGCCCAGCTTCGACGCACCTGACCGCAAATTCCCGGCCGTAGCCAACGCACATGCTGATAAACCACCCGTGTTGCAAGCCGCCGATTGCAAATGGCTGAATTGGTGGCCAGCTCTGCAAGCAGCCGGCATCCTGGTGGACTTTGTTTGCCCGGATGATATCTGCGGTTTTTATGGTAACAAGTTCCCCGGCCAGCCTGTTCCGGCTTTGCCGTAAGGTGATGTGATGGATGCCCTAAAACGTTCGTTAATTGAAAAAGCCGGCCATGATTTTGGCTTTGAATACACCGTAAGTGAAACCCCGGAGTCCATAACCCTCGGCTCAGCACGCCACCCACTGCACGTGGAAATTGCACTAGCAGCAAGCAACTTCCGTTTGCACTTTGGCAACGCCAAACATCAGTTGTTGAATGAATTGAAACGCGATTTCCCATTACATGATCGTGAAATTCTGAGTGATTCAGTCAACAGTATGGCGGTTGTGTTTAAGCGTGCAGCCGCGCTAGCGCACGCCCTGCCTAACCAAGCAGAAAATGATTTTGGATCCGCGCTAACAGCCGAACTCAACAAACTACCCGAAGGTGTTAAAAACACGGAAGTGGAGCGCATCGTACGGCAGCGAGTTGGGCAAGACACTTACAGAAAAGCTATGTTGGAATACTGGGGTGGTGCCTGTGCTGTCACCGGAGTCGCCATGCCTGAAGTATTGCGCGCAAGTCATGCCCTGCCCTGGGCAGAATGTGAAAGTGATGCCCAGCGTTTGGACGTTTTCAATGGCTTTTTGCTGACCGCGAATTTGGACGCACTTTTTGACCGGTTCCTCATCTCCTTTGATAGCAATGGGATTGTCCTTATAGCAGAGGATATTTCAGAAAATGATCGTGAATTTTTAGGACTCCATTCAAATTTGTCACTTCGGTGGGTCGCAAACCAACACGAGCCTTATCTGGCCCAGCATCGCCTTCGACTTAAAGCGCGGCAAACCAAAAACAGCCAAGGGGGCTCGGAGTGATCACCTTTGACCAACTGATGCTTCCATTAATGAAAGCGCTTGTTAACCTTGGTGGATCAGGCAGCATCGATGAGATCTATGAGGACGTGGTCGAGCTTGAGAAGTTCGATGAAGATACGCTGGCCATTTTGCACAACCCGGACAAAAACAGCCAAAGAGAAATCGGTTATCGCTTGTCCTGGGCTCGCAACCATCTGAAGAAGGCTGGGTTTCTCAAGAATTCGTCACGCGGTATATGGGCGATTACGGATAAAGCGAGGCAAGCGCGTGAAATTGATAGCTGCGAGATCGTCAATTATGTGCGGTCACTGAATAGACAGGCTTCTCTAAATGAACCAACTCAGCTCCCGTTTTGGGAGTTAAACCCGCGTCCTAAAGCTCCACCAAACATAGAAAAACCCCTTGGTTAACGCCAAGGGGTTTTTGCTTTTCAGGGATAGCGTAACGCACTATCACGCAATCTGCTGGTGCGCCTGTGTTGCCAGACGCTGCGCGGCGTCACGCAGGGTTTCTTTACCGTGAGCGCTTTCACCCAGGAAGCTGAATTGCAGCGGCATGCCGGTGTCTTCCTCACCGTAGTGAAACTTCACTTTACCGATCAGTTTCTCCAGCCCGACATTGGATGAGCTTTTACCACCGACAAAAAGAGCCGGTGCATTGAAGGTTTCATTCAGGCCTGTCATCGCCAGTACCTTGAAGTCCTTGATACGCAGGTTCTTTGGGTCTTTCATCAGCAGGGCAATATCCGCCGCCGAGATTTTATTCTGCGCCAGCATGCGGCTCGCTTTCTGTTTGATATCTGCCCGCAACTCCATCGTTACCTTGCAGCGCGCGCGGGGGGTGTCCTGCAGGTGCTTAAGCAATGCCGCAAAGTTAGGGTCCTGCTCAGCATAGACTCTCAGACGTTCAGCATTACTCATCGCTCGCTCATCATCGATATGCGACAGCAGTACTTCGACAATATTATCCTGGGTGAGTCGCGCCAGATTGCTGAAGTGGGTGGAGTACTTCACTTCCTTGCCAAGCACCATGCTGTGGTTCTTGTGCGCCAGACCTGCCGTCAGGGTGTCTTCCATCTGGGTGACGGCACTGCGCTGGGCCATATTCACCGTTGGCATATTGGTGAAGTAGGAATGCAGACGACGCAGCTTGTTCAGATCCCGCTCATGGCGCGCCAGTGTCGAAGTGCCATCCAGTGAGTTGTCGTTTTTCACATCATTCAGCAGACGCTGGGTTGGCGCATCGGTAAAGGCGCTACTCAGCGTGGAAAGCACCGTCTTGATCGAGTCAAAAGGCAAACCGCCAGGTTCCTGTATCTGCACATCCACCTGTCGGCTGGAGGCATCCTCAAAGCTCAGTTTGGCTTCGATACCGGTAAAGCTGGAGAATTGCTGAAGGCTGTCACCGTTTCGGTTAACACGCGGCGAAGTCACGCCCTGTGCCGTGAGCCCGGCGCTCATCTGTGTCTTGTTAAAGAGTTCAGCACGATTATTGGCCGTCTGGCGGTGAATCGCCTCGCCGTTTTCCTTATCGCGGGTATGGGTAAAGCTCAGCATATTGTTAGCGAAACCTACACCGGCTTCACCCCGCAGTTTGAAACCGGGATTCGCTTCTGAGCCTGTACCACCCACAGCAGCGCGAAGACCAAACTTACCCACCAGATCAACGCTGAAAGACACCGTGTGGCCATGACGATTACGGTGATCAAAGCCCAGCTCAAGCAGCTCTTTTGGGCTGATCTGCTCAATGTTGGAATCCATCAGACGATCGACGAAGTTATCCAGCTCAGCCTCGTTGATCCGAAACTCAAGACCATGACGGGCGGCATGGGTCAATGTGTTCGATACGGTGATACCGGCACGGACATCAAGACTGGCGTCCCGGTCATTACCCACATCCATTTTGAACTTCGAGGAGAAGTCAGGATCATTAACGTCCAGACCGGCCATCAGCGGCATCACATTTTTGCCGATGTAAGCACCACCGGTAATACCCTGCGCTTTATTGCGAGCAAAGGAGATGTAGATCTCGTTTTCATCACGAGTAATGGTCATGGCCCGGTTAACACCGGAGTTCGCGCCAGCAACAGCATTAGTGAATACCACACCTTCCTTGCCGGGCACGTACATGGTGCTGACACCTGCCTCATAAGCACGGCCCAGTGACAGCGTTTCACCTTCACGCAGATGCCCCAGTACTTCTTTCAATGTCTGGCGCAATTCCTCACGATTTTTGGCATCCAGCGCAGAGCGGCTGGTCATGGTAACGCCATGATCATCCTTACGCAGCGCCTTCATAAAGCCTTTGACGACATCGTAGTTCGCTTCAAGATCACCATAACTGGCATGACCCATATCGGTATAAACCTTGACGGGATTGTCCCGATATTGTTCATCACGCAGTGCGCTCAAGTCTTCCCACAGGCGGTTCATCTGTCTTTCGGAAGGCGCAGCATTGCCAGCAGCATACATTTCCAGCTTAGCCAGAATGGGCTGCATTTTCATGAGGGTCAGCGTGTTAAAACTCAGGCGAGACTTCACCAGTGAATGCTCATCATGAGTATCTCGACGACGACCCAGCGCGATGTCACTTTTGCTGTGGCTCAGGTCAATACCACGCTCGTGCAACTGCTCAAGCATCTTGCCGGTCGTTGTCGACGAAAGCCCCTGCTGATCCCACAGCGTCTTCAGCTCTTGCGCCAGATTATGGCCCTTCGCACTATGAATACCGTGCTGGTGCTTGGCTTTAGCCTCTGCTTTTAGCTGGCCGTGCTTGTCAGTGAGGCCTGCATGGTTGGCGATGTTCGAGAGAAGTCGGAATGACGAGCGGTCCACTTCATCGGTGAACAGACGGATTTCATCCAGCAGGCGCTGGCCCTCTTCACCCAGAGAGCAACCAGGCTGCCCACGCTTGCCACTGACTTCCAGTGAACTCAAACGCTGATGAATATCCTCAGCCCGGCGCCCCTGTTGACCACTCAGACTTTCCATCTCGTGGTTGATGCGCGCGGCCTCTTCGTATACGCCAGAGAGGCCTTCACGACCACGGTAGCTATGCTGAATCGCATCCCCTGCGATTTTGACGGGGCGTGGGGTGCTCATATCCATGCGGACATAATGGGCACGTAACCGCTCGCGGAAGCCACTTTGTACCGAGGCTGTCTTTTCTGCGTTGTTAAAGCCCGCCAACCCCATGGTGAAGCGCATTTCACGGCCACGCACCTTCATGCTTTTCTCCGCCTGCGACAGACGTGTAAACGCCTGGTCAAAACGAGAGTTCAGATTTGAGGTACGGGATTCAGGCAAGCTGCCTGCCTGCCACTGGCCATCCTTCAGCGTAAAACTTTCGCCATTCAGAGACAGCGAAAGCTCCTGACGGGAAGAGAGCGCGCTGGTAATTTTTGGCGTATTGATCAGCGGCAGCATGGGTAATGACATCGGTTGCCAACGCGTCGCACGGCGGCCTGCCAGCGGATGGTTCCATTCGCCCTTTGGCATCTGATAAACAGCACCATTGGCAGTCACGCCAATCAGGTTCTGATCACGATCCATATGAATTTGGGCAAGCTTCTCGCCTGCTGGAATCCCCAGCGCCGGCAACTTCACCGTTTGGCGCATCGCCCGGTTATGCGCCTGAGAATTCATGCGCACATGAGCGCTTCCTTCACTGTCCAGACCCACATAATGGTGATTATCGATCACTGCGGCTGAGATAAAACGATCGCTCTCTTCAGCTCCCATGGCTGAACGGCCGAGCTTCGGCTGATTACGCTGCATAGGAATGCTGTAGATGCTGCTTCCCAGCACATAGCGGTCGGTTACGTCCGCCGCCTGGAAGCTGCGGAGCTGTCCATCTACGACTGCATAGCTATTGCCATCCAGCCCTCGCGTAATGGCACTGAACTTCTTGCCATTATCCAGGGTGCGCCAGTCGCCTGAGAGAGGATCCTTATAAGACACCCGGCCTTCTTCGCCAAGGCGCATAGAACCGAAACGCTCCTGATGAACATAGCTGCCAGCAACGTCACGTGAAGTCAGCCCCTGCGTATGATGGCTGACAAATGAGTCACCGATATTCCATCCGGCTTTAACGTCATCCGGGCTCTTAACAGGACACGTATGGCTCTGTCCTTTTTCATCCTTAATAACGGTATTCAACTGGCCGCGGCTATCGTTAAAGAAGCCAGTCACACTCTGATCTTTGCTAAGACCCGGAACATTTACATCCTGACGGGAGAATGCCACAGGCTGGCCACTCTGTCTGGCAGCATCGATAGATGCCATGGTGGTGGTAAAAAGAACACCATGCGCATCGGCCAGATAGACGTGATCATCGTCAACAGCCACATGCTTGATTGAGCCGGCCTTTGCTGGTGGATGCTCTTCATCGACACGAAAATCATTCACCGTGAAAGCAATACGCTGCTCTTCTCCCGAAAGCGGGTTTAGCATACGGAGAGACTGGCCTGACTCGCTCTTGGTCACAACTGTGAGCTGGCGCTGACCATTTTGATGATAGGCGCTAATCGCATCTTTGGTCTGAAACAACACTTTGCCATCAGCCGTCAGATCGACAATGCTACGCTCCTGACCCACATCAACCTGAGCAGTAATTCGACCGGCACTGGTTTGCAGTGATTTCCAACGGTCGCTTTGCTCACCGGTATCAACCCGGCTCCATTGTTGCTCTTGTGCAGCAAATGACATGAGCTGCTGATCATGGAGGCGAAAGGTATTGCCGGCAGCATCCTTGTGCACTCGGCTCATCAAAGCCTCATGCTCATAACCCGGCAAATCCAGCTCACCCGAGGCCGCGGGCAGAGAGCTATGCATTGCCGTCATACTGGCGGGCGTGCTCGATAAATAATGCACCAAACCTTCCCGATCTTTTAATAAAGCGCGGCTCTGCCCGTTGGTTTCACCATTGGCAAGCGTACTTACCTGCTCGAATCGGCGATCATTTCCGGCAACGGTTTCCTCAAGCAAGGTTTTCATTTCAGGTGAAGTCTCTGGCCCATACGCCAGACGCCCTTCACTATCCACCTTAAGCTTGAAACGCGTCCCCTGCCCGGACAACACTTCTGGCGATGCGACTACACCTGGACGACGCTTTTTGAGCGTGCTGCTAGTGTGATCTTTAGTGACCCAATTATCGAGACGGCTAAACGGATTCCGACTCGGCCTTTTTACTTCGCTATTCGAGAGAGCACCGTTGGGAACAGCGGTGTTAACCGGCTCTTGGCTTCTTGCTTGACGCAGTGCCGCACGCTGCTCGGTCAGGCCCGAAAAAGGCTGAGGCATCTGAGAGCGAACTCCCTGACGAATCTGTGCGATGGAGCGCGGCGGTCTAAACTCAGTACTCGGGTTAGCACTCACCGGATCCAGCGGTTCCTTGGGCGGCCGTGGCGGTGGGTTTTGGTTTGAGTATTGCGAGGGAAGATAGTTATTAAGTAATTCATCCTCCCACGCATAGGGGTTCTGTGCAGAACGTCCTGAAGAGCGCCTGCTGGACTCTGCCGCATTAAGCCCTTGCTCGCTACCTCTTAAATGTTGTGAAGATGACGAGCTTGGGCTGTGCAGATGACCGAGTAACGAATCTCTGAGCTGCGGCTTTAAATGATCACGATAAAACAGCTCCGGATGATCATCAAAAGGGGTTCTTGTGACAGCCGGGGATGCTACCGACACGCGATGTTCTGCACGCGGCGAGTGCTGTTGTGCTGGAGTCGCGGCAAACGCGCGCTCATCGCGCGGCTGTAGCGGCGCAGGAGCTGACCGGATAGCTGGGCCTCGAAGCGGATTACATTGAGCCAATGACGACGCGGAAGACGCAGGGCTCAGGCGTGGAGAGATATTTGATGCTCCCGCTTTATTTTCCCCCTTAAAGCGCTCTTTGAGGGCAGTAAAGGAAAGGTAGCGATGTTTATGTTTACCTGTCTCTGCAGCCTGCTTTAAGGATGGTGGCTGTGCAGATGCAGTAAGACGATCAACCTTATCTGCACGAGTGGCAGGCGCAGGTGATTGCTGCAGCTGTCCACGCTGCAGTCCAGATGTCATTCTTGAGGAGTCCAACGCAGCAACGTGCGATGAACGATTGAAAACTTTGCTAAGCAACCGACTAAGTCCGTTCAAGTACCGAGTCAAAAAAGCGTACAGCTCCATGCCATGGCTTTATTTGAGGTACAGGGTGATTACTCACGCAAAGATAACTGAGGAAAATGTCGCTTTTATTTCAAAATCATGTAGATCAAAAAAGTATTTTCGAAGAGCAACTTTCTACAGATAAATGAACGAAAACCACTAATTCATCTCGAGCAAAAATGCCACGGCATTAGCTGACTGGTCGTCAGAAGAACTTCTGCTCAGGGAAGAAGGTGTATTAGAGACCGGTTACTCGGTACTACAGAATTTTTTAAGCTCTTAGAATGAGCTTTCAGGAGGGCGTTATATTTTTCCAAGCATAAAAAAACACCCTGACCATCTCTGATCAGGGTGTCGGTGTTGGATGCCTGGCAATGACCTACTC
>NZ_JBKKHQ010000029.1:0-56849 GCF_046614695.1 Pokkaliibacter sp. CJK22405
TTGGCGTCCCATAGGGGGTTCGAACCCCTGTTACCGCCGTGAAAGGGCGGTGTCCTGGACCACTAGACGAATGGGACACACATCGCATCAGTTTTTTCCGTTCCCGGACGACTGCTGCGGGCGCGTATACTACCCAGCACCCTCCCCTCGGTCAAGCATTTCCTTTAATCTTTTCTTTCGATTCAGTCGTTTAGCATTTCCACTCTTAATAAGGAGTCAGTAATAACGACCAGGAACTGGCAGGACTTAATTAAGATGAAAGATATGCAACTGGATAACTGCCTCGATCACTCAGGTATGGAGCCAGGTGGATAAAAACCTGACAACCCTGACATTGTTCTATGCCATAATCGAGCTTGCGCACCACCTTAGGTTAAGTTCATTCTTAATCCGCCGTTAGTAATACCTATATAGAAGTTAAGAAGAAATAGTGCCGATACAGCGGCACCTAATATAGATGCCTTGCTACTGGCCCACTCTAACAAGAGCTTAAGAGCAACATGACTGCTACTCATATTGCCATTTTTCTGATTCTCGGCGTGATGGCCCTTGTGGCAATGGCTCTCATTGGCCAGTCTTTCGAGAACGCCCGCAATAAGAAACGCCAGCGCACGCTGGCGATTAAAGAGCAGGTGCGACATATTCGAGATAATCTTCAGCAGATGCCTGATGGCTTTTTACCCGTCCCCCTTCACATCGCCCTGCTTCAGCTACTTATATCGCGTTTGAATGAGCTACGCTCACTGGATCCTAAAGACCCGACACCTTCCGTAGCGCTGGGTGAGTGCCGCGCCGAGCTGGAAACAAAAAAAGGCCAGAGTGATGACTCCCTCCAGCCCATTCTTTACTCCGAGAAGCAGGCAGTCGTCGTTAAGCGCCAGCTAAAACACTCCTCTGACTTGGTAAAAGCGCTGTATGAACAGCGCCTGTTTTCTCATCAGCAGGCGCAGCATTTTGTCCAACATCTCAAGCTCACAGCACGCCTGGTGTCTTTGGATATTTCCTGGCTTTCTGCCCAACGTGCAGATCAGCGCGGAAACTGGAAGAGCGCCAAGGCTATGCTCGGACAATGTTTACAAGGCTATGAGCAAGTAGCCAAATACCGCAACGTTGACGACCGAGTCTTAACCATTCGAAAGCGGATATCTGAGCTTCAGCGCAAGCTGGACATGGAGTTGGAGAAACAGAAGCATGAGCTTGAAGACGAACTGAAGCGCATCACGGATGAAGAGAACAAATGGCGCATCAAACAGGATTACGAAGACTAAACCGCTCAGGCCCCTACCCGCACTTCTGTGCGATCTGCACTATGGCAACTCCATTTTGTTGCTGCCCTTCAGAAAAAATGCCTCTGCCCTTCGACCTGATTTTGCTGACTCACTCCAATGAATATCGCCGCTGGCATAATACAGGCCGGTGGCTGGGGTGCCATACAAACGCAGTTACGACTATTACCTGGTCGCGTCATTTAACCCAAGCTGAAATATCCTCAGAAGATCATATCTGGCTCGTGTTTCCTCAGTCCTCAGCTGCTGACTCACGCCATGCAGCAACGCTAACTTTACAGCCCGTTAACACGTCGCAACCACGTCCGACCTTACTGCTTCTTGATGGCACATGGCAGGAAGCCCGAAAAATGCTTCAGCAGACACCATGGCTTAAGGAGCTACCACGCTATTCGCTCGAAAGCGCTGAGGTCATGGAAAAAAGTGAGTTTTACCTGAGGCGAAATCAGGAGGATAAGGGGCTGTCGACCTTCGAGACAGCAGCCCGGCTTTGCCAGGCTGCGGGAGACAATCAAACGTCGATACGCTTACTGAGTGGCTTCAGACAATACCAGCAGGCATTTCGCCTTTCTCGAGGTGACATTCAACCGTAGCAACCTCTCCTCCCACATAGCGAAGACGCTTCTTAGGCTTCAGCTTTTGCGTATCCACTAAAACCAGCCCGTCCACACAGAAGCCAAAGTCAGGATCAATACCGAAATCGAGGAAACGAACGCCTCCTGAGTCACAGACATCAGCGTACTGTTTATACAGCGTAGGTACCGTCACGTTGTAGTGTGCCAGCTGTTCTTTCAACACCATCAGTCCCTCATCTGCACTCAACCCATCAAACAGGTCATCAATCTGGCGCTGTTCTCTGGCAGGAATCACAAAAGGGGCATTAGCCATTGCAAGGTGCTCGGTATCTGCGAAATAGCGTCGGTAATAGCCTACGATCAACTGTCTGGCCGCCAGCGGATAACGGCTACTCAAACTCACCGGTCCAAAGAGATAGCGAATTTCCGGGTGCGCCCGCAGATAAGCACCAATGCCCTGCCAGAGATAATCAAGGCTGCGTCTTCCCCAGTACTTTGGTTGCACAAAGCTTCGCCCCAACTCGACACCTTCATCGAAATAACTCTGCATATCAGGTCGGTAACGAAATAACTCCGCCGAGTATAACGCCTCGCCACGCACAGCGATGTCAGGGACATGCCCTAACCGATAGGCGCCTGCAATCTCAAGCGCATCCTCATCCCACAGAATCAGATGCTGATAATAGCGATCATAGCGGTCTGTATCCTGACGCAGTCCGGTGCCCTCACCGACTTGTCGAAAAGCCTCTTCTCGCAAACGGCCAAGCTCACGCAACACCACTGAGTCCGGTTGATAGAGGTAAAGCAGAATTCGTTTTCCATCGTTGGTTTCACCCAGGCAGGTTGCTTCCTGCAGCGCCCGCTTTAGCTCCTGCCGATTCTGGGGATGAGCAATGGTGTGCTCTGTCTCAAAAAGCGGCTTCTTACCTTTTCCCAGGCGATAAATATGCTTGCGAAGCAGTTTCGCTTTCATCGCATTATTAACGGGGAGCTGATCCAGCTGCATGATACTGATCGGCTGGCCTATCCGAATTGAAAGCTCTTTATTGCGCTGCCGGAACATCTCATGGGGAAGCATCAGCATGGAGGCGGGCTTGTACGCCATCGATATGCCGTAAAAAAGCCAGGAGTTCTTGCCTTCTATATGAATAGGCAAAATTCTGGAGTTGGTCTTACGCGCAAAATGAAGAAAGCCCGTTTGCCACTTCCCGTCCTTGACGCCAGTGATCCCAGCACGCGAGACCTCCCCTGCCGGAAAGACAATGACTGCCTCTTCCTCAAGAAGAGCATCCATAATGTGACGCATACTTTGGCGATAACCCTTTTGTGACAAGTTATCGATGGGCAACAGCAGCTTTCTAAGAGGTTCAAGATTATTGAGAAGATCATTGGCAATAATCTTCACATCCCGACGAATATTACCCACCAGCTGAAGCAAGGCTAAGCCATCCAACGATCCTAACGGATGATTGGAAACAATCACCACACGACCGCTGGAAGGAATATTCGCCCGATCCTGATGACTCGTGCGTGAGCTGAAATTGAAGTACTCCAGAACGCGATCAAGGAAATCAAATCCTTCACTGTGCGGATGCTTTTCAAAGAAAGCATTTATTTCCCGCTCGTGAATCAAACCTTTCAACAGCGTTAACGCGGGCTTCTGAATAAGAGCTGAGCGCTGTTGCCACAACGGATACTTATTCTGGATCACATTTTCAATGCTAAGCATGAGAGCCTCCGCACGTCGTGCACTATCGTCCATCGCGCCTAAGTCATGCCGGCCGAGACTCAATAACGCACAACATTGATACAGTCTTGATGACCTCGACCATACCCCGCTCAGATGACGGTTTTGCGACGCTCTTGAGGGGAAAGCTGTCGCCTTGCTGGATTGCGCTCATTTACCTGCAGGTCTATTCTATGCTGCATTGCACAACAATTTTTGGGACGCCCTTCCCAGTCATGGACGCTGACTAACGGAGTGCCTCATGCTTTATGATCTGCATGCACAGACTCAGCAGCTGCTGAAACCCCTGAACCTTTGGACTCAAGCACTGCAAAAACAGTTAACGTTGCCTTGGAGCCTGTTTCCTTACACTCCAGCGGGGAGAACCCTACTGGCAGGCATGGAGCTGTTCGAGCGCTGTACCAACAACTACGAAAAGCCTGCTTTTGACATTAGCCATACTCTGATTGATGGCAAGAAAGTGCGCATTCATGAAGAGACTGCTCTCGCCAAACCTTTCTGCGATCTGATCCACTTCCGCCGTTTTGGCGAGTACAAACACCCAAAAGTACTCATGGTCGCACCGCTTTCCGGCCATTACTCCACTTTGCTTCGTGGCACAGTCGAGCACTTCCTTCCTGATCATGAGGTGTATATCACCGACTGGCGTAACGCTCGGGATGTGCCCGCCACCGAAGGTGAATTCAGCTTTGATGACTATGTGCGCTATTTGATTGAGTTTATTGAGCTACTCGGCCCAGAAGTGCACATGGTCGCTGTTTGCCAGCCCAGCGTGCCGGCCCTTGTTGCTTGCGCCAAAATGGCCCAGGACAAATCAGCCTTTCAGCCACTGACACTTACTCTGATGGGCGGCCCGGTAGATACCCGTATCAGTCCAACTGAAGTGAATGACTATGCCGCTGAACGCGATATTGACTGGTTTAAAAATAAGGTGATCTGCACCGTGCCGGATATCTATCCCGGTGCAGGGCAGCAAGTCTACCCGGGATTTATCCAGCTCAGTGGTTTTCTGATGATGAACCCTGACCTGCACGTTCAGAAGCATTTCAAGTTCTTTAATGACCTGATTCAGGGTGATGGTGATAGCGCCGAAGCGCATCGCAAGTTCTATAACGAGTACCTTGCCGTAATGGATCTGCCTGCCGCCTTCTATCTGGACACCATTCAGAAGGTCTTTATCAATCATGATCTACCAAAGGGCCAAATGACCTTTGCCGGTGAAAAGATTGATCTTGGCGCAATTCAACAAACAGCGTTAATGACCGTTGAAGGTGAGCTGGATGACATTACGGGTCAGGGGCAAACTGCAGCCGCACAAAAATTGTGCACTGGCCTTAAAGATGAACAACGTGAGCACTATGTCCAAAAAGGTGTTGGGCACTATGGCATTTTTAATGGGCGTAAATTTCGTGGTGAGGTTGGCCCCCGTATCAAATCTTTTATGGCAACCCATTCACCAAGCAAGCACTAACCCCTAGAGGGCATGACCTGCTCTCCACCCCTTCAATATCCTCTGCCAGCGAAACGAAATTTTCGTTGGCAGAGCCCATCGTTCACTGATAAGTTTTGCAATGTATGTCGCTTCACCCGGTGGCAACCTCCTCTTTGGCCTGCTTCCTGCTTAAATAGCAGTCATTGAGAATATTTTGCTTCCCCGTTATGCAGCATTGCTGCTGGCTCATTCATCTTGCTCTACAGCTGGACGATTAATCATGATCCGACTTTCTCACCTTGCTTTTAGTGCTCTTGCCCTGGCCGCTGCAGCAGCTCATGCGGCAGATGAAGACAACACCCTGCACATCTATAACTGGTCTGACTACATTGCCGAAGACACCCTGAGCAACTTCGAAAAAGAAACTGGCATCAAGGTGGTTTACGACGTTTTCGATAGCAACGAAATGCTGGAAGCCAAAGTCCTGTCTGGCAACACCGGCTATGACCTGGTAGTTCCCACTGGCGCTTTCCTGCAGCGTCAAATTCAGGTGGGTGCATTCCAGCCACTGGATAAATCCCAACTACCGAATATCAGCAACATGGACCCGGGCCTGATGAAGAGCATGGAGTCCTTCGATCCAGGCAATAAATACGCTATCCCTTATATGTGGGGCACGACCGGTATTGGCTATAACGTCGACAAAGTAAAAGAAGTCCTGGGGGAGGATGCCCCGGTTGACTCCTGGAGTCTGGTTTTCGACGAAGAGAACATGAAAAAGCTGGCCAGCTGTGGTGTAGCCTTCCTGGATGCCCCCACCGAGATACTGCCTTCCGCATTGAAATATGCAGGCAAGGATCCTAATAGCGAAGACAGCAAAGACTACCAGGATGTTGTTGAGCCGATGCTGAAGAAAGTGCGTCCCTATATTCGCTACTTCCACTCATCTCAGTACATCAACGATCTGGCTAACGGCGATATCTGTGTAGCGATTGGCTACTCTGGCGATGTGCTGCAAGCCGCCGACCGTGCAGCAGAAGCCAAGAATGGCGTTAACATTGCCTACAGTATTCCAAAAGAAGGTGCTCAGCTTTGGGTCGATTCATTCGCCATTCCTAAAGATTCCAAGCACCCTGAACTGGCAATGAAGTTCCTGAACTACCTGATGGAGCCAAAAGTCATTGCGGATGTCTCCAACTACGTCATGTACGCTAACGCCAACAAGGCAGCCAAGCAGTATGTTGATAAAGAAGTGTTGGATAATCCTGGCATTTATCCCTCTGAAGAAGTGCAGAACAACCTGTACGTCTATCAGCCTAAAGGCCCCAAACTTCAGCGTGTAATGACTCGCGTCTGGACTGGCGTAACCAGCGGCCACTAAAACGGCCAGCTTGAGAAAGGGCGGCTATGACCGCCCTTTTTTTATTGCTGCAAGAAAAGTAGCCTTTGCTATACTTGCCGCCACATCCCTCCCCGCCGTGAGGCGGTTAAAGAGACAAGCATATGAATGACGAAAAACTGCAGAAAGTCCTTGCCCGAGCAGGCTTTGGATCCCGCCGCGAAATGGAAACCGCAATCACTGATGGTCGAGTAACCGTGAATGGACAGATTGCCCGTCTGGGTGATCGTGTCACCGGCCAGGAACGTATCATCTTTGACGGTCAGGAACTTCGCGATGAACAGCTGCAACAACACACTGCACGCATCCTGATTTATAACAAGCCAGAGGGTGAGCTGGTTACCCGCCAGGATCCTGAAGGCCGCCAGACTGTTTTTCAGCGCCTACCGAAGGTGAAAGGTGAACGCTGGATTGCCGTTGGCCGTTTGGACATTAATACCTCCGGCCTGCTGATTTTCACCACCGATGGTGAGTTGGCCAACAAACTGATGCACCCTTCCACCCAGATTGACCGCGAATACGCAGTCCGCATTATGGGCGAAGTCACTGACGAGATGCTCGACACCCTGCGCAAAGGCATCATGCTGGATGATGGCCCTGCCCGTTTTACAGATATCCAGTTCTTTGATGGTGACGGTATCAACCGCTGGTACCACTGCGTATTGATGGAAGGCCGTAACCGTGAAGTACGTCGCCTTTGGGAGTCTCAGGGCGTGAAGGTCAGCCGCCTAAAACGTGTTCGCTTTGGACACATTTTCCTTCCCAGCCGTCTGCGTGCTGGCCAGTGGGAAGAGCTGGCGCAAAAGGATGCAAACGTACTTTTCGACATGGCTGGCATGCCTCGCAAGAAGATCCCTGCCAAATCTGCACAGCAGCAGGCAGCCTTTGAGCGTCAGCAACGCAAGCAGCCTAAACGTCCTGGCTTTAATCCGCGCAAGAAGGGCCGTATTGATAACGGCTAATTCAGGATTGAAGCACTCAAATAAAAAAGGAGCCGTTGGCTCCTTTTTTGTTCAGCACAGATACTGAGCATTACATTTAAAAATTGTCAGTCTTCAATTTCAGTGATTACCGCTTGCCCGCATTTCGTGCATTTTCCCTCAATAAAGACGATACCTTGCTCTTTATATTCCTGCGGATCAGTCATCCCCAAATCAGCTTCCATACACTGGTCGCACCATGTTTGAGTAAGGAAGTCTTGCTGCTCATCAGCAGGACGTCGTAAAAAGTCGCGTTGTTCACGTGCAGCCAAGATCAATCTCCAACAGCTACCAGTTCATGGTGGTTTTAACGAAAGGAATCGTCAGCTTACGCTTCGCGGTCAGGGAGGCATCATCCAAACGGTCGAGCACCGTAAACATCCCTTTCATATCCCTAGGACAGCGAAAGAGGATAAAACGGGCGACATCATCCGGCAGATCCATGCCACGCACTCGTGCACGCAGTTGAAGAGCCTGAAGTTTATCTTCATCCCCCATCTCCTTAACCTGCACGACCACTCCCCAGCTCAGCCGGGAGTGGAGGTCAGGAAGATCAAGCTGTAACTGCCGAGGAGGCATCTCACCCGCCATTACCAACTTCTTACCCGCATCTCGCACGCGGTTAAACAAATGAAAAAGTGCCGTCTCCCACTGCGGTGTACCGGAAATTGCCTGTATGTCATCGATGCAGATCAGATCCAGCTGCTCAAGATTTTCAAGCACGGATACCGGGTAATCGGCGAGCTCCGCCAGCGGCAAATAGACAGAGCGCTTTCCCTGACTGTCGGCCATGTGACAAGCGGCCTGCAAAAGATGGCTACAGCCGCTTCCTTTCTTGCCCCAAAGGTAAAGACATGACTCAGAGCCGGTATCAAACAGGCGCTGAAGCATATCCACCAGCATTTCATTACCAACAGGGTAGAAGTTTCCCAGCGTGGCATCGTCACGCAGACGAAGCCACAAAGGTAGCTGGATGGGGGCCGAGTGGCGCTTTGATCTCACAGCACCTCCTCAGGAATCTGCTTTACGATCAGAAAGATGTGGATCCTCCGGGGGATTGTCGCTCGACAGCTCCGAATAGTGAAGCGAGTCATTATGATAGAGCGCGCTTAATTTGTAGCCCTTGAAGGCATGAGCAAGCAATACACGGATCACAGCAGCAACGGGAAGCGCCAGCAAAACGCCGACAAAGCCAAACAGCTGCCCGCCAGCCAGAACCGCAAAAATGACAACAACGGGGTGAAGTCCGATTTTGTCGCCGACCAGATTAGGCGTCAGCACCATTCCTTCCAGCATCTGGCCAACCCCGAAAACCACACACACCCATACCAGTGGCAGCATGGTATCGAACTGCATCAGCGCCGCCAGAAGTGCAGCTCCCAGGCCTACAATGACCCCAAGATAAGGAACAATACTCGCAAGGCCAGCCAGAACACCGATCAGTAATGCCAACTTAAGACCAACAAGAGCCAGGCCGATAGCATAGATCACGGCAAGGCATCCCATAACCGTCAACTGACCACGAACAAAGGCACCAAGCACCTCATCACACTCTTTGGCCCAGGTACTGATCATAGGCTCAATATTGCGCGGTAGACTTTCCCTCAAGCGTTCAACCATGACATCCCAGTCACGCAGAAGATAAAAGGTGACGACAGGCACCAACGCCAGATTGGCAAACCAGGTAATCATACTAAGGCTGGACTTGGTCGCTTTGGCGATGAGCATCGCCACCACATCAGTGGTCTGAGACAGGTTGCTTGCAATGGCTTTCTTCGCCTTATCGGCGGTAGAGCCGTTAATATCAACGCCAGTCCAATGCTCAATCATGGGGATAAACTTCTGCTGAGCCATGGCCCAGCCTTGAGGAATCAACTCAACCAGCGTCTCTAACTGTCTCCCCAAACTGGGAATGACCAACAGCATCACGGCCAGCATAAGCAGTGTCATCACCACAAATACGACCACCACAGCCGCTGTTCTTCCTAGCCCCTTGGCTTCCAGACGATCAGCGATAGGGTCAGCCATATAGGCAATCAGCATGCCTGCAATAAAGGGAGACAGGATAGGTAAGAGCAGATAGATCATCACCGCCGCGATGGCGATAAGCGCAAGTGTCCAGCGCTTTTGCAGTTCATTCATCAGTCGAGGCTCCTTGCCAGCGAAGATTGATGTGTTGCTCATCTCCCCCAATCACTAGACTGAGAGCAGCATCCCTGGTCAGGGCATTGATTAATGTCTGTCGCTCAGCGCCGGTCAGCACTTTGACTTCTACCTGATCCTTACTGACAGCATTCAATTCATACGATGATAACAAAGGTAGGGACGCCAAACGGTTTTCCAAGCGTTGGAGACGATTAAAATCCGTAATATTGCTCACCGTCAGAAAATAAGCTCCTCCCTGACTGGCCTGCGCCAGACGACTTTCTGCTGACAGCAACGTGGCCGCCTTATCCATGACTTTCTCCGCCATCTCTTCACGATCAGCGGCAGTAAGGCCAAAGTCCTTATCCTCACCACTTGGCAACATGAGCCGCCAGCGGCCTTCCCAATTATCGCCATTACGAGTCAGGCGCCCAATCAGCTCAGCATCAGCTTCATAACGCCGAGAGGCGTCCTGAACAGGCTGCTTGAAACCTCCCCAGACACGACTCGCATCAATGGCTAGCTCATCCTGAAGATCCAGCAACGGTCGAACAAAAGGCACCCCTCTCAACTGCGCCTGCTGTTGCAGTGCGACCGCCAGCGGAGAGTTCGTTTCCAGGACTCTATCGCCATCATCTTGCTGAACAGCGAGCCAGAGAACAACTTTGCTACGATTTACGGGCCAGGCAGTCAGACTGGCTTGCTGGTAGAGCTTATCCAGCGCTCCCTGATCAACATTCAATGCCAGTGCATAAGGCGCTTTACTATTATCGACACTTAACACCTGATAGTCGCGAATGTAGTCATCAGGCTTATCCAGCGCATGCAGCACATAGGGGTTCTTCATGAGATCCGCATCGCCTAGCTGACGCAGCAAAACACGCTGAACCCCTGCTTTTTGTGCAGCAGCTTGCTGAGTAGCATCATTGGCAGTCATGCTAACCTGAGCACTGGCATAGTCTTCTATCACCTGCGCATGTACCTGTGAGCTTAGCCCCAGCAGAACAGCGACGAGCTTTAGAAAGCCGGCTCCGGGCATCGAGAATGATGATCGAACTGGGTTATGCGTTCTCTCTAGCTTATTCAACATCCGACCCCTTCCCCTGTTAGAATGCTCTATTCTAAGGACATCTGACGGTAAAGACAGTTCCACAGTGCGCAAAGGATGAGGATAATCTATCGCTCACCATGCGCTTTGCTGATAAACTAGCGCACCGTCTTATGACACCCCGATACGGGCCGTCGTTGCTTGATGACAGAACCCGAACCCTCTTCACTTTGATAGCGTTGGATCGAGGACAATGACCTCCACTGAGCAAAAAAAATCTCTGAGTTATAAAGATGCTGGCGTAGACATCGATGCCGGTAACGCACTGGTCGATCGCATCAAAGGGGTTGCGGCACGCACCAAGCGCCCAGAAGTTCTCGGTGGTCTTGGTGGTTTCGGCGCGCTTTGTGAAATTCCCGCAGGCTACCGCCAGCCGGTTCTGGTTTCCGGCACCGACGGTGTAGGTACCAAATTACGTCTGGCCATGGATCTTAAAAAGCATGACACCATCGGTATCGATCTGGTGGCCATGTGCGTGAATGATCTGGTGGTTGCTGGTGCAGAACCGCTCTTCTTCCTGGACTACTACGCAACTGGCAAGCTGAGCGTTGATATTGCCGCTGACGTAGTGGGTGGCATCGGCAAAGGTTGTGAGCTGGCTGGCTGCGCGCTGGTTGGCGGAGAAACTGCCGAAATGCCAGGCATGTATGAGGGTGAAGATTACGACCTGGCAGGCTTCTGTACCGGCGTTGTTGAGAAGTCTGAAATTATTGATGGCAGCAAAGTGAAGAGTGGTGACACTCTGATCGCTCTGGCTTCCAGCGGTCCTCATTCCAACGGCTATTCTCTTGTACGCAAAGTTATTGAAGTGAGTGGCGCGGACCTTTCCAAAACACTGGAAGGCACCGATAAGTCACTGGCAGATGCGCTGATGGAACCTACCCGCATCTACGTTAAAAATCTGCTAAGCCTGATGAAAAGTGTGCAGGTTAATGCACTGGCACATATCACCGGCGGCGGTCTGCTTGAGAACATTCCGCGCGTTCTGCCTAAAAATGCCAAGGCGGTACTAGATGCTGCCTCATGGGAACTGCCTGCTGTTTTCAAATGGCTACAGGCAGAGGGTAATATCGAACAGCGCGAAATGTATCGCACCTTTAACTGCGGCGTGGGCATGGTTATTTGCGTACCTGCTGAAGCCGCCGATAAAGCATTGGCGGAACTGACCGCTGCTGGCGAAAACGCCTGGGTTATTGGCCAGATTGCTGATGCCACCGAAGGCGACGAGCAGGTCGAGATCTAATGAAGCGTATTGTTGTACTGATCTCTGGTAGCGGAAGTAACCTGCAGGCGATTATTGATCATCTGCAAGATCAGGACTACGGCACTATCTGTGCGGTTATTTCTAACCGCGCAGAAGTCATGGGCTTAGAACGTGCGAAAAAAGCAGGCATTGATGCCTTAACACTTTCGCACAAGGCCTTTGATAGCCGCGAAGCCTTCGACGCAGCGTTGCAGGAACAGATCGACATTTATGAACCTGACTTGGTCGTTCTGGCTGGATTTATGCGTATTCTTACGCCTGAGTTCACGCGCCACTATGCAGGCCGCATGTTCAATATCCACCCCTCACTTTTGCCTTTGTATAAAGGGTTACACACTCACCGCCAGGCTCTCGAAGCCGGAGACAAACGCCACGGCGCGACGGTGCACTTTGTAACAGAGGAGCTTGATGGCGGCCCGCTACTGATTCAGGGCGTGGTGCCGATTCTGGAAAGCGACTCTGAGGATGAGCTTGCTTCGCGCGTTCATCAAGTCGAGCACAAGATCTATCCCATGGCCGTTGAATGGTTTTGCCGGGGCCGGGTTGCTCTTGAGAACGGCCGGGTAATACTGGATGACCATCCTCTGGAACGAAGCGGTTATCGATACGAGCTTGAAAGCTGCTAAAAGGCTCATTACAGTCATCTCCAATAAAAACGGCTTCAGGCCGTTTTTATCATTTATATGGTATCAACTTGATAAGACTGAACTTTTCCTCAATATCTAGTTACCACCAGTATCACAAGTGCAGCATACAACCTGCCTAACCACTCGATGAGTACTGGTCGAGAAGTCAGTTTTAAGTACAAAGGTCCCGACATGAAAACATTTTGGATTGCTCTGCTGCTCATCGTAGCGCCATCATCCTATGCCGCTCCGCTTGAAGCATTCAAAGCAGAATATAGCGCTGAAATTGATGCTGGTATTGAGCTGAATGCGAAGGCCACACGCACGCTAACCCAAATTGATGCGACTCATTGGAAGCTTGATATCTTTATTACCCACGCACTTGCCAGCCTGCGAGAGACAACAACATTTGAAGTCAAAGACAACTCCCAGGTAGTACCCACGCATTATGAGTTTCTCCGTAAGGTACTTGGTAGCAAACGTCAGGCTATTTTGGATTTTGACTGGAACAAAAACCGTGTGCACAACCTGGTGCAATCCAAACCCTGGAGCATGGATATTCCCGCAGATGCTCAGGATAAGCTGAGCTATCAGGCCCAATTATTATTTGATATCAATAAAGGGGCAAAAACCTTCACCTACCCGGTCGCAGGAGGCGGTAAACTTGAAGATTATCGCTTCAGGATCACTGGCCAAGAGCAGGTAAAAACGCCAGCGGGTACCTTTGACACCGTTGTTTTAAAACGTGTCAGGGAAGAAGATGCCAATCGCGAGACAACGATTTGGCTGGCACCAAGCCTCAACTATCAAATTGTTAAACTTGAGCAGATTGAAAAGGATGATAAAACCTATCGATTACTGCTTGAGTCGCTTAAATGATCCAACCTGGAAGTCTACGATGTCTGAATATTACGTGTTTGGTGAAGCGGCAGAAGAGCAGCTTCGGAGTATGGAACACAATGCACCGGATGACGCACTCTATGCTTACTCCTATCTGCTGGGTCACGTTAGCCTGATCCTTGCAGATGAAGGAGATTCCAAAGAAGAATTCAAGGCGCGCATGGATGAAGCGCTGGATGCCAGTCTGGCAGTTGATCGCTTGAGTGAGGATGATAAAACCCAGATTCTGGGTCTCTGGCAGCAAGTACAAAAAGCAGCCTGAAAGCGCATACACGCTGACATATAACGCCAGTTTGATGATTTTTGTTTTATGTTGGCTTGGCTTTTCTTAAGCTGTAGGTAATTGGCCCAGAAAGAGACAGTCAATGGACCAGCGGTTCGAGCAACGGCTCAAGCAATGCACTAAACTTCCCAGCCTTCCAACAGTGGCCATCCAACTAGTGGATGCCGCCGGGCAACCTGATCTGGATCCTGATGATATTGAAACCATCATCAGTAAAGATCCCGCGCTGGCAGCAAAAGTGATCAGGGTGGCCAACTCGCCACTGTATGGTCAGCTACATAAAACCCAGAACCTGAGCCAGGCCATCATCAAACTGGGCCTGCATAGTGTTATTACCCTTTCACTGTCCTTTAGCATCATCCAGAATCTTCGCCCCTCTGATGGCTCCCGACTCCTTGAGCTCTGGAAACGCAGCTTTATTGCCTCGATTGTTGCTCGTCTGATTGGCCAGTTACACCATCTGCCTAATGTAGAAGATCTTTTTCTGGCTGCTCTGCTACAGGATATTGGGATTCTGGCATTTGACGCTGTCGATAGTGAATATCTTGGCATGTTGCAGGAAACCAAAACCCATCAGGACATCCTGCGTCTGGAAAGACAAATATTTAATACCGACCATACTGAAGTTGGCCATTGGTTGCTGAAACGCTGGAATTTCCCGGAGCTACTCTGCGATTCAGTCCAGTTCAGCGATGACCTCACCATCACTGATGATGATGAAGATAAGTGCAAGTTTATGTCTGTCATCGCATTATCCGGGCGCATTGCAGATATCTGGCTGCACCCTAGCGTTCGTCAGGCATCGTTCACCGCCATGATCGCTAATCAGAAGCTGGTTCAGCTGAGCGATGAGCAATTTCAGAGCATCATCGACTTTATCACTACTCAAATGGAAGGCTTCGGCACCCTCTTCGATCTGAAGCTATTCAATTCCCAGCAAGCAGAACAAATTCAGGAAACCGCCTCAGAAGTTCTGGCTATTCGGAACCTGACTCTTCTGCGCGAAATCCGGCGCGAGAAAGAGAAGATAGAAGTACTGGAAGAAGAAAAGCGTGAGCTGGAAGAACAAGTTAAGCGCGATCCATTAACTGGCCTTTATAACCGCCGCTATTTAGATCAGATCATCGCACTTGAGTTTAACGAAGCAGTCCTTCGCAACTGGTCTTTAACAGCATTCTTTATCGACCTTGATAATTTCAAAGAGATTAATGATAACTACGGTCATACCTCTGGAGATGATGTACTCAAGTGCGTTGCCCGTTATCTTGAGAAGCAGCTACGACGTAGTGATATCGTTTGCCGCTATGGCGGTGAAGAATTCCTGATTCTCTTGCCAGATACCAGCCTTGATAACGCTCAGCGTCTAGCAGAACGTTTGCATGAAGGCATCGGCCTTCTGCCCTGCTCTTCGGTGGATGGAAACCAAATTAGGATTTCCACCTCAATTGGTGTTGCCTGTCATGACAAGAACCATGTCTTTGAAGATGCACAGGCACTAACAACCGCGGCAGATAAAATGCTTTATAAGGCTAAACACGCTGGACGAAATCGGATTGAGGTTTACCGACAGCCTGGACGCCCATCAGAGGCAACAACGCCGGCCTGATCAATAAAAAAGCCCCCGAACATTCAGGGGCTTTTTTTTATTCGATTTGCATTAGCACCGGTTAAAGCGATGGAGGATTATTCGCACTCACAACAATGCACTCTTCAGTGCCGGGGTTTCGAAAACGGTGAGGTAGCTGACTATCAAAAAAATATCCGTCACCTTTACCCAGCACCCGGGTTTCACCATCCACAGTCAGTTCCAGCAACCCTTGAATGACGACACCTCCCTCCTGACCTTCATGGGTCAACATATCTTCGCCGGTATCTGAACCTGGCGGATAAAACTCGTGCAGGACAGAAAGAGTGCGGTTGGGATAGTGATACCCTACAACTTTCAGCGCAATATTGCTGTGGCCGAGATTGGGGTGCTCTTGAGCCGAATAGAAGTACTGTTTCTTCTGTGGCACATCAAGAGTAAAGAACTCCTGTAACGTCATCGGTAAGCCATCCAGCACCTTCTTTAATGAAGAGACTGAAGGGCTGACACGGTTTTGCTCAATCAGAGAAATCGTACTGTTAGTAACGCCTGCACGTTTCGCCAATTCACGCTGAGACAAGCCCTGCTGTTTGCGAACCTCTTTGAGCCGCTCCCCTACATCAATCGACATAGTCTTACCTTATTGATGACGCTAAGAGTGTTAAGAATATTAAACAATGATGACTATTTAAGCTGCACAAACGTAAAGGCGCAAGGCACATTCCCCTGAGCACTGGACAAATCGTGTTGACTGGTCATTATGTAATCAAAGTTAAAGGTCGTTTGTATACTTATGAATCAGCTAGACCTCTTTGATGCCCCTATTCCGAACCCTTGCGCAGGCGTCTGCACCGTGGACGAAAGAGGATTGTGCAAGGGATGCATGCGTAAGCGCGAAGAGCGCTTTCAATGGAATGAGTTTTCTAATACAGAAAAACTGCATGTTATTCAGCTGTGTAAGCAAAGGTATAGAAGGAAAATACGCCTCCTGCGTGAGGCTAAAGCTCAGCAACAGGCTGCTTCACAAGCTCCGGAGCCGGATCTCTTTACAGAATAATTATGTCGCTACATCCCATCATCGAAGTGTTTAGGGTTTACGCAAAAACACTTTAATGTACCAACTTTTCACATTATCAAGATATTCCCCTTAATTCTGCCGCCAGAGGCTTGCACCCTTCCGACCCTCCGCTTAACGTTGAGCTATAGCCCATCTTGACGGATAGGACACGAGACTCTTGACCAGAAAACTCTTCCCTTTACTGGCCCCGATCTTGTTCAGCCTTTGCAGCACTGCCGCACTGGCAACAGAGAGCAGTACTCGCCCAGCCATTCTCAGCGGTCACCAGGAATACGCTCCCTTTATGTGGCGTAATGGTGATCACATTGAAGGAATGGCTGTTAATGTGATGCGTGAGGTGCTTAGCCGTCTGGGTGTAGATAGCCATTCACGTTACGTTGGACCGTGGAAACGGGCGCAGAAAGCGCTCGCAGAAGGTGAAATAGACGTAATCTGTGCCGCTTATATCACTGATGAGCGAAAAGCCTACTCAGACTTCACCAGCGTTCCAATCCACGCGGATCCCACAAAAGTATTTGTCAGAGCAGACAAAACGTTTCCCTTCAAAGAGTGGGATGATCTGAAAGGCAAAAACTTTGTCGAAATTTATGGTGAATCACAGGGTCAGGATTTCGATCATTGGCGCTTGGCAAATGCCTATATTCACTATGTCACACGTCGAATAGAGAGCTATAAGCTGCTTGAAAGCGGGCGCGTTGATGCTCTGGTCAGTAGCTACTACAGCACTTCTAACGCGATTAAAAAGCTAGGTTTCGCTGACAAGTTTATAGCCCTCGATCAACCCGTCATGACACTTTATCTCTACGCGCAGATTTCCAAAAAAAGCCCCTACGTCAAACTCCTTCCTGAAATTAACGCCGAGCTTCAGAAGATGACGGATGATGGCACACTCGAAAAGATGCTGGAGACGGCTCAGAAGAACTATAACGAGCAGATGAACCTGCCTGAGTAAGCAGGCTCATCGGAGAAGAGCGGGGAAACATACCTCAGGCTTGCTGAACTTTGGCCCAGGCAGGTGGTCGATGGTAGCGGCCCACCACAGAACTCATAAATACAAAAGCAACCAGCGAGTACATCACCTGCACTGGCTCAAAGACAAACAGTGCTAATGTGACAATGACAACATCCCCAGCCAGCGTCGTCTTACCGGCGTGAATGCCAAAACGACGTTCAAGGTACATCGCCAGAATATTCAAACCGCCCAGTGATGACTGATGGCGAAATAGAATAATCAGACCGAAGCCGATTAGCATCCCTCCCAACACTGCCGACATGATGGGCTCACTAATAGTGAAATCCAGATAGCGTCTCATCAGCTCAGACAAACCCGATAGCAGTGAGATGCTAATAAAAGTGCGAATGGTGAAATCCTTGCCCATATAGCGGATCGCCAGAATGGAGAAAGGCAGGTTCAGGATAAAGAAAAGCTCACCAAACGTCAGAGAACTCAGGTGCTGAGCAATCAGGCCCAGACCGGCAGTACCGCTAATCAACAAGTGAGATGAATTCAGAAGGTGAATGCCTAAGGCAACGAGCAGACAGCCCTCCAGAATGGAAAGCCAGCGGTGTGTAAAAATCATTCCCAATCTCCTCCGCTTTTGGCGGCATAGTCTTTGGTTCCCTCTCTTTTGAAGAGGCTTCCGAACGAACGTGCATGGGACAACGCAATTGTCCTGAATATGCAAAGCAGCTTTTGTGCCAGTCAGATCAATATTACCCGACTACTACAGTTGCCGACTTTCTGGGTCACAGATGCGTCTATTATGTCTAAAAATATTGAACATTAAACCCCATAATGACGCATATTTTCATCGCACAAGCTGCATGAGCACCAAAACAGAATACAGGAAGAAAAAGTCTTCGAAGACGATCGTTGTTAGAAGCTCTGGGGAGCTTTATCGCGTTGGTTTGCTGTGAACATCGCTTTGATACTCGAAGGAAAGGCGCGATCTGGCAAGGTACGATGCAACACCTCATACATCACGGCAAGATTCACGGGCTTGGGAATGAAGTCATTCATACCGCAGCTATAACACTGCTGGCGCTCTGACTCCTGAACCCCCGCCGTTAACGCAATGACAGGAATGGCCAGTTTGAGTTCATGGCGAATAGCACGTGTTGCGGCAAAGCCATCCATGACAGGCATTTGCACATCCATTAGCACCAAGTC
Organism: Pokkaliibacter sp. CJK22405; assembly: GCF_046614695.1. Lineage (NCBI taxonomy): Bacteria > Pseudomonadati > Pseudomonadota > Gammaproteobacteria > Oceanospirillales > Balneatrichaceae > Pokkaliibacter > Pokkaliibacter sp. CJK22405. Next base: position 18,579 of record NZ_JBKKHQ010000029.1, read on the forward strand.
ATATCGCCCGGCATTTTCACGCAGTTTATCCAGAGCAACAGCACCATTTTCAGCCACATCCACAGACACGCTAAGCCTTTCCAGTAGCTTGATCGCCACTTTCTGGTTCACGATGTTGTCCTCTACCAACAGGCAATGAGCAACGTAGTCAGGCTGCGTTTTTATCGAACTTGTTGACGCAACAGGCGATGGCGCTTCTGCTGGCGTAATTTCAGAGGACTGCTCCAGAACCAACTTCATCGCCGCACGCATTTTTGAAGGGGTTAAGGGTGCAGTGAAGGTATAACCAATTGAAAGAGTGGACGGAATGCGGGGACGATCACTGCTTTTACGCAGCATCAGCAGCACCGGCATACGCTGAAACTCCGGCAACTCGTCAAGAATGCTTGCTAACTGCTCCAGTGGCTGTTTGGAGTCAACAATGATGGCATTCGCCATCTCATCCTGATCAGCCAGATCATCAATACTGCAGCAGGATACCCGCCATCCCAGTCGCTGAACAAAAGTGCGCAGTGTATTACGCACCTTGCCATCAGCACTGAGCAAAATAACGTGGCAGGAAGCACTCGCGGGGCGGCGCATTTCTGTCATCACCACCGGCAGGCGTACGTTAAAGCAGGTGCCACGGTTAAGCTCACTCTGCATTTCCAGCTCGCCACCCATCAACTCCAATAGGCGCTTACTGATAACTAAACCCAGCCCAGTACCGCCAAAGCGTCGAGTCATGGAGTTATCCGCCTGATTGAAGGGGACGAAAAGCCTGCTTTGCTGAGCCGGTGTCATACCAATACCCGTATCTCGAACCTCACACAGCAGCCAGTTCTTACCATCATGCCCCATCTCAAAGTCCAGCGTCAGGCGAACCTCCCCCTGATGAGTAAACTTGATGGCATTACTGCAAAGGTTCATCAGAATCTGCTTAAGCCGAAGCCCGTCACAGAAAATTTTGCCTGGAACCGATGACTGAATATCAACGATCAGCTCAACGTCCTTATCAGCACTGTTAACTGCCATCACCGAAGCGACGGTATCAATGACCTCATCAAGCTCTACCTGAGAGGGCGATAGCTCTAACCGGTCAGCCTCAATCTTAGAGAAGTCCAGTACGTCGTTGAGAATAGCCAGCAGTGCCTGACCTGAGCTTGAGATCATCCGCAGATAATCCATTTGTTCTTCGGTGACCGGCGTATTCTGAAGGAGCTGGGCCATCCCCAGGACAGCATTTAGCGGCGTTCGAATTTCATGGCTCATATTCGCCAGAAACTGACCTTTGGCTCGGTTAGCCGACTCGGCCTGATTCTTGGCACTGGAAAGATCATCCTGTACTTGCTTCAGGGAACTGATGTCATTGGCAATAGAGAGGAAACCGGTTAGTTGTCCCTGGGTATCAAATAATCCCGTGGTGGCAACGACGACAGAAACCGCTGAGCCATCGCGTCGCTGATAGTGCCATTCGTTAACGTCACGCCCTCCCCGGATACAGGCTTTTTCTGTCATCACCGAGCGCAACTCAACTTCATAGCCTAGCTCATGGCTTAACACCTGCCGGCGTGCCTTGGCCTCATCTTCCAACAGGAAAGACGCAATACTCATTCGGCCAACGACACTCTGCGCCGAATATCCAAGCATCCGCTCAGAGCCAGTATTAAAGACCGTGATAACACCATTGAGATCCGTAGCAATAATCGACACTTCAGTCGCAGCATTGATAATGCCCTGTAATTGCGCCCTCGCCTTACTCAGCGCCTGCTCGATCTCCTTACTGGCAGTGATATCGATATTGACGCCATAAAAGCGCGTCACTTTGCCTTCAGTATCCAGCTCAACATTGGCACTGTCTTTAATCCAGTGAACACTGCCATCAGGCCAGACCACGCGATACTCGATACTGTAGGCCACGCCTGTATCCAGTGACCGGAACAGCGTCGCTTCTGCTCGCTCCCTGTCATCAGGGTGGACGCAGTTGATCCACATTGAATGGTCCGGAGGGATTCCGTGATTCTCCAGGCCAAACATCTGATAAACACTATCGGCCCACCAGCCATCATCCGAGTCGATCGCCCATTCCCAGGCACCCGCATTGGCGCTTACCAGCGCAAGCTGCAAGGAGCGATCCTGCGCCTCGAGGCGCTCCTGGGTTGCGCTCTGATCGGTGATATCCCAGTTCACTCCAACGATTCGAACTGCTTGTCCAAGATCATCCCGCAGAATCAGGCTGGCGCTTTGCAGAACGCGGACTCGTCCGTCAGGTGCCACAAGGCGATAGCGGCGATTAATTTCATTCAACGACGCATCTCGGGTTACTTCGGCAACCCATATCTCAGAAGGCTGACTTTGCGGGTTGATCATTAACCGCCAGCTATCCAGCGTGGGCACCCACTCCTCGTCCTCAATGCCATAGAGCTCATACATGTACTCATCCCAGAACACTTCCTGTGTTTCGAGATTGATATCCCAGACCCCGAGCTTCATGGCCCGCTGAGCTAACGAGAAGCGCTCCGTCAGGCGGCGCAGATTAGCCTGATTGACCACGGACTCACTGATGTCCTCCAGCTGGAGAATAAACTCCTGACTGCGAGCAGGTTTTGATAGGCGACCGCGACACCAACAAATATTCCCCTCACCATCAATTAACCGCAGCTCAACATTGCGGTAGATACCCGTGCCATAACGCAGCGCCTGAAGTGCATCCTTCATGATCCGCCGGTCAGAGGTATGAACAATATCCGTTAGGGGCTTATGGTGCAGGGAATCACTGCGAAGCCCCAACACCGAACAGAGATAGGGGTTCACATCCAGAATCTTGCCTTCCGGGGAACAAATCAGAAAGCCGGTAGAGGAATAGGTAAGAGCCCCACGGTAGCGGCTTTCACTCTCGCGAAGACGGCGCCCACGATCCTTCAAGGTATCGCGCATGACACCCAGCAATGCGGTGATCAATCCCGAAACCGCCAATGCTGCCCAGAGGCTGCGGGGCGAGTCAGTATCAGAAATGTAAGAAAGGTTTAGCGCATCAAGATGTAAAAGCACGCTAATGATAAAACCGACACAGAGAGCCGCCAGCGAAGCTTTAAACCCTCCCAGAGACATTGCCAAAACAATCAAAGGAATCATCAGATAGGTAAAAGGTGTTGGCAACCAGCTGAAAATACCCAAACTGATGATCAGCAATAGGAAAGAGATAATCGCAAAGTGAATCAACGATCTGGGTTGCAGGAGTTCTTTAAGAACCTGTCGGGATCCCATAACTCCAACAGGAAGCAGAAGCGCCAGGCCGCAGGCACCACCAAGCCACATGTCACCAAAAGCCTGAAGATAATTGCTAATGCCATTATCAACGCGGATTTTGGCAAGGAATAACGCTGTTAAGAATGAGCCAGTGAAGATGCATATCAGGAGAATCGTGAGAATTCTCTCTGCCCCCAAGCGCTCGTTTAACGGATACATCCCCAGGCGTTTAAGCAGTAGCAGCGGTAGGAGAATCTCTACTGCCCTGCCGAGTAGCACTTGTAAAAGTACAGCCCCCTGCATCCCGTTGAGGGCAAACAATACAACCGCAGAAATGAGAGAGTAGATGAGAACATAGCGCCCCCAGAAGCGGGAATCCTGACGGAGACAGGAGCAAATCCCCCAGGCGACAGGCAGCCAGAGACAAACAGACTGCCCCGGCTCTCCGGCAATAATCTGGCTGAAGACTGCCAGTAAGAAAAAAATCAGCGCATTAATAGCGATGTCAGACATCCCGGCCCACTTCGTTCACCACTGAAACCTCTGGACTATTCCCTGGCGTTAAGCCACTGCAATTTGATCAACCTGAGCTTACTGCCCTCACCCTGCACGATAACTCCCATCGTTCTCAGCGCATCTCAAAAAGTTATCTTCTGTACTGAGTCGCCGCAGCAGGGTCAGGGTTTCAATGTGACGTTAATTCGCTGTGTTTCGACATGACATGCCCCCTTAGCCACATGAACACCCGGGAGTAACTGAGACTTGAAGCCTGCAGCGGAAATACTTACATCATACTGACCCGCTTGCTCATAGCGCCCTTCATACACATGACAATCCATGCCATTAGCAGAGAGAGGCTCTGCATTCGCATTATGAATAGCCATAACTTTGGCACCACACACTGGCTGTCCTGTCATGTCAGTCACACTTACCTGCATGGCAGGCACCATGACCTGAGTACACATCATGTTTCCGTCGCCTATTGGCTCCTGAGCAACTTTTTCTGAGTTCATAGAAGAACAACCAGCCATCACGGCCATTAGCATTAATAACGGCAGGCACCGCAAAGCCTTGATCAGATTTGCCGCTGGTTTTGTAATAAATCTCCGTTTCATCTCACTTCCCTGAAATAGTGGCTGTAGGTGATGCAATACGACTCTGAATCAACATTCATGATGAAATCGCCAAAGGATATTCCATTATCAGCCTATAACTCTGTCAAATCCCCATTGGCTCAACTATAAAGATAGCAGTAAAGCCTTGGTTATATTCTTACAGGGTATCCCAATCATGCCGGGAGGACTATGAAATCAAGAGTGCCCCATGTCCTGTTTCTGGATGATGAAGTCAGTCTGCTGGAAGCATTGCGGCGCAACCTGAGACAGTCAGGATGGGAGATGCATTTCGAGTCATCCCCAACGCAAGCGGTCAATTTACTGGAGCAGCAGAATATCGACCTCATTGTCAGCGATATGCGAATGCCTGAAATGAATGGCGTTGAGTTTCTGGAGCAGGCGGCCACATTACGCCCCGACAGTGTGCGTATTATTCTGACGGGCTATGCCGATATGGATAGCACCATTGATGCGGTCAATCGGGGAAAAATCCATGGTTTTCTGCAAAAGCCGGTAGAAATACAGGCGCTACGTCAAATGCTCGAATCCGGCATTAAGGTTTCTCAGGCAAAGCACCGGCAAGCACAAATTCTCTATACCCTGGCAAAAGCCAACAAAGCACTCAAATCAGAATTAGAGCAGGCATTAAGCTTTGTTGATGAATCCAACGAAGCATTAAAAGATACCTATACCAGCACTATTGAAGCCTTCGCCCGGTTACTTGAAGGGGTGAAGTCCCAGTTACAAGACCGACCTTTTCGCGCAGGAATTTATTGCCGACTTCTCGCCAAACATCTGCAACTGGAAACTGAGCTGGCACGACAGGTGTATTACGCCACTTTGCTACATGATATTGGCCGCCTGGGCATGCCGCGCAATATCACCCATCTTCGTTATCGCTCGCTCAATCCTCATGACAAGGCCCTGCTGGAGCAGTATCCGATTCTGAGCAGTGCTGCTCTCATGGAAGTCGAAGAGCTGAGTGTAGCCAGTGACTTTATCCTTGCGCACCGAGAACATATTGATGGCTCTGGATATCCCTACCGCTTAGCCGGTGGTGCTATCAGTGAAGGCGCTCTGATTGTTGGTCTGGTGACGTACTTTGATGAGTTACTTGGGGAAGATGAAAGCGAACGCGCTATCAAACTGACACTGGAAAAACTTGAGTCTGTTAAAAACGTGTTTTATCCCTACGAACTGATCGATGCTCTGGGGCAGGTACTCAAGGAATATTATCATCTGGGTCAGCAGCAGTTTATTGCGTTGCTGGAAGTGCAGGAGCTGCAGCCGGGAATGCGCATAGGAAAAAACCTTTACGCACGCAATGGCATTCGGTTACTGACCAAAGGAACGGAGCTGACAGAGCGTTTGATTGCCAAAGTTCAGGGCTATCAGGAGCGTGTTCAACCGGACCTCCGCGTCGCCGTCGTTCAGCATTCAGGAGTCAAAGTGACCTAATCCAGTTCAACAGAACCCGCCTTACTGAACAGACATAAAAAAAGGGCTAATGCCCTTTTTTACCACATCGTCTTTTTCACACTTTGGCTTGCAGGTAATTCTGCATACCCAGCTGATCAATCAGACCCAGCTCAGTTTCCAGCCAATCGATGTGCTCTTCTTCAGAATCCAGAATGTTTTTCAGCAAGTCACGGCTGATGTAATCGCGAATGCTGTCCGCGTAGGCAATACCCTCGCGCAGATCCTGCTGGGCCACCATCTCTACCTTGAGATCGCACTCCAGCATTTCTTTAATATTTTCACCAATAAGCAGCTTGCCCAGATCCTGTAGGTTCGGGATACCTTCCAGAAACAGAATGCGGTCAGTGAGCAGATCCGCATGCTTCATCTCATCGATAGACTCATGATATTCGTGATCTGCCAGCTTGGTCAGGCCCCAGTTTTTGTACATTTTCGCATGCAGAAAGTACTGGTTAATCGCTACCAACTCATTGCCAAGCACCTTGTTCAGGCACTCAATCATCTTGGGATCGCCCTTCATCACGGTCTCCTTTTCGCTCAGCCTAATTCCTGCTGATATTTGAATTGTTCAGGGAGTATATAAGCACCAGATCAAATAATCCTCATTTGATCTTTGTTGACAACAGTGATTAAATGCGAATCATTCTTACTCTGCTTATCAGGGAGAACTCCATGCTCGTATGTGTCTGCAAACGCGTTTCTGACTCAATGATCCATGACGCTTATGAAGAAGGTATTCAGTCGGTGGAATCACTGGGGCAGCACCTTGGCCTTGGCCAGTGCTGCGGAAAGTGCAAACCTTACGCCCAGCAGGTACTCGACACTGCCAGCAAGAACACCTCAGCCTCTGGAGTTCAAATGTGGTCTCCGGCGGGTGCCAGTACACTGAATGTATGGAATCCGGCAGCCTGATCAGCTGCCCCGGTAGGTGGTGTAGCCATAGCCACTGAATAAAAGTGGCAAATGGTAATGACTAAGGCTGCCATCAAGATCAGCCGTCAAAATCGCCTCAGGAAAAAACACTTCTCTGTTGTGCTCCTGACACCAGGGCTCAAGAGCAAAGATCAGTCGGTATCGCCCCGGTATAAGAGCATCAACTGATGGCCATTCTTTGATGCGGCCATCGGTATTAGTCACCCCTCTGGACAAAACCCGCCAACTCCCTTCATGGCAGTATTCCATGATCACTTCCAACCCTTCCATAGGTTTGCCCGTCAGGGTATCTAACGCATGAGTACTGAGTGTGATCATGCCAGCTCCTTTGCCAGCCAAGGGGTTTTCAGCCACTGACTGAGGCGGAGTGCAGTGATCTTGCGTTGTTCCTGAGCCGCAGCCGCCGTCTCTTCTTCTGTGGTTCTTGGTAAACGCTCTTCGAGTAGTGCCAGCATTTCATCCGCACTTTTACCCGAGGCGAAAACGATAAAAATAAAGCCATGACGTTGAAAGTAAGCCTGGTTTAATTCAGCAAGGCGTTGCAAGGTCTCCTCGCTGGCTTCAGCAACGCTGGACTGCTCATTACTGGCCTGCTTACGCGTGTCCGCGTATTTCTTGCGCAGGCTATCCACATCGCCAATCATCGGATGGCCTGCGAAGGCTTCCAGCCACTGCGCAGGAGTCATGCTCTTGAATGCTTTATCAACGGCCTGAACAAAGGTCGACTCACTGCCAAAGGGTGACTCCATCACCACCTGCTCAACCCATTGCTCGCTACTACAGGTGTTATAAAGGTGTCGACGAAGATCCTGGGGTGAATACGTATTTAGCATCGAAGTAAACATGCTGACTCCTTGATCAGTGCTCATGACCGTTGCGGCGCAAGCTCATGCCTGAAGCGCACGAGCCGCCTGCCAGTTAAGAGGAGTGACATCGGCAGTGTAAGCCGATGCCGTTTGATCCAGCTGAATCTGCTGAGCGGCAATCGATACCGCCACTTCCATGGGACGCTTACCGCCAATGGGCATTCCTAATGGGCAGTGAATCTGCGACACACGCTCTTCGGTTATACCCCGGGCTTCAAATCGCTGCTGAAACCGCCGCCACTTTTCTGAAGAGCCAATCAAGCCAACAAAGGCTGGCATCGACTCGCGCTTAAGTAGCTGCAGACAAATATCAAAATCCAACTGATGATCATGGGTGAGAATCAGGAAACGTGCTTGGGCTGGCGCACTTACCGCCACCTGTAGGGGATCTTCTTGCATATAACGTACCCGACCCACCGAAGCCGCCGTCGATTCCTCTGCAAAGATCCCATCCCGCTCATCTACCCACCTAATATCATAAGGCAGCGCTTTCAAGATGCTGACCAGCGCGGATGCGACATGACCAGCACCGAAGATGACGATGGGTTGGGCTAACTGCAACGGCTCAAACAACACCATCACCACGCCTCCACAGCACATCCCAAGACTCGCAGCCAGATTGAAGCGCTCAATCACGGGCGAATGCTGCCCAGACTGCAGAAACTCACGTGCCTTTAACAGACACTGGTACTCCAGATTACCACCGCCGATAGTGTCGTGTTGCTCATGCTCTGTAATCAGCATCTTGGTGCCGGCATCACGTGGAGACGATCCCTGAACGCCCAACACTGTTACCAAAACACCCGGAATATTTTCATCCTTGCAACGGCTTAGAGCACTGATCCAATCAAGAGACGGCTGCATAATGCATCTCCTCTAATGAACGTGCGGCCCGCCACACAGCCTCTGGTGTCGCAGGCGCATTCAGCGGAACAGGCCTGCCAGGAGCAATATCACTTAGCGCATCACGAAGCGCGCACCAGGCAGAAATAGCCAGCATAAAAGGCGGCTCTCCCACTGCCTTGGAGCGATGAATGGTTGCCGCCGGATGATCAGCCTGAGTCAACAACTCAGTATTAAAGCGCGCGGGAACATCGCCTAATGTTGGAATTTTGTAGGTCGCAGGCGTGTCAGTACGAAGTCTGCCCTGCTCATCCCACACCAGCTCTTCTGTGGTCAGCCAACCCAAGCCCTGAACAAAACCTCCCTCAATCTGACCTTTGTCCATCGCCGGGTTCAGGGAGTGTCCCACATCGTGAAGGATATCAACCTGCAGCAGACGATATTCCCCTGTCAGGGTGTCAACCTCGACCTCACTACAGGCCACGCCATGAGCGAAATAGTAAAAGGGATGGCCCTCCGCCTTTTCACGATCGTAATAGATACGGGGCGTGCGGTAGTAACCGGTTGCAGAGAGCGAGACCCGCGCAAAATACGCTTGCTGAACTAACTCGGCAAAGCTCCAGCGTTGATCAGCCGCTTCAATATCCCCCTCGTTGAAAGACACCTGCGCGGCGGTGACTCCCACGTTTTGCGCCACCAGTTCCGTCAGCCTGCTTCGTAGTGTCATGCAGGCATCCTGAACCGCCTGGCCGTTTAAGTCTGCGCCAGATGAAGCCGCCGTTGGTGACGTGTTAGGCACTTTGTCGGTTCGCGTGGCGGTGATGCGGATTTGTTCCAGTGGCAGAGCAAACGCATCGGCAGCAATCTGCTGCATCTTGATATGCAGCCCCTGCCCCATCTCGATACCACCATGATTCACCTGAACGCTGCCGTCGGTATAAATGTGTACCAGCGCTCCCGCCTGGTTGAGATGCTGCGCAGTAAAGGAGATCCCAAACTTAACAGGTGTCAGCGCAATACCACGGCGCACAGTGGAAGATGCGTCCTGTTGGTTCGCTTCGCGAATCGATTCATAACGACGGCGATAATCACAGCGATCAGCCAAGGCAAGCATCATATCTGCGACCGGAAAGTGCTCTATGGTCTGGCCATAATGAGTCTGGTTACGAGTCTCGGTGTCATAAAGATTTCTCAGGCGAACCTCAAAAGGGTCTTCCTGCAGAGTACGCGCTAAATCATCCATTGCAGCTTCAATAGCCAGCATGCCCTGAGGCCCGCCAAAGCCACGAAATGCGGTGTTGGACGCGGTGTGAGTAAAGGCGCGAAACCCCGTTACAGTCGCATCCGGCAGATAGTACGCATTATCCGCATGAAACATGGCCCGATCGACGATCGCTTCTGAGAGATCCGGTGAGCAGCCACAGTTACCCGTCAGGGTCATCGTCAGCGACTGAATCATGCCGGCGGCATCTGCAGTTAACTCAGTATCCGCCACAAAGGGATGGCGCTTGCCGGTCAGGCGCATGTCTTCCTGTCGATTGAGCCTCAGTACCACAGGTCGCTGAGTCTTACTGGCTAACAAGGCTGCCATGCAAGCCACACCTGCAGCCTGAGTTTCTTTGCCGCCGAAACCGCCTCCCAGACGACGCACTTCGACACTAATCAAATGCAGGGGAAGGTTCAGCACCTCCGCCACCAGCTTTTGCACTTCTGACGGGTGCTGAGTCGAGCAATGCAAATGCAAAGCCCCTTCTTCACCCGGTATCGCCAGCGTGGCCTGAGTTTCGAGATAGAAATGCTCCTGACCACCGATCTCCAGTGTAGAGCTGAGGCTGATCTCGCCGGAGGTGATCGCGGCAGCGGGATGCCGCTCCATCACATGAGTGGGGCGCACCAGCAGGTTCGCCGCGACACTGGCTTTGGGGTCCAGCGCCAAAGGCTCAGCTTCTGCGTATTCAATACGTGCTTTGGCCGCAGCCGCTCTGGCCAGCGTCTCGGAAGTGGCAGCCACCAGAAAGAGTGCCTGCCCGACATACAGGGTTTTATCCATCACCAGTAACGGATCACCCGGGAAAACCGGACCAATATCCTGATGCCCGGGAATGTCCGCGGCCGTCATGACAGCGGCAACGCCTTCAGACGCTCTTACCTCCTCAATATGCAGACTGACTGCGGCATTTGCCTGAGAAGCCAGCACCACAACGCCATAAAGACTGCCCTGCGGTAGCGGGATATCCGTCACGTAGCGCGCTTCACCCTTAACCTGCAACCGGGCACTCTCATGAGGATGCGCCTTACCCACCTGACCCGGCCCGACGACAGAGCTCACCGCAGGAGCAATTAACTTACGCATGAGACACCTCCCTGATGGAGCCTTTCGATAACGCCCGGTGAATCAATGCAGCACTAACCTGCAGACGATAATCCGCACTGGCTCGTGCATCTGACATGGGAGTGACATCCTCCGAGAGCTGCCGAAGAATATCCTGAACACTGATCGACTCACCCTCCATCATCTTTCTAGCTACCAGAGTTTCAGTCGCAGGCGCCCGACATGGAGTTGCCGCCATGCCGCCTAAACCGATACGCACCTGCCCCATGGCCGACACACTGACAGCCACCAGCATGGAGGCGATATCGTCCTCTCGGCGTTTACTGACCTTATCAATCGAGAGGCCGTTAAACAGCCGATCATGAGGCACCCGAACCAGGCATAGAAGCTCATCAGGCTGCATGACCGTTTTGCGATAGCCGGTAAAAAAGGTATCCAAAGGCACCCAACGCTCTGACGTTGCAGAGCGAAGCTGTACCTGCGCATCCAGTGCCAGAAGAGCAGGCGGCAAGTCACCAACGGGAGAAGCATTGGCGATATTGCCGCCCAGCGTTCCCTGATTTCGTACCTGAGTAGCAGCCACGCGCTCGAGTAATTGGGCAAGCACAGGCTGATGAGTTTCACTCCAGAGCAGCAGTTCCGCAAAGCTGACGCCAGCGCCGAAGCTGACATAGTCTTCATCCTGAGAAATCGTCGAGAGTTCTGCACACAGGCCAAGCCAGATGAACCCCGGGTAGCGCTTGTGCTGTAAGTTCATCTCGACGACCAAATCCGTTCCACCCGCTAACCAGGGGAAGTCGGGATGCTTCACCTTGGCCTGTAAGGCTTCTGTTAGCGTGAGCGGAGAGATAAAAGCAGAAGGCGCTGAGGCTTCTGCTATGGCAGAAACCTGTTGGGCGGGCTCTGGCATCCAGATATCCACCCTGTTCGGCAGAGAGTTTTCCGCCAGCACCTGAACGGCATCGCGAATCGAGGTGTAACCGGTGCAACGGCATAGATTACCACCCAGTGCCTGTTCCATCTCGCAGGCATCCAACTGGTTATGACTCGCCGCGAAGAGACTCATCACAAAGCCCGGCGTGCAAAAACCACACTGCGTCCCATGATTCTCAATCATTGCCTGTTGGCAGGGATGAAGCTCGCTGCCCTGGCTGATACCTTCAACCGTGATTAAAGAACGGTCTTTCAACGTTCCTGCCAGAGTGATACAGCCATTCACACTCTTATAATGAATGCCGTCTTCATCAGGCTCAGCAATCACCACCGTACAGGCACCACAATCACCGGTAGCGCAACCCTCTTTAGTCCCCGGCAGCCCCAACTCAGTGCGAACCCACTGTAGAATGCTCTGATTTGGATCGGGATCTGGCATCTGTAATGCCTTACCATTCACCTTGACCCTCAGCATCAGACGTACTCCTTACCGGTTCGTTTGAGCCCGTGGTGATTTTTTAGGGATAATATGACTGTACGCCAAACCCTTTAAAAATCATCCAATCGGTTTAATTATTATTTATTCTCAGCAAAGCCTATGCCACCAAAACGATCCAGTTGGACAAATATTCAAGGCAAGTGGCATGATTGCTGCTTTCTCGTTGTCGGTTCATATCACTTCTTCGACCTTTAGCGGTTGAAACTTCCACAGGCTTTAAACGATGACCCCACTTCTTGAGGTTCGCCGCATCACCAAGGTGTACCCGGGCTGCAAGGCGAATGATCGTATTCACCTCGACATCCGGGCAGGCGAAATTCATGCCCTGCTGGGTGAAAACGGTGCCGGCAAAAGCACCTTGATGAAAATTATCTACGGCGTTGTTCAGCCCGACGAAGGCGAGCTGCTCTGGCAAGGTGATCCGATCATCCTTAAAGGTCCTGCCCACGCCAGAGAGCTTGGTATTGGCATGGTATTCCAGCACTTCTCATTGTTTGACACCCTGAGCGTGCTGGAAAATGTGCTTTTAAGTTTGCCCGCCAAAGAAGCGAAACAACGCCAGCAAGTGATTCAGCGCATCGCTCAGATGGGAGAGCAATACGGGATGCACCTGGACCCACACCGTCCGGTCAGTAGCCTCTCCACCGGCGAGCGTCAGCGTGTTGAACTGATTCGAGCGCTGCTAAACCGCCCTCGCTTGCTAATTCTGGATGAGCCCACCTCCGTGCTGACACCGCAGGAATGTGAGGGACTATTCCAGAGTCTTCGTAAGCTCGCCGCCTCCGGCTGCGCGATCCTGTTTATCAGTCACAAGCTGCAGGAAGTGAAAGACCTGTGCGAGCGCGCCACCATTCTGCGTGCTGGCGAAGTCGTGGATGAGCTGGACCCGCGTGAGACAGATATCGAAACACTCGCTGCCCGTATGGTCGGGGCAGGAACTGCGACACATGCCTCTTCTCGTCCTGGTAGTCGGGGCCAGCGCGCTATCAACATTAACGAGCTGACTCTCTCTGGACTTTCCAGCCATGAGGTGGGAGTACGTAACGTCAGCTTTGAAGCCTTTAGGGGCGAGATTCTGGGTATTGCCGGAGTCGCCGGTAATGGTCAGGCCTGCTTGCTGCGCGCGCTAAGCGGTGAGCAGTTGGCAACTTCACAAAGTATTCAGCTGGATGATCAGCCTGTCGGCAAACTGTCCCCGAGTAAGCGCCGCCTGCGTGGTCTGGCCGTGGTACCGGAAGATCGACTCGGCCGCGGCGCAGTGCCTGAGATGTCGTTGGTCGATAACGCACTGCTAACAGCATCGCATAAAGGTCTGGTGAAACAGGGAATGATTCGCCGGGGCGCATTACGCCAGTGGACTAAAGAGGTGTGCGAGAGCTTTCGGGTAAAAACCGCGGGGATAGACGCACAAGCCCGAAGCCTCTCCGGCGGCAATCTGCAAAAGTTCATTATTGGACGAGAAGTGAAACAGCAGCCGACCGTTCTGGTGGCCAGCCATCCCACCTGGGGCGTGGATATAGGCTCTGCGGTCAGTATCCGTGAGGCGCTACTTAATCTGCGCGATCAGGGTTGTGCCGTCATCATTCTCTCGGAAGACCTGGAAGAGCTTTTCGAGATTAGCGACCGCATGGCAGCTCTCTGCCACGGTGAACTCTCACCAATCAAAGCCGTGACTGATACCAGTCTGGAAGAAGTGGGCCGCTGGATGGGCGGCGATTTTTCACAAGCTACCGTTCAGGAGCCTTCTCATGCTCAGGCTTGAACGCCTTCCTCAAGACTCCCGAGTGATGGCCTGGTGCTCGCCACTATTAGCGGTGCTTTGCACACTGATCACTGGCGGGATTCTCTTTGCTGCACTGGGACATAACCCCTTTACCAGCCTCTACAGTTTCTTTCTTGGAGGCGTGACTGATCTTTACAGCCTTGGCGAGCTTGGTGTCAAAGTCACACCGATTCTACTTTGCGCAACGGGTCTCCTGCTTTGTTACCGGGCGAACGTCTGGAATATCGGCGCCGAAGGCCAGTTCGTCGCTGGTGGCCTTTGTGGTGGGATGGTAGCGCTGGCCGGACTCGATAATGACTCCAGCTACTACACCATACTTATTCTGCTGGCCGGCATGGCGGGCGGAATGTTCTGGGCAGGTATTGCTGCCTGGCTGAAAACGGCCTTTCAGTGCAATGAAATTCTGACCACCATTATGCTCAACTACATCGCCTTTCATTTACTTCAGTATGGCGTGCATGGTCCGCTTCGTGACCCTGATGGCTTTAATTTCCCCGAATCCGCACTCTTTAATGACAATCATTTGATGCCGATTCTCATCGAAGGCACTCGCCTACATCTGGGCATTGTGCTTGCCGCGGTTGCTGTCATTGGCCTTATCATCGTTCTTCGGTACAGCCATCTGGGCTTCAAGATCACGGTTCAGGGCAAAGATGACAGTGCCGCGCGTTTCGCGGGTTTCAGCAGTAAAGGCCTGACTTGGCTGGTGTTACTGGTGTGCGGAGCGTTGGCTGGACTGGCAGGTGCCGCCGAAGTCGACGGCCCGGTTGGCCAGATCACCCCTTACATCGCCTCCGGTTATGGTTATGCCGCTATCATCGTGGTGTTTCTGGGCCGGCAGAGCCCCTTTGGAATTGTGCTCGCAAGTATTCTGCTGGGCCTCACCTACCTAGGTGGTGAAGTGGCGCAGATAAAACTGAGTTTACCGGTTTCTCTGACTGAACTCTTCCAGGGCATGTTGCTGTTCTTCTTGTTGGCTTGTGACCTGTTCATTGGCTATCGAATTCGTTTCGTGCGCCGCCCGGCAACAGCCTGAGGATTCCCTATGGATTATGATCTGATTTCCAACGTGCTGTTCTCTGCGGTTAGGACTGGCACGCCACTGTTACTGGTTGCCATGGGCGAGCTGATCACTGAGCGCTCCGGCGTGCTCAATCTGGGTCAGGAAGGCATGATGCTGATGGGGGCCGTCATCGGCTTTATTGCCGCACTGGCTACCGGTAATGTCTTCATTGGTTTTATGGCAGGAGCTGTGGCAGGCATTGCGATGTCGTTACTGTTTGGTTTTCTTGCCCTGACGCTGAATGCCAACCAATACGCCACCGGCTTGGCGCTGGCGATCTTTGGCGGTGGGCTAGCTGCGTTTATTGGCCAGCCCTATGTCGGTAACCCGATTTCAGGTATGGAGCGTTGGGCGATTCCCGGCCTGAGTGATATCCCCGTGATTGGCAATGCTCTTTTCAATCAGGATCCCGTCATCTACCTGAGCTTTATCGCAGTACCGTTACTGGCCTGGGCACTACGCTCCAGTCGAGCGGGCTTGATTGTCCGGGCTGCAGGAGAGTCACCCGATTCGCTGCATGCCTTGGGTTATCCGGTGGTTCGAGTGCGCTATCTTGCGGTAATGTTTGGCGGAGCCATGACAGGCATTGCGGGCAGTTATCTGTCTCTGGGCTATCCGGCCATGTGGAATGAAAATATCACCGCTGGCCGCGGCTGGATTGCATTGGCGCTGGTCGTGTTTGCCAGCTGGCGTCTTGGCCGCTTAATGCTTGGCGCCTATCTGTTTGGTCTCGCCAGCATTCTTCACCTTGTGTTTCAGGGCCTCGGCTTTGAGATTTCTCCCGAGCTGCTGGCGATGATGCCTTACGTCGCGACGATAGTGGTGCTGGTGATTCTATCCTCTCGTCAGGGTCGTGGAGCACTTCAGGCACCCGCAGCCCTCGGAAGACCCTGGCGACCAACGGCTTGATTCGCAGAGACAAAAAATCCCGGTGCATAAACTGCCCGGGATTTTTTTATAACGAGAAGGCCACTCAGAAGTGGTTATACCGCAATGGGCATTGCCTGGCGAAATGGGTTATGACCATGGAAAGCCCCCCGCTCAATCAGGCAGGCATCCAGTGCGGCTACCAACTTCTCCTGCTGGATTTGCTGCCCAATAAACACCAGTTCCTGCCGGCGATCACCCACAGCAGTATCCCAATGCTCGCGAATATTCAGCAGCATCCCCGGCTCAGTCGTCCACTCTTCTTCACCGACACTTGCCCACCATTTACCCGCATACTCGAAAGACAGTTGACCACCGGCCTGAGACCAATGAAAAACATCATCATCACAATCTGCCAGCCAGAAGTAACCTTTGGAGCGCAGCAGACGACCTTGCTCGGTATACAAACCTGCATCCAAGAGTGCATGGAGCTTTTGCGGATCAAAGGGGCGACGTGCGCGATATACAAAGCTGCTGATCCCGTACTCTTCGGTTTCAGAATGAAGCTCGCCGCGTAATGTCTGCAGCCAGCCTGGCGCCTTCTCAGCTTCTTCAAAGGAGAACAGCCCGGTATTCAGAATCTGTTCAGGCTCGATCAATCCTTTGTCGGCGGTGAGAATCCGCGCTGAGGGGTTAAGCCCTCGCACCGCTGCCATCACTTCCGCCCACTCTTTTTCGCTCACCAGATCGGCCTTGGTGATCACAATTACATTGGCAAACTCGACCTGTTCCGTCAGCAGCTGACTGACTGTGCGCTCGTCGTCCTCCCCCAGAGATTCGCCTGCATCCTGCAATGACTGGGCTTCTTCAAAGTCCCGCAGGAAATGCTTGGCATCCACCAGAGTCACCATGGTGTCCAGTCTTGCCAGCTGACTCAGGCTTTGGCCGTTCTCATCCTCAAAGGTAAAGGTTTCCGCAATCGGCAAAGGCTCGGCAATCCCGGTGGATTCAATCAGCAGATAATCGTAGATGCCTTCATTGGCCAGCTGTGTAATTTGCTCTAGCAGATCCTCACGCAGTGTGCAGCAGATACAACCATTGCTGAGCTGCACCAGCTTTTCCTCACTGAAGCGAACGGAAATTTCTTTCTCAACCTGCATTCCATCGACATTTACCTCACTCATGTCATTCACAATGACAGCAATTTTGAGGCCCTGAGTGTTACGCAAGAGTTGATTAAGCAGTGTTGTTTTTCCCGCACCAAGAAAGCCGGATAACACTGTGACGGGAATGGAGGACATGATTTTTACTCGCAGGCATTAAATGTTATGTTATTACATTATAAACCTGTTTTACCCTCTCATGACAACAACCTTTCTTTTCCCTCTGCTGCAACGCTGAATTCTTTAACTGACAGCACTTGCCAAGATCCAGCTGCCTCATAACAATTCGAATTGGTACTTATTTCCTCACTCAGACTGCCGCGAATATTCCTTATGCAGGACAAGCGATATCACATCCTTCGGACCACGGAGCAACTGCTGCGTACCCACGGTTTGCATGGGCTGAGCATGAGTAAAATTGTTCAGGCTGCCGGGGTTTCGACCGGGACGATTTATCGCTATTTCCGCGATAAGGACGATCTGATCCGCGCGATGCATCATGAATCGGCCGAGGAACTGGGTGAGGCACTCAAGGTCGGCATAGATAAAGGCAGCTATCAGGAGAAAATATTTACCTTGGTTGAGAACCTGATTAACTACAACCGTAAATATCCTGAGCGCTATGTCACCAAGGCCGCACTGGATCTGGCCTCCCGCGATGTGGCAGATCTGCATGAAGAGCTTCGTGGCTATTTCGCAGAGATACTCGATTTAATCGAAAAAGGTCGTGAGGAAGGTATCTTCAAGCAGCTACCCAACGATATATTGATTGGTCTTGCGCTCGGCCCCATCGAATTTAATTGCCGCCTTAATATCAACTCGATCTATTCCTTTAGCGAAACAGAAATGCAGTGTCTCAAGCTGGCCTGTTGGGATGCAATT
The DNA here is from genome assembly GCF_046614695.1 of Pokkaliibacter sp. CJK22405. Lineage (NCBI taxonomy): Bacteria > Pseudomonadati > Pseudomonadota > Gammaproteobacteria > Oceanospirillales > Balneatrichaceae > Pokkaliibacter > Pokkaliibacter sp. CJK22405. The sequence goes on from NZ_JBKKHQ010000029.1 coordinate 36,565, forward strand.
TATACGCACCCGGAGTGATTAACCCTTTTATAGGGAAAAACCTATACAAGCCTCCCTCTTCATTTGGGCCTTAGTTGCTGAATTCACAGCGTTATAACCTTTACCCCCAGCCCCCATCACTCAGATTTATACCCCTTGAGGCTTGATAAAACCTGACGTTCAGCCCAATTTTCCCATATTGATACCGTAACAACATAAGCTCCAGGATAGGTCTATACTGCCTCGCTGAAGCCTGCACTGAAATTCTTGTACAAAGATTTGTAAATACTTGTACAAAAGCCGTATCATGTGCAGTTCTTAATATTGATTAATCCCGTTTTTCGGGTATCTTGTTGCCTCGCAATGAATCTCATTGCTGTCGACACGCCCGGTTTCCCGGCGATGCTGGTTCTTTTTTGACAGGTAGTATTCTGTCGGTGAAGCCTACTGGCCAACAGTCGCGCTTAACCTGTGCATACTTGGAGAGAATGCATGAACAAGCCCGTAATATGGTTGGTTATCCCTGATCCCGCCCTAGAGACAACAGTACGCAACCTGCCAGTACTCTCCTCTTTCGTAGTGGAAAGCATTCGCCTCGACAGTTCTGACTGGGTCAGCCGTATTGAGAGCCAAACGCCCTCTACGATTCTGATCCAGGCTGATCGCGTACAGGATCAGTACCTCGAACAGATTCTTGAATACCGTGCTCAAATCGAAATCATGATGATGAGTGACGGAACGCCCAACCCGCTGATTGACTCAGCGATGCGCCAAGGGGCCAGCTTCCACTTCCGCCTTCCTCTTGAAGAGAACCTGCTGACCGATATCCTGACGGATATCGTGAATGAGGTTCAGGCCTCAGACCCTGCGGTGGCTTCCATTCGCAGTGATCTTGACCAGTTCGGCTTATTGCTTGGCTCATCGGATACTATGCGTCGTGTCTATCGCATGATTCGTAAAGTTGCCGATACCGACGCTAGCGTGATGATCATTGGTGAAAGCGGCTGCGGTAAGGAACTGGTCGCGAACACTCTGCATTTGATGAGCTCACGCATAAACAACCCGTTCATTGCCATTAACAGCTCTGCTTTCAGTTCTGAGCTGATTGAAAGTGAGCTTTTTGGACATGAAAAAGGCGCCTTCACCGGTGCGCATAAATCCTACCGCGGGATTTTCGAGCAAGCTCATGAAGGAACGCTGTTCCTTGATGAAGTGACAGAGATGCCAATCGAGCTACAGGCAAAGCTGCTCCGCGTGCTGGAAACCGGTTCTTTCTCGCGTCTTGGAAGTGAAGAAGTTCTGCAAACGGATGTCCGCGTTATTGCAGCAACCAATCGCTCGCCGGAAGAAGCTATTGCGAATGGCCGTCTGCGTGAGGACCTGTACTTCCGTCTGGCACAGTTCCCCATTGAGCTACCACCACTTCGAACTCGTGGCGAGGATATTCTCGGTCTGGCCAAGCATTTCCTTGCTTATCGCAATGCCTCAGACAAGACCCAGAAGTTTTTCTCCAACGAGGCCATTTACTCAATCGAGAACTACTCATGGCCAGGCAACGTCCGTGAACTTAAGCATCTGATCGAACGTGCGCACATTCTGGCTCATGATGAGATTACCCTAGAGCACCTGGGTATCGAACCGGACTACACGCCTGCGGCTGAACGCCCCGACAACGCTCTTGTGATTCCTGCGGATGCAGGTCTTGAGGAGATGGAACGTCAGGTCATTTTACAGACGCTGGAGCGCTTTGAGGGTAATAAAACCCGTGCGGCAGAACAGCTGGGAATTAGCATCAAAACGCTCTACAACAAGCTGGAAAAGTACCGTTCCTGATGAGTTTTGTCTGATCAGGTATACAAAAAAGCGCCCTAGGGCGCTTTTTTTATGGTTATTTACCACCGTGCCCCGGTTTAATCCGCCAGTAATTTAAGGACCGCTTTAGCAGTAGCCTCAGAGGAGGCCGGGTTTTGCCCGGTTACCAGCATGCCATCCACTTCGACGTAGGACTGCCAGGCATCTCCTCGGTAATAGTCAGCACCTTTGGCTTTAAGCTCACTCTCAACCAGAAAGGGCACCACATAAGTCAGCCCTACGGCTTCTTCCTCTTCATTACTGAACCCGGTCACCCGGCGCGCGGAAACCAGCGGTTTTCCAGTCATGTCCTTCACATGTCGCAGCACTCCCGGAGCATGGCATACGGCACTCACTGGCTTGCCTGCTCGTTCAAAGCTTTCGATCAGGGCAATGGAGTGGGCATCTTCTGCCAAATCCCATAAGGGGCCATGCCCACCAGGATAAAACACGGCATCAAAGTCTTTCTCGCTGACGTCTGAAAGCAGATCAGTGGTGCTCAGAGCCTGCTGAGCCTCGCTATCCTGACGAAAGCGTTTGGTGGCCTCCGTATCTGTCGAGGCGTCATCACTTTTAGGATCAAGTGGTGGCTGTCCGCCTTTGGGCGATGCCAGAGTGATGTCATAACCGGCATCCTTGAACACATAATAGGGGCCGGCAAATTCTTCCAGCCAGAAACCGGTTTTCTCACCGGTATCACCTAACTGATCATGGGATGTCAGCACCATAAGTAGCTTTTTCATTTAGGGACTCCCTGTCTTTGTGACATTCTTTCTCTTTCTGGGGACAAACCCATTAAAAGCCATCCATACTCTGTTATAAGAATGATTCCAGCCTGTTTCAGGAGATCTCGATGTCTCAGTCTCAACCGCTGCCGACCATAGAAATCACCGACAACCCTTCCAGCGCGAGGCAAAAAGCGCTGTTGCAATCGCTTCGTCACTTCAATGCCAACACCATGGGCTATAACGATGCCTGGCCCCTGTTTCTCAGCATCACCGATGGAAAAGACCGCTTACAGGCAGGACTATCCGGCCGAACCATTTATGGTCACCTGCTTATTGAGGCGCTTTGGGTCGATGAGTCATTACGCGGCCAGGGTTTAGGCAGCCTTTTGATGGCAGAAGCTGAACGTATTGCCATCGAACGCGGATGCTATGGGGCTCAGGTGGATACTGTCAGCTTTCAGGGACAGGATTTTTATCCACGCTTTGGCTTTGTTTGTGTAGGAACTGTAGAAAATTTCCCTCCCGGCCATACGCGCTTGTTTTTCCATAAGGACTACCGCAATAGCTCAGAGGTGCCGAAGGATAACTAATCCCTACAGGAGGTTCTGATGAGTTCGATTCCGCCACTGAGTCTGGGTTTACAAGGTGGTGGCGCTCACGGCGCTTTTACCTGGGGGGTTCTTGATTATCTGCTGGAGAAAGAAACGCCACTACACGCCCTGAGCGGCACCAGCGCCGGAGCCATGAATGCGGTGATGCTTGCTGAAGGCTGGCGAACCAATGGCAGCAAAGGTGCACGGGAATTGCTCACGCAGTTCTGGAATGACGTCGCCAGGGCCTCTCCTTTCAATGCGGGTGAAGGTGGCTGGGAAAGCTATCTCTTGCCAGGCTCAACCCTATCCATGATCCGGGGCGTGACGCGCTTTTTATCACCTTATCAGTTCAACCCTTTTGCCCTTAACCCCCTTCGTGACATTGTCGAATCCCTTGTCGACTTCTCAGGCATTCAGCAGTTTCGGGATATTCAGCTCTTTGTGGCCACGACTCAGGCCAACTCGGGCAAGCTGAGACTCTTTCGCCAACAGGAGCTGACCGCTGATGCACTAATGGCTTCCGCTTGTCTGCCCACCCTGAATCAGGCCGTGGAAATTGATGGAGAGCCCTATTGGGATGGCGGCTTCGCTGCTAACCCGGCAATTGCGCCTCTGATCTATGAAGCCCACGCCAAAGACATCCTGCTGATACTGCTTTCCACCTTGCCTCTGGGAGAGAGCCCGCGCAGCGCTGATGAAATTCAGCGACGCGTCATGGACATCAGCTTTAATAGCGCGTTTCTTGCAGAAATGCGCATGTTGATTGAGGCTCGCTCCAGAGCGAAAGACTCCTGGCTCAACGTCGGCAAACTGGAACGCCGCCTTGCCGGAGTTCGTTTTCATCTGATTGGCCCGGGGAATGCGTTCGATGAGCTGCCTGAGGGAAGCCGCATCATGGCTAACACCCAGCTTTTTGAAGATCTATTTGCCGCAGGCCGTGCTCGCGGGGAGGACTTCTGGCAGCACCACAAGGAGCAGGTCGGCCAATGCTGTTCGCTGGATGAACATAAGCTTTTCGGCTGAAAGCTCACTTAAACTGACGGATTAAAGACTCCGCTGAACGGTATCTCAAGACTGACTTGGTACGGATGCGGTTTCAGGCTACCCTTAAGCGTCTTTTCCCAGTGCTTTAGTTACCATGTCTCACGAACACTTCGATAAAGTCTCTGATGCAGAGCCATCCTTAACTCCTGGTCCGACGGTCGCCAGCTACACCATCAGCGAAGGCTTTATCCGCCATCAGTTGCGCAACATCCTGATTTTCACTTTTGTACTGGGCTTATTAGGGTTTGGCGCCGTCTATCTGGCACTAAAAGCCCAAACGCAGATGTGGATCTTTGCCGCCATGACCTTCTGGCTGGCATGGCATAAATTTCAGCACCGTCGTTACTGGCAGAAAGATGCCCGCGAGCTTTCCCTGAACCTGACAGAGGATCATCTGGAAATTTGTCGCCAGGGTGAGGTTCGCAAGAGTCTGCAGATTGAAGGATTGGTGAAGATCACTGAACAGCGAAAGTGGGGACGGCTCGACTCTTTACTTCTCAAGGATTCATCCGGTCAGCAACAGCGTTTGCGTGGTTTTGACAGACTGGAAGAGCTTGAGCAGGGGCTGCTCCAGCGTCAGCCCGCAATCACCGTGACAAAGCGCTACCTACTGCACCGCTAAGTAAGAAATGCGCCGTCAGTTACTGACGACTTAGCTGCCAGAAACTGGCAATGCTGCGACCCGTTCGGGTCAGATTGGCCTTGGCCTCCACCAGCGCTTCATTGAGCGTTTGCGGACCTCGGCCAATGGGCAGCACGATATCAATACCGTGCTCATACACACTCTCGAACCCCTGACCAACACTGCCGGCAACCGCCACAACGGGTAAGTTGCGCTCCTTGGCCGCCTGAGCCACGCCATAGGGAGTCTTGCCAAAAATGGTCTGACTATCCACACGGCCTTCACCGGTCACGACCAGATCGGCATCCACCATCGCATCGCGCAGATTAATTGTTTTCATCACCAGATCAACGCCTGGCGTGAGTGACGCTCCCAACGCGGCAAAGAGTGCCGCTCCAAGCCCACCCGCAGCACCAACACCAGGTGTCATTAGCGCATCTCTGCCAGTCTGTTCAGCCAGCATTTTGCCGAAGTTCTGTAAGGCCTTATCCAGCGTTTGCACCATCTCAGGGGTTGCGCCCTTCTGTGGTCCAAAGATGGCGGAGGCGCCCTGCTCACCGCAAAGCGGATTATTCACATCACAGGCGACCTCAATGGTGGTGTCGTTGAGCCGGATATCCAGACCGGATAAATCCAGCTCTGCCAGGGAAGACAACGCCAAACCACCTGCTGAAAGATCATTGCCTTTGGCATCTTTCATTGTGGCACCAAGTGCCAGCAACATACCTGAACCACCATCGTTGGTTGCGCTTCCACCCAAACCCATAATGATATGACGCGCCCCGCGCTCAAGTGCGGCCTTGATGAGCTGCCCGGTACCGTAGGTCGAGCTGATTTGCGGGTCGCGCAGATTGGCTGGGACCAGATGCAAACCACTGGCCTCGGCCATTTCGATCACCGCCGTCTGGCCATGATCAATCAAGCCAAACATGGCCTTCACTGGCTCGCCCATCGGCCCTTTTACCATTTCATAGATACGCTCGCCCTGACGCGTGCTCACCAGGGTTTCTGTCGTCCCCTCGCCGCCATCAGCCATAGGCAGGCAGCGGCATTCAGCTTCAGGGAAGATTTCACGAATACCTTCGGCAATCGCCGTCGCCGCTTCCATGGCAGTCAGGCATTCCTTGAACGAATCCGGAGCAATAACAACACGCATCAGCAGAAGTTCTCCTTGAACAGGGGTAAATCAGAATGGGCCTGAATCGAACAGCACTCAGAGCAGGCGCGCCGAGCGACGAATACGATCCAGCGTTTCTATTACCATGCGGGATGTATCCAGATTATGCCAGCGCTCTTCACTGGCGACCTTGCTGGCGAAAAAGTCGATCATGGCAACGTATTGATCCTGAGGCGCCAGGGTAAAAGGCTCTCCTCGGCCCCGCCCACCCGCTTCAGCCAGAGTAATCACCGCTCCGGCGGGATCAGGGTTGAAGGGAATATCCAGCTCGGCCCAACCACGCTCACCCAGCAAGGTCAGTCGCTGATAGTCCGCCAACTGTGTCGATACGGTCATGCTGAGCACCCGCCCTTCCCCAAAATCCAACAGCGCCGCTGCCAGACGATCAGTGTCAAAGTCCGGGTCAATATCGACCATGCTCTGAACATTCAGAGGCGCGATGCCAAAAGTCCAAATACCGGCCAGAACGGTGTAGCAGCCAATATCCAAAAGACCGCCACCGCCCCATTCAGCGACGTTGCGCACATTATCCGGGCTGCGATTGTAGTAGCTAAAAGCGCCCTGAATCGCGCGTACCGGACCTATCGCCGGCAAAATAGTTTCGTGAATTGCCTGCCACTGCTGATGCTGGCACACCATAAAGGCTTCCATGACGACCTTGTCGTGCTTCATCGCCGCTGCATAAAGCGGCTCTAACTCTTCAGCATCACGGGCAATGGGTTTTTCACAGAGAACATGCTTGCCAGCCTCGAGCGCCTTAAGGGCATAGGGCACATGCAAGTGATTGGGCAGGGGGATGTAAACCGCATCGACCTCATCACAGGCCAGCAGCTCATCATAATCAGCAAAGGTATGAGTAACATCAAAGGCATCAGCGAAAGTACGGGCAGACTCTTGCGAACGGGACGCCACAGCAGTGATTGTATGCCCGGCCTTGATCATCGCCGGAGCCACTTTTTCCCGCGCTATTTTGGCATTTCCAAGTACTCCGAATCGCATCGTTTTCTCCCTGCTGACGTGTCATCAATGGTTTGAATAGGCAGTTCGGTGGCTAATGTCTAGCTGTTGGCTGCTGCAAAGATCTATAGGGGGCAGAAGCGGCGCAAGCAATATCTCTCTGATTTTCTCTCAATCTGACCGCGAACAGGCCGGCGCTTACTGGCTTTAAAGCCAGTGTTTTAAGGGCCTTATAAAGCCTCAGCCCACGAAAGCCTCCACCAAAGTCTAGACCTGGGCGCCTTGCAGCCACCCAAAACCCATACTAAATTGACCAGAACATAACAATGAAAACGTTTTCAAAGAGAACTCCCTCGAATGAGCACTCCTTCACGCCCGGCAACGATCAAAACCATCGCTGCTGATACGGGCTATTCCATCGCCACAGTTTCCCGCGCTTTATCGGGTAGCGATGCATTGAAAAGCACTACGCGCGAAGCCATCAAGGAGGCCGCCGAGCGTCTGGGCTACCAGCAGGATCGAACTGCCGTTCGGCTTAAAACCGGCAGAACTCAGGTCGTCGCTTTTATTCTTAACCGTGAGGATCAAAGCCACGCTTTTGCCCGTTTGATGCTGCTGGGGATGACTGATGCGCTTAAAGAAAGTGGCTACCACGTCATTATTATTCCGGAGCAGGCTCAGGAAAGCCCTTTGGATACTGTGCGCTTTGTCGTCGAGCAACGCGCTGCTGACGGGCTGATTCTTACCCACACGCTGCCTGAGGATCCGCGGGTGGCTTACCTGACAGAGCAAGACATCCCGTTTGTCACTCATGGCAGAACGCTCATGAACTCTCGCCATGCCTACGTCGACTTTGATAATGAATCCTTCGCTTATCAGGCAACCCGCGCGTTGATTCAGAAAGGACGTGAGCAGATTTGCCTGATCCCTGCACCCTGTCATCAGAGTTATCGCGAGCACATCATTACGGGTTATCAAAGAGCCATCACAGAGGCGAATCTGCCTAGCCACATAGTGCATGAGCTTGACCTTAACGCCGCACCAGAAGCACTGGAGAAGTTGGTGCTCAGCCAGATTGGGCAGACCGATGCCTACGTAGTCCCACAGGAAAATGCGGCTTTGCCGGTGATTTCCACCCTGCAACGACAGGGCTACCGCATTGGCTCTGATATCGACGTTGCCGTCAAACAAGTCACCTCAATGACCGACTATCTCAATCTGCCGCTTCTTCGCTGTCGTGAAAACCTTCAGGCGGCAGCTCAAACCATGGCCCGCCAGCTACTGACACAGATGAATCCCAACCGATTCCCTGCCCTGTCTTCAGGTCAGCATGTGCTACAACCCGCCACATTGGAGGTGTTTCCCTATGAGCCTGCATGAGAACTATCTGGACCGCATTGTTGAAACCAAGCGTCAACTCCGGAGCGACATTCCGGATCTCAAGCAACGCTTTGCCAAACTAACGCATGCGCTGGAACAGGAAGTGGGCGAGATTCTGGAGATTCAGGCTCGCGGTGAATCGCCCATCCCCCAGATACGGGCGGATCAGCTGGAAGGAGCGACGGATGACTTTAAAACCCTGATTCGTCAGCGCGGCTGTGTCATTGTTCGCGACGTCTTTCATCCGGAGCGCGTGGCTCGCTGGAACCGGGAGATTGATGAGTATCTGCACGAGAATGACTATCTCGGCAAGCGTCAAAGCCGCGCGGGGCTTGACCAATACTTCAGTGAGCTGGCCAATGGCAAACCACAGATTTACAGTGTGTATTGGTCAAAACCGCAGATTGAGGCGCGTCAGTCACAGGAGCTGGCTGGCGTCCGCCGCTGGCTGAACCGACTTTGGAATTTTGAAAGTAGTGAGGGAGCCGAGAGCAAGCCCATCTTTGATCCGGATCGTGAATGTACCTATGCCGACCGCATCCGTCAGCGTGAGCCGGGTGACCGTACACTGGGACTTTCACCGCATATTGATGGCGGTACGATAGAACGCTGGATTGAGCCAAGCTATCGTCAGATCTATCGCCATATTCTGCGCGGGGATATCAGTGATTATCGCCCCTTTGATGCGCACTACCGTACCGAGGCAAAAGAGATACCTTCTCCGGCCGTTTGCCAGATGTTTCGTACCTATCAAGGCTGGACAGCACTGACACGGCAGGGTCCCGGCGACGGCACGCTAAACCTTGTCCCGATCGCCAATGCCATGCCATGGGTGTTGCTTCGTGCTCTACAGGACGATATTGCCGAGGATGATCTTTGTGGTGCCAAAGCTGGCCGCGCTCTTTCCATCAAACCGGAGTTTCATGATCTGCTGTTACGTGCCTTCCTGCCGATTCCAGAGGTGCAGCCTGGCGATACCGTATGGTGGCATCCGGACCTGATTCATGGCGTAGAAGATGTGCATGGCGGCAAGCAGTACAGCAACGTGATGTATATCGGCGCAGCGCCGGACTGTGACAAGAACCGTGCTTTTCAGCTTCGCCAGCGTCAGGCCTTTGAACAGGGAAAATCCTGTCCCGACTTTGCCCCGGAAGACTATGAGGTTGAGTTTAAGGACCGGGCAACGACCTCAGAACTCAGCACGCTTGGCAGAATTCAGATGGGTTATGACGCCCGCTAGATAGCGCGCTGCATGTTGCCCAAGCCATTGATCTACCAATTATTTCTCTGAAATACCCTGATAAGGGCCGTGCTCGCCGGGCCTTAATTATTTCTTTGTGAAATAAATCTGCTTCCCATACAGCAAAATATACTGTACAAATAAACAGTATAAATCTGGCGCGCCAGTGCAGGTTCAAGAGGCGCTTGATCAGCCAGAGTTTTCTGATGTGAACACATGATTGCCGGTCAGCCCGGTAGTGCGAGGATCTTATGAACGCTCAACAACCTCAGGACATCACGCTGGTAGGCCGCAGTGGTTTTTTCCGTAACATGGGTCTGGCACTCCATTACGGTGAAACCAGAGAACAACTGCCCAAAGGTGACGGCAGCTCCCAGGACCAGCCACTGGATCTGAATGAATTGTGCGTTCGCCACCCCACTGCAACTTTCTTCCTACGTGCCAGCGGCGAAGCCTTTCAAGGCTCTGGCATTAGTTCGGGCGACATCATGGTGGTGGATCGCGCGCTGAATCCTCAGCACGGTGATATGGTCGTCGTGAAGCTGGATGGCGAATTTATGGTCCGCAAGCTTGCCTGCCAGACAGCCCTGCGTCTACTACCTCTAAACTCTCGCAGCCTTCCTATCCAGGTAACGGAATCCATGGATATCGAGCTTTTCGGTGTCATCGCCCATGTCATTCGCTCCATGCGAGCGGCCTGAACCAGGATTAAGCCTTGAGGTTGCCGGAGAAGAGTCATTCCCCTTCTCATCACCGGCTAAATCTCAAAAAAGACAATAAAAAAGGAGGCATCGGCCTCCTTTTTCGCTTTTCAAAATACTTACGTGAGGTGAACTAACCTCCGATAAACCAACGGCTTTTATCTTTCAGCAGCCACTTCAAGAGCTCAACGACCGCTACCGTGCCGTAAGTGAGATAGAACACCAGAAAAAGCGATGTTCCTAGCGCCCAAACGGGCTCACTGGCCGGTATATCAAAGTGCGCATGACGATGGAACATCAGCTGAATGTCACTAAAGCCCATTGCCAGGAACGGATGAATAAAGAAGATGGGGAAACTGATGGCAGCAAGATACATCACATGCTTCGTTCCGGGTTTACCCACCCAGGCCTTACAGGCAAATACCAGTAATAGACAGATCGCCATTTTCTGAATGAATTGCCAATCGACGCCTTTATAGACAAAGAACGGCTTTTGATAGTTGCCCACATGAGGCAGTACATAGGTACAAATCACCAGCGATGCAACAGCTGCAATCGCACTTGCCCAAATCAACCCACGGCGATGGGCTTCAAACCAGGCATGATGCTGAGAGAAAAGTATTCCCACCAAATAGTAAGGGGTGAAATAGACCAGGGACTGGACTGGCCCGTTGTGGGCACCACGATGGCCCCAAAGCGCAGCCACGGTAAAAAGCCCCAAAATGATCAGCTGCCAGTTCACTGGTAACCTGATATAACGGCAATGCAGTGGCGAGCACAGAAAAGTCAGCATGATGAAGGGGATGTACCAGTGCGGGAATAGCACATAGCCCTCCTGAATAATGCTCCACTCATTACTGAGCGCCTGAGCCCAGCTTTCATCAAGTAACCAGCGGTGCTCAGCAATCTGGAGAAGTGCAGCCACCAATGAGATCACCAGAAAAGGCACGGCGACGTTTTGCCACTTCTTGACCATGAAGCTTTTATATTCAAAGCGCGAATAAAACACCCGATGAAAGAAGAAGCCGGAGACGAAAACAAAGACGCCTGTGCCACCGCGCAGAATGTTCTCCAGCAACAAGGGAAAACCTTTACCTGAGCCATACACCGAGTGCCCAAGCACAATATAAATAATCGCCAGCCCACGCAGCAGATCGAACTCCACCAGCCGCTCTTTGGGTGCTTTGGTCGTTTTTACAGCCGCAGTGTCATTTGCCACGACCGGGACAACAGCCGCTTCAGATGATGCAGATACAACAGGATTTTCCATCTTGGTTTACTCCGGATCAGCCTGGCTGATCACCACCCCATAACCCAACGGCTTCGCTCACCCAGCATGGCTTTCACGCCATGCACCATAAGTACGGTGCCGTACATAAAAAGCAGATAGAACGCCAGAGTAAAGAACAGCCCCCAGCCCATGGTTCTGGGAATCGTTAACCCCAGATACGTGCTGCAGTACCAGATCGCGCTGCCGGTAATGACCGCGATAATCGGATGCAAAAAGAAGATCGGAAAGCTGATGTTGGCCAGGTGCTGCAGGTGCCCTGCTCCGGGCTTGCCAATCATCCAGCGACAGAAATCCAGCAGAAGCAGACTAATGCCAATTTTCTGTACGAACTGCCAATCCAGGCCTTTCCAGACAAAGAAATCTTTGTGGTAATTGCCCAGATGATGATCAACGTAGGTTTGCATCAGCGCGCCAATAATGACCGCCAGCCAGCACAACAGACGAATGGTGCCAGCATGCTGCTCGAAGCTTTGTTGTTGCGCGGAATACAGGATCCCCAACAGATAAAACGGGCTGAAATAAATGACGGAATGCAGCACGTTAATATTTTCTTCAGGGCGCTGAAGCACGATGGAAATGGCACAACTCAGCAGGAAAAGCCCGAGCTGCCAACCTGCACTCAGGCGGATGTAAGCCATGTGCAGCGGAGAAAGCGCAAAGGTCAGCATGATGAAAGGAATGTACCAGTGCGGAAACAGCACAAAGCCGTTCTGCACCGTTGCCCAGTTGGCCTGCATAATTTCTGATGCTGTTTTGTCATGCAGCCACGCCAGGTCAACGGACTGAATCACAAGTCCAATTAATGACACGACGAAGAACGGAATAGCGACATTCACGAACTTTTTGCTCATGAAGTTCTGGTACTGAAAACGCGGATAAAAGACTCGGTGAAAGAAAAAGCCCGACACAAAGACAAAGACACCCGTCCCGCCGCGAATCAGGTTTTCCAGCAATTCAGGAAAGCCATTACCGGAATTGGCAATCGAATGACCCAGCACGATGTAGACAATTGCCAGACCGCGAAGGTAATCAAATTCAATAATGCGTTGACCCATGGCAGGCACTCAATTAACCGATGACACAGCGACCGGCTCTGGTAAGGGAAAGTCCCTTACTGGCTGGAAACGAGGGTTTATCGGGCGCGGTAAGATGATGACCGCTGATCAGGCAGGAACCCCGGTTTGGGGTCAGTAATATGGCTGCAGTATCGCAGAATGATTTGGCCTGTACAGCGCCAGAGACGGGCATTTTGTGTCAAGTTAACACAGCAAATCACTCGGATGTTTCCAAATCCCCTCGCTGTTTCCAGAGAGCCAGGACACTGCCGAAAAGAGAAGCGAGAACAGGGCCGAGAGTTGTATCCATGCCCTGCCAGCGTTGACAAGGATAGCCGCTTTATCAGACGTATGGCCTTATAGCCACTTACCTATCCGACGCCGCGGGACAATCTTTTTCAACTCTTTGATAAAAGGAGAGTGCTGCCCAGCCTCTGTTTGGATGACAACCTGCGAACGTGCCCGAGTCAGGCCGACATAAAATAAACGCCGCTCCTCAGCGTCATCAAAGTCTTCTTTATCCGGTAAGAACGCATCCATCAATGCATCATCACGCTGGCGACTGGGAATCCCCAGCTCGGTGTTGGTGACATCCAGCAAAATGACAACATCAGCCTGACTGCCCTTAGACTTATGCAGGGTCATGAACTCTAGTTTGAGTTGAGGATAGCGCTCCTGCCACTGCTCCATCACAGGCATGCTACGGCGTTGTCGCGCCAGCATTAGCACATGACAAGCTGACTCCAGCTGCGCCAGTACTCGCTCTATCACCTCGGACTTTTCGCCCTCAACAATATAAACCTGCGCCTTGAGGCTCTCTCCCTGGTAGCTCAGGCTTTTGGGAATTTGCGCCGGATTCTGGCGAATAAACGCTTCCGCGACCTCGCCAATAGCATCACTAAAACGGAAGGTCTGACCCAGCTGACATTGCACCGTCGGCCCAAAAAACTCGGCAAATTCATAGGTCAGGTGCACATCGCCACCGTTAAAGCGATAGATCGACTGCCAGTCATCCCCCACCGCAAAGAGTGACATCTCCGGCATGGCCTGCTTCATGGCCCGCAACAGCTCGGCGCGAGGACGTGAAATATCCTGAAATTCATCCACCAGCACGTAGCGATAGCGATATTTGAAGTGCGTATCCTTATGGAAACGCTCTCGCGCCATTTGCCGGGTCGCTACCTGAATCATGTCATTGAAGTCGATTTCATCCTGACTTTTCAGATGCTGTTGATAGGCCTTGAATAAGGCTTCCAGCAAGGGAATAAAGGCAGCCAGCCGAGCATCGTCCGTTTCCCGGGCCAATGCTTTAAGATCCAGGCGCTCATCACGCTGTCGGTTAAGCGCTGTTATCAGTAACCGACGAAGTGGACGAAAGTAACCGGCCTGCTCAGCTTTCAAAAGCAAGGTATCCAGATCCTGAGGGTCCGTGAGGCTTTTCCAGGGCTGTTTGAGCGCTTTAGCCCGGGCTTTCAGCGCCTCTAGTAGCTGCGCGCTAATCTCAGTGGTTGAATCAGGATCAATGCAGCAAACGTCGGTCTCATCCTCCGCGTGAAGTGCCTGAACTGCCTCCTCATCCAGAGAAGTCGCGCTCAGGTCTGCAACAAACAGCGACAAGCCTGGAAGGTAGAGCAAGGGCGAATAGCCTTTGCGCTTTCTGCTGCTTACCGTTGTCGCCCAGTCAGGCTGATGGTGAGCCTCAATACCCAGTGCGGCCAGCTGATTCAGCAATACTGCATGCTCAGGTGTACTGACCTGCTTCACTTCCAGTGCGGCAATACGCTGCTGGCTCGCCGGCGCAAACTGCTGGCACCATTGCCATAATTTTTTCTGTAAGCGGCTGTCGTCTTTGGCCTCTTTAAGCCAGTCCTCGACAAAGCGAGCCAGGGCTTCATCTTCGGAAGCCAGTGTTGCCAGCTCGCGGCTTTGCCCCGGCAGATCGGCCATCAGGCTTCGGCCAAATCCATGAAAGGTATGCACCTGAACCTTGTTCAACCCCGGTACCGGCATGCTGGCCAGCCGCTCTCTCACCTCTTCAGCCGCTGCTTTGCCAAAAGCCAGAATCAGAATTTCCGCCGGGTCCGCAAGTCCGGCAGCAACAACCCATGCAGCCTTGGCGCAGAGTGTGGTGGTTTTCCCGGTACCGGCACTGGCAAGCACCAGCACATTGTCTTCATCACACAGACAGGCAAATTGCTGCTCATCGACCAGCCCGAGCTGATCAAACAATCCCTTAAACTGTTGGCGCTGTTGCTTCACCAGCGCCTGATTGAAGGTGTGACGGCAGTCTTCAGGCGCGGCGAGCACTCGGGTCAGCGCGACCATGGATTCCGTAATGGTATAGCCGTGCTCACTTAATCGTGGAAGATAAGCAAGCCAGGGGGTGAGATGCTGCTGCTTTTCAAGAAAGGTTTCCATCTGACTGGCACGCCAATACCGCTGACGACCGGCCATCTGCGACTCAAACTGGTCTGTGGCCACGACCAGTGCGTCATAAGGCTCACGCAGCTGCGAGCGAACATGGACACTTTGCGCTTCCTTGAGCCAAAGCCCCCAATCCTTGGTATCTCGTTGACGAAATAAACGCAGGCGGTAGTCGCCCCAGTTGAGGGTATCAAACAACCAGCCGCGCTTGAGCTGCATTGGCGCGCTGAATTCGGGGATCGGCAACAGCCGCTCACCT
The DNA here is from genome assembly GCF_046614695.1 of Pokkaliibacter sp. CJK22405. Taxonomy (NCBI): domain Bacteria; kingdom Pseudomonadati; phylum Pseudomonadota; class Gammaproteobacteria; order Oceanospirillales; family Balneatrichaceae; genus Pokkaliibacter; species Pokkaliibacter sp. CJK22405. Next base: position 51,866 of record NZ_JBKKHQ010000029.1, read on the forward strand.
GCCTGCAGACCTTCCTCGGTCACCTCCAGCGACGTGGCACGCAAATAACGACGATTGATCCAATTCAGGGGGAGCCGGGACAAGCAGGAACCTCAAAATACTGTATATGCCAACAGGGCTATCTTACCGAATTCACTTCTCAGTGCCAGTCAGCAGAGTGTTTCTATTCTCGCTAGGCTGCTTCTGTCTTCGTCATGAACACCACGCAACAATCTATTTTTGTGCTTTGCAACAAAGCTTCCCTTGAGACTTGGCTGACCACCACGCAATTACAACAGACTGACGAGATGCGCATCGAACGTTTTCAGGCGCAATTGTCTTTGCAAAGGAATCACTGGCACACCAAGGAGATAAGTGATGAAGATTGAACTCTATGAGAAAACCGCTCTGGTCACCGGATCGACAGGCGGAATTGGTTTTGCCATTGCCCAAGGGCTTGCGGCGACAGGCGCTGAGGTGATTGTTAATGGTCGCAGTCAGGCTCGGGTAGATGAAGCCGTCGCCAAACTGAAGGATCTGGGTTATGGCCGGGTTTCAGGCGTAGTCGCTGATCTTTCTACCGCCGAAGGCTGTAAAGCCCTGATTCACGGTGCGCCCCATGCCGATATTCTCATCAACAATATGGGTATTTTTGAGCCGAAGCCTTTCTTCGACATTGATGACAACGACTGGCAGCGTTTTTTTGATGTTAACGTCATGAGCGCTATTCGCCTCTCACGCTACTATGCTCCCATCATGAAAGAGCAAGGCTGGGGCCGCATCCAGTTTCTGAGCAGCGAGTCTGCGCTACATATCCCGGTAGAAATGGTGCATTACGGCGTAACGAAAACTGCCCTGCTTGCAGTTTCCCGCGGGCTTGCTGAAACCCTAAGCGGTACTGGTGTTACCGTGAACGCGGTTCTGCCGGGGCCAACTCAATCCGAAGGCGTCACCAGTTTTCTTGAGAAAATGGCCAAGGATCAGGGTACTTCCGTGGAAGAAGCCGGCGCCAACTTTGTTAAGGAGCATCGTCCAACGTCACTGATTGAACGCTTCGCCAGTGTCGAAGAAGTGGCGAATCTGTCGGTCTACCTTGCATCGGAACAGGCATCCGCCACCACTGGCGCAGCAATGCGTGTGGATGGTGGTGTGGTCAAAGCCATTCCTTAACTCCTGATACTTCAGGCGTTCTGAAGGCAGGACAACCCTGCCTTCTGTTGTTATTTTTCGAAGGCTACTGCAGGATTCTCGCCACCCTTGCGGCTCTTGGTTACACTAGGCGGAGTTCGCCTCATAAGGACATGGCATGACTGCGGCACTCTTCTTTCTGGTTATTGGAATTCTGATTTCAGGCGCGCTGGTGGTAATCGGCATCCCGCTTGCCCTTTCCCGAATTAGTCGTTTGCAACGCGAAGTGTTTCAGCTCAAGGGAGAGCTGGCCCAACAACGTCATGATCTTAATCGCCTTCTGCAAAAGCCCCTCCTGGACAACCGAGCTGCAGAGACATCTTCCCAAAGCTCAACGCCCGAAGCCCCAGCGACAACCTCAACAACCGTTCAGCCAGAGTCAGTGGCGGCCTCGGAAACGACAACTGTCACCTCTCTGTCTGAGCAGGAAACCAACGCCACCGGGGCAACACTGGCAAATTCGCCTCAGGAGAGTCCAACAACTTTCCGCGATGCCTGGGGTACGGTAAGTCTGAGCCAGTCAGGCAATACAAAAGCGCCCTCCTCGCACGCTGCAAAGAACTCCACAGCGTCATCCGATGACCAAGAGCCAAGCTCACCTTCGTTACTGAAGCGCATTTTAGGCTTTGTTGACCTTGATAACTGGCCGGTGCTTTTAGGTCTGGTCGTGCTGTTTTTCGGTGTGAGCTACCTGATTGCTTATGTAGCGGAACAAGATCTGGTACCGCTTTGGGCTCGCCTTGCGCTTATTGCAACAGGTGGTGGCGTGATGGCAGGCATCGGCTGGCTGCTGCGTGGCCGTTCTGCCATTTATGGCCAGCTTCTTCAGGGCGGTGGTATTGGCATTATCTTTATCACCACCTTTGCCGCCTACCGATTCTACGACCTGATACCAGCGCTACTGACCATGATGTTATTGCTCGCCCTGATGCTGCTCAGCGTAGCACTGGCGATGCGCCAACAATCACAACCTCTGGCAGCGCTGGGTATTCTGGGTGGCTATCTCGCGCCGATGCTGACGGGTAATGAGCAAGGTTCATTACTGGCACTGTTGCTACTCTATACACTGCTCAATGCCGGAGTCATGGCTCTGGCGACCCGAATGACCTGGCGTCTGGTCAATCTGCTGAGCTTCTTTTTCAGCTACTCGGTGCTCGCAACTCTTATTGCTCCTGATCATCCCGAGGTTAATGAATCGCTGATACTGGGCTTTAACAGCCTGTTCTTTATCCACTTTGTTGGATTGAGTCTGCTCTGGGGCTGGAAGCGACCAGCCAATTGCCGTTACTACCTGGACTCCTGCCTGCTCCTGGGTACTCCCGTTGCGACCTTGGGTATTTTCTACCCTACCTTACTGAGTGCAGGCATCGATCCTGAGTGGATGGCAGCCTTCTCCGGCGCGATGGCACTGATATACGCCGGGCTTTTCGGCATCGCCAATCAGCGCTTGCAGCTTCACCTCCTGAGTCAGGTCTATCTTGCTCTGGCGATGATGCTCGGAAGTCTGGCAGTCAGCTACCTCTTTACTCACGCCTGGACGGTAGCGGTGTATGCTCTTGAAGGCGCCGGTTGCCTCTGGATTGCCCAGCGCGCCGGACGCCGTTTAGTCGCGGCATGGGGCATCATTATTCAGCTGGTTGCCGGTGCATTCTTCGCCGATGTGCTGCAAAGCTCTGTCTCCGGGCTTTCTGCAGTCTCTATGATGGGCCACGGCTGTCTTGTCATCGCGGGTATGTTGTCCCTGTACTGGCTACCTAACTGGCAAAACGTTCGCTGGGTTGGAGCAACGCTTGAGTCAGTGTCACGTCCACTCATGGCTGTATGGACACTACTATGGTGGTGCCACTGGGGCTTGAGCGTGCTGGTTGAGCTGACGGACTCCAGCACTCTCGCCAGTCAATGCCTGCTGTTTTTTGCCTTCAGTGCAGCATTGGTGTGGAGTATTTCACGCTGGTTTCCGCTGCCCATTTATCAGTACAGCTTGCCAGTCTGGACCGGTTTTAGTCTTATAGCCCTACTTACGCACATTGCCAATCAGGGCCCCCTACTATTTAGCGGTGAGGAAATCACCGCTTGGTTATGGTGGCCTGTCGCACTAATGATCTGCTGGATGAACCAGCCACGGACAGCCAATGTTCATGAAGATGCTCACGACCATCAGGTATCAGCCAGCCGTATTGCAGGCTATCCGGTTGTTATGCTGCTACTGCTGAGCAGCCTCGCTCTGACTCTCAGTTTGGCTGCACTGCTCAACGCCCCACTGGATGACAGTCGTGATCTTTTCGATGCGATTATGCCTGCCACCAACTGGCGTCTGATTCTCGGCGTACTGCCATGGCTAGTGTTAACGGCCCTGCTCTGTGAATGCCCCCGCTGGCCGCTGCAATCACTGGGAGAGCTGGGCACAGGTTTTCTTCGTGCCTTACAACTGGTTATTGCCGGACTTTGCCTGAGTTTCCTGATCTATCCCGGCAACTTCACCGGCCTGATCTATCTGCCGGTACTTAACCCGTTCACGCTGGTGACACTGGCGCTTGTTGTGTTGGGATATCGCTATCGCGCCTGTTTAAGTCATGGCCTGACGGCAATGCAATGGATTTTCCCCTGGGGGTTGTGGCTGCTGGCCCAGCTATCTGCGGAAGGACTTCGAACCCTGCATCACTGGCAGGCAATGCCGTATACCTTTGAAGGTATTGCGGATAGCGGCAGTGCCCAGGCCTGGCTGTCCATTCTCTGGTGTATTACCGGTATGGCCCTCTGTATTCTGGCCAACCGCAAGCTTCATTCCCGCACTCTCTGGTATGGTGGCGCCGCGCTTATTCTGGTCGTTTTGATCAAGCTTGGTGTCGTTGACCTTGAAGGCACAGGAACACTTGCCCGAATCATTTCCTTCACAGGTGTTGGCCTGCTGCTGGTTATTCTTGGCTACTGGGTGCCGGTTCCTAAGGCAAAGACCACTGGCACTCTTAACTGAACACTCGTTCAATCAACGTATCGTCATTCGCGGAGCCCCTCGTTATACTGGCTCCGCGCTGACGTTCAGCGCTGACTTTTATCTTCATTACCAGCAGGACATACGGCGATAACTCATGCCTGAAACCACCAATGTTTTAATCGGAATAGCGGGCGCATCCGGCTCAGGCAAGACCTCTTTTGCGGATGCCCTGGTGCATGAGTTTGGCGCTGACCGGATCAGCATTCTGCGAGAAGACAGCTACTACAAGAACCAGAGCCATCTGGTTATGGAAGAACGCGTCAAAACCAATTATGACCACCCCGATGCTTTTGATCGGGATTTGCTACTCGCTCATCTTGAAGCCTTGCTTGCTGGCGAGCCTGTTGATGTGCCGGTGTATGACTATAAAAATCACACCCGTGCCAATGAGACCCAGCGCATGCCTGCCTGCAAGATCATTTTGCTCGAAGGCATCCTGATCTTTACTGACCCGCGTCTGCGTCAACTAATGCATACCCGCATCTATATGGATACTCCACTCGATATCTGTCTTTTACGCCGACTGCAGCGCGATGTTAACGAACGCGGCCGCACTCTGGATTCTGTTCTTGAACAATATCAGGCGACGGTTCGCCCGATGTTCATGAAGTACATTAACCCCTCAAAAGATCACGCTCATCTGATCGTTCCCGGTGGAGCCCGTAACCGTGTGGCGATTGATCTGATGAAAGCGCGGCTGCGCGAGATGCTCTAATAGCGGCGCATAAAAAAAGAGGTGCTTAAAGCACTGCTGTCCCATAAATGGCAGTCAATGAAAAAGCCTGAGTCCAAGTGAGTAAAATGAGAGTGCGACCAAACACT
>NZ_JBKKHQ010000003.1:0-22487 GCF_046614695.1 Pokkaliibacter sp. CJK22405
TCCGCAGTCAGCGTACTTGTCTCTTCAGCGATAGCAACAGCTTCAGATGATGTATTCTCTGCAACTTCAGCCACTTCATGATCAGCCTCGTTGGATGAGGAAGCTCTGCGTCCTGAAGCTAATAGTTCCTCTGGTGGATGTTCGCAGGGCAGTTTACGTCCAATAAGTTCTTCCAGAGAATGAAGCAAGAAAGCGTCATCTTCACCAATCAGGCTGATGGAGGTTCCAGTTTTACCTGCACGACCAGTCCGGCCAATGCGATGAACATAATCCTCCAGGTCCTCAGGAAGGTTGAAATTGATTACATGGCTGACATCATCCACATGAATGCCTCGACCAGCAACATCGGTTGCAACCATGACTTCAATTTCACCTGAACGGAAAGCTTCTAGGGTGCTCACCCGCTTGCGCTGAGTCACTTCGCCTGACAGCATGGCAACTTTCACACCTTTCTTGCGCAGACCTTCAAACAAACGGCGTGTCTGATCTCGGCGATTGGCAAAAATCATCACACGGGAAAGCTTGCGCTCTTTAATAAGGTTGAAGATAACCCGGAACTTTTCATCTTCGGCCACCATGTAGGCAATCTGCTCTACATTGTCAGTTGTCAGATGTTCAGTTTCGATAGCGACATGGACGGGATTATGAGTCCATTGCTCAGCCAAGGCGAGAATATCCCCGGAGTAGGTCGCACTGAAAAGTAAGGTTTGACGATCGCCTGTACGTGGTGTCTGACGAATGATACGGCGCACATCGGGGATAAAGCCCATGCTCAACATCCGATCAGCTTCGTCAAGCACAAGAATCTCAACATCACGAAGATTCACGTTTCCACGTCCGATGAAATCGATAAGACGACCCGGCGTTGCTACCAGAATATCAATACGCTCATTAACCAGCTGCTCACGCTGCTTCTCAAAGTCCATGCCTCCCAGAATACTCAACACCTTAAGTGGCGTGTATTTGGTCAAGGCATCGGCATCCTTGGCAATTTGCATTACCAACTCACGGGTAGGCGCCAGAATCAGAGCTCGCGGGGTTCCTTTAGGCAATACGACATCCAAAGGATAATCCATCAGATCGGTAATAATACTGACCAGGAAAGCTGCCGTTTTACCAGTGCCTGTTTGAGCTTTACCGGTAATATCACGGCCAGAGAGACTATGAGGCAGGGTTTTGGACTGAATGGGACTGCAGTATTCAAAGCCCAGATCAGCAATTGCATGCAGCACATCGTCCGGAAGGCTCAAGTCATGGAATCGCACCTTACCTTCAGCAGGCATGACATTGAATTCTTCAGGCTTCCACGAAGTATCTACCGCTTTACCAACACTCACTTCATTAGAATCAGAAGACTCATTCCCCGCCTGTTCCTGTTTCTGGCGTGGCTGATCAGAGCGGCGAGAGGATGGACGACGACGGTTACCATTGGTGTTACGTCGACGACCATTGCGGCTACGGGAAGAACGGGAATTGTTACCTCCCTCTTCTTGTGAATTTGAAGCCTGCTTGTTCTGATCCTTCGGTGCTTGTTCTTGCATCGAGTCCTCTCTGGTGGGTGAGTCACACTTAATCGATTCTGCGTCTAAATGGCGGTAAGGCATCAAGTAATGTCTTTCCGTAACGTTTAGAGACCACCCTGCGATCAAGCAGTGTGATTCGACCTGTGTCCTGTTCAGTTCTTAATAATCTGCCGGCGGCTTGTACCAATCGAATGCTTGCATCGGGCATCGAGATTTCCATAAAAGGATTCCCTCCCCGCTTCTCAATCCACTCGGCGAGCCCTGCATCTACAGGGTTATCCGGTACAGCGAACGGAATTTTCGCAATGATAACATGAGTTAAGTACTTACCGGGCAAATCTATACCTTCTGCGAAAGATGCCAAACCGAAAAGCACACTTCCCTCTCCATCATCAATTCGCTCTTTGTGTATACGCAAAACTTCCTGCTTGCTCATTTCACCCTGTGCCGTGACGCGTTCCTGCCAGCGCGGAATCATAGCCTCTTTCACCGCCTCCATTTGGCGACGGGAACTGAAGAGAACCAGAGAGCCTTCATTAGCATCCAGCGTAGACTCAAGCCAGCGTGTGATTTCTGCAGTGTGAGCATCCGCATTGCCGGGCTCTGCCTGAATTTTGGGCACCCACAACTCAGCAGCGGCGGGATAGTCAAACGGACTTTGAACCCGCTCATAGCAACCATCAGAGGGCAGTCCAGCCCGCATCATCAGCCGGTCAAAACGATTAAGCGCCGTGAGTGTCGCGGAGCAAACAACGGCAGCAAAACAACGATTCCAAAGATTTTGACGCAATCTTTCTGCCGCCAGAATAGGACTGGAGCAAAGATTAGTATCCAGCGTGTCTTGATAATCGAGGCGCTCCGCCCAGCGTGCCAAAGGTATTGCACCCTCAGGATCGCTGTTAGCATAGGTCCCGCAGAGCGCTCTGGCATCCTGGACGCGGGCCAGCATTTGCCCGACAACCGGAAACCAGGACTCAGCTTCTTTAGCCGATAAATCAGGGTCATCGCCACCCATCGCTTGCTGCAAACCACGGTTGAGACGATCCAGCAGTGCTGATAAAGCCACAAAACCCTGGCGCAATTGTTCGGCAATTGTTTGAACTTCCCCTGGCACACGCCCCTCAGCGAATCGATGCACCGGACGCGCATTATCCGCAAAGTCGTCCCAGGTAACCAAATTACTGATCAGCTCATTGAGGTACAGCAGGTTTTGCTCAAGAGGACGAATTTCCGAAGGTATTTGCTCGACCGCTCTCACCATCTCCCCGGTAAGTCGTAACTGAGCCGCCATTGAGGCCATGCTTTTATTCAGCTGTTTAAGCCAGCGGTCGGTACCACGCAAAGTCATAGAAAAGGTGAAGTGGCCTAAAGCTTTATCAGGCAAATGATGTCCTTCATCGAAGACATAAATAGCTTTCTCGGGAGCTGGAAGAATAACACCTCCGCCCAACGATAGATCAGCCAGAACCAGATCATGGTTAGCGACGATACAGTCAGCTTCTTCAACAGACTCGCGCGCTTTATAAAACGGGCACTGGTTATAGAACTGGCAACGGTGTCGGCTACACTGCTGGTGATCGGTAGTGACCCGGGACCAAAGATTATCCGGAAGAGGATCAATCAACGCATCTTTATCGCCATCCCAGGCACCGGTAGCCCACTCCTTTAACAAGCTCTCAAAAACGGCGAGTTGATCTTTATCCTGAAGAGTGTCCTGCTCAAAGAGAGCCATAGTCGGATCATTGGCCTGACCGCTGGTAAGTCGATCAAGCTTTTGTGGGCACATATAGCGAGCACGCCCTTTAGCCAGAGCATAACTAAAAGTCATGCCCGCAAATTTGACGAGATCAGGAAGATCCTTCTGAACGATTTGCTCTTGTAACGCAACAGTCGCGGTGGAAACAATGACCTGTTTTTTCCAGGCACGCGCCAGAGGTATTGTCGCAAGCAGATAGGCAATAGTTTTACCTGTGCCAGTGCCTGCTTCTATTACACAAAGGTGATTTCCTTCCTGCCGTTTACTCTCATTGTCCTGAACAATGCCTCCAAGAGTGCGTGCTATTGAGCCAATCATCTGGCGCTGCCCCAGACGCGGTTTTAACTCGCGCGCTTTGAGGTAAGTTCGGTAGGCAGTTTGAATTGCCTGCTTTTCGACATCGCCAAGCATGAAAGGTTGTACTCCGGATAACTGGATCAAGCGCAGAAAGTGTAACGGTTTTCATCGGGTCACGTCGCCTGCTTTCACAACACTGCCTTATCAGAGCTGACCAGAAAACTAACTCCAGGGGATGTTTGAGAGGCAGGTAATGCGAGACAACCACTTTCTTTACATCGAGATTTTACTGTATATACTTCCATGTACTGTATAAACAAACAGATATTAAGACAATGATTAAACTTACTCAGCGCCAGTCAGAAGTTCTTGCCTGTATTCGTCGCTACATTGAGATGACAGGCTTTCCGCCCACTCGCGCAGATTTGGCACGTGAGCTGGGTTTCCGTTCTCCAAATGCCGCCGAAGAGCATCTAAAGGCACTGGCCCGTAAAGGGGCCATTGAAATCATACCGGGTGCTTCTCGTGGCATTCGCCTTCCTGATGAACCTTCATCCAGCAACGACGAAAGCTTTCAGGGCCTGCCTGTGATAGGCCGGGTTGCTGCCGGTAGCCCGGTACTTGCACAAGAACACATCAGTGAACACTGCCAGGTGTCTCCGGAATTCTTCAATCCGAAAGCAGACTATTTACTTCGGGTACAGGGGATGAGTATGCGTGATGCGGGCATTCTTGATGGTGATCTCTTGGCCGTTCATCGCACCCAAGATGCTCGCAATGGACAAATCGTCGTAGCAAGACTTGGCGATGACGTCACTGTTAAACGTTTTGAGCGCCAGGGCAACAAGGTTCAACTTATTGCAGAAAATCCTGACTTCTCACCTATCGAAGTCGACCTGAAAAATGAAGAACTGATCATCGAAGGACTTGGTGTCGGAGTGATTCGCAGAGGTAACTGATAATGCAGATGCAGCAGGAGTTAATTTTCTCTCAACAGAGCAGCCTTGTAGTTCCACCCATGCAATGGAACTCAGAGCTGTCTTTGAAAGAAGCAGACAATGACACGGAGGGAGGAATTACCGAAGTTGTAATCAGCCCAAAACAAGCAGGAAACGTGCAGTGGCTTTTACCACTTCTGGCCCAGCTTAGTTTCGATAATCGCTGGTTTACGTGGATTTCCGCTCCTGCAAGCATCGACAAGAACAGTCTCTTGAGTACCGGCATCGATCCCAACAAATGCCTGCTAATCAAACCCAGCGAACATCTATCAACTTATACCTTGGCCACAAAGGCATTACGGCTTGGTAATTGTCATCTCGCAGTATGCTGGCCCACCAAAGAAATTAGTACGCATGAGTATGAAGGGCTTGAGAGAGCAGCAGAAGAAGGTGATAGTCGCTGCATTCTGATTAGAATGCGTTAAGTGGTAGTTTTTAGCGCATTAGCTATCGATTAGCCCTGCCAGCATTCGCTACGCGTGAAATGACGATTTTAACCTGGGCTATTTAACCTTATAGTTTATGGTCATGCCCAAGATTACGCACTTGGGCAACCAGACTTGACATATTAATGAAGAATCTTCGGCCGCTCTTCTTCCCGGGCCTTCTCTTCCTTTTCTGCAAGACGCTCAGTAATGGCATGGACGCCTGCTGTCAGCATTTCACGTGCCATTTCAGCGTAATCATCTCCCATGAACTCTTTCATTTCAGAGGTGATATTAAGTCGTATTAATGGCAAAGCTTCAGACTCTTCCTGAATCTGTAGCAATAACTCGCCACTCTCGAGCTCAACAATTTCAAGCACTCGGGTCTCTTCCAGAATACCCGCCAGTTTATCCGCCACGTCTACTCCTCAAACTCCAGTCAGCAAACACATTAGCTGCTTACCACTCCTGAAGTGTTTTTCTACCTTCTTCAATGATATCGCGAAGATTCTTTAGCCAGCCTTGCAGCTGCTTTTGCACGTCTTCGTCATTTTGATGATCAGAATCCACCTGAACCACCTGAATCTCCGAGGCGCTAGCGGCAGGAGATGTAAGCCCTGCATCCTCTTTAACCTGCCAACAAGCCTGATACGCCCTTGAGAGCTGGCTTAGCCAAGAACTCTTACTTTCAAGCAAAGCTACCAGTGCCACGTACTCAGGCCCTTCGAAACCGCGCTCTTCAAGCAGAGAACCAAGATCAAAGTCTGAGCACAACTGAACCGCCGGAATGCTGTATGCCTCAGCCAGCTCCACAAGATAGGCACGATAAGCAGCGTACAGGTGAAAAAGTACGGACTCCTGATAGGAATCAATCAAGGCATGACGATGCCAGCTTTGTGCTGACATCGCTTGGCTCAACGCTTCCAGGTGCAGGCGAGCAAAGTAGAGTTTCTGATTGGTACGGCGAGCGTACAACGATGACATAGCGACTCCTGACTACCCTGAAAGGCAAAAGGTAGAGTTAAAGGCACTCAGCCTTCAACCCATTTCCCATCCTTGAAGTGCGCTTTCCATCCCGTGGCTTTACCGTCTTTTTCCGTCATCACGTATTGCTCTTTTGTCTTGCGACTAAAGCGAACCATGGTTGGATTGCCATCCTGATCCTTAACCGGCGCTTTCATAAGGAAATCGTATTTAGGATCGATTTCATTTTTATGGGGCAAAAGCTCGTGAATGAAAGGCGCCCGGGTTTCACGATTTTTTGGAAACTTACTCGCTGCCAGAAAAAGTCCTGTAGCACCATCACGCAGAACGTAATGATCCTCAACTTTGCTGCACGCCAGCTCAGGCATAGGAACGGGATCCATTTTGGGTGGAGCCGCCTCACCATTTTTCAGTAACTTGCGGGTATTGGAGCAGGACTCATTGGTACAGCCAAAGTATTTTCCAAAGCGACCAGATTTGAGCTGCATATCGCTTCCGCACTTATCACACTCGATGAGTGGGCCGTCATAACCTTTGATCTTGAAACTACCTTTTTCTACTTCGTAGCCTGAGCAATCAGGGTTATTACCACAGATATGCAATTTACGATCAGCATCTAAAAGATAGCTTTCCATCGCCGTACCACATTTGCCACAGCGCTTACGACTTCGAAGCAAACGGGACTCTTCCTCTTCATCCGCCTCTGCGCTCACCACTTCATCACCAGGGATCAAGTTGATCGTCCCTTTACAGCGCTCAGCGGGAGGCAGATTGTAGCCTGAACACCCAAGGAACACGCCCGTGGTGCCAGTACGAATCATCATAGGGCGGCCACATTTCGGACAGGGAATATCTGTCTCCGTTGGCGAGTTTGCCCGCATGCCGCCGTCATCATCATTGGCAGCATCAAGCTTGGCACTGAAGTCTTTGTAGAAAGCATCAAGCAAATGTCGCCAATCCTGTTTGCCACTGGCAACATCGTCAAGACGCTCCTCCATCTTCGCGGTGAAAGAGTAGTCCAACAAGTCCGGGAAGTTTTCGACCAGTCGGTCAGTAACGATGTCACCGATTTTTTCTGCGTAGAAGCGGCGGTTTTGCACCTGCACATAACCACGCTCCTGAATGGTAGAAATAATCGCCGCATAAGTTGAAGGACGACCGATACCACGCTTTTCAAGCTCTTTAACCAGACTCGCTTCGGTGTAGCGTGGAGTCGGCTTGGTAAAATGCTGGCTGGGCAACAGTTCCTGAAGATCAAGCACCTTACCCACTTCAATATCCGGCAGAATGACATCTTCTTCTTTCTTGCCTGCAGGTGGCTGCACTTTGGTATAACCATCAAACTTCAGGATGCGGCCACGTGCCTTAAGTTCATAATCGCCCGCAGTCACGGTTAGCGATGAACTCAGATAACGCGCTGGAACCATCTGACAGGCAACAAACTGGCGCCAGATCAACTCATACAAACGCTCAGCGTCTCGATCCATACCACTCAACTGCGTTGAGCGAACGTCAACACTGGAAGGTCGAATGGCTTCGTGAGCCTCCTGTGCGCCTTCTTTGCTGGTATAGATATTGGCTGACTCAGGCAGATAGTCATTGCCGTATTCGGAGGCAATGTGCTCTCGAACACTGGCAATCGCATCTTGTGAAAGGTTGGTGGAGTCCGTACGCATATAGGTGATGTAACCCGCCTCATAAAGGCGCTGAGCCAACATCATGGTTTTCTTCACACCAAAGCCCAGACGAGTACTCGCGGCTTGCTGTAGCGTTGATGTGATAAATGGCGCGGACGGCTTGCTAGTCGTCGGTTTGTCTTCACGATCAACCAGCTTGTAGCTTGTGTTCTTAAGTGCAGACAGGTGCTCGTCCATCGCTGCTTTTGAGCCAGGACGAAACGCCCCCTTGGCATCCTTAGTCACCTGAAAACGCAACGAGTCCTTTGCTGATTTAAGATCAGCAGCCAACTCCCAGTATTCCTCGGGAACAAAGGCACGAATCTCACGCTCACGCTCGACAATCAAACGCACTGCCACAGACTGAACGCGTCCGGCAGACAGACCTCGAGCAATTTTCGCCCATAACAATGGCGAAACCATATAGCCGACAACACGGTCGAGGAAACGACGAGCCTGCTGAGCATGCACTCGGCTCATATCAAGTTTGCCAGGGCTATCAAAGGCCTGCTTGATCGCGTTTTTGGTAATCTCGTTGAAAACCACACGACGGTAGCGCTGATCATCACCACCAATGGACTCCTTCAGGTGCCAGGCAATCGCCTCCCCTTCTCTATCCAAATCCGTCGCGAGATAAATAGCATCAGCGTCTTTGGCAAGACGCTTAAGTTCATCTACGACTTTTTCCTTGCCAGGAAGAATCTCGTAATGTGCGTCCCAATTATGATCAGGATCCACCCCCATGCGGGCAACAAGTTGCGTATGGGCTTTCTGGGCTTTGTAGACCACTTTTTCCTCAGCAGACATCTTACGAGTCTTGGCTGCTTCCTGCGCTCGCTGCTTGGCGTCGACAGGCTTACCGCTTCCGCTGGTCGGCAGATCGCGAATGTGCCCTACGCTTGACTTAACAACGTACTCAGAACCCAGATACTTGTTGATGGTCTTGGCTTTGGCAGGTGACTCTACAATGACTAATACTTTACCCATATGCCTCGTAATACCCCTTTTAAGGTGGGTGATGGCCACAGCCAGCTTGGTCTTGAACTAAAAATGACTCGATCAGAGATGACCAGAGGCGGTGCGCGCGGCACTTATAGCGACCCGGAAACATCTTTGTCAAGTGCCAGCATGAGCCGCAAGTGGGGCAACACACTGAAAGATCAGCTTTTTCTCATGCCTGAAAAGGAAACGATCCAAATCTTATCGCTCCTTTTCTCAGGCAAAGATTCTTTAAGGACGATCAGGAAACCTGAACCACTGACCCGGCCTTATTAGGGAATAGCAGAATCTCCGGATAATAAGCAAGGGCTTTAATCTTGGCCTTTACGACCAGCAGCTTTATAGACACACTACGCCTTTACCGGGAGCTCGCGAGGCGCAGCCACCGCTGGTACTCTACTTTGTCTTATGCTCACTCACTATTAATGATGGAGTTTTCTGGCACTTATGTGGCTGACAGTTGTCATCGTCGTTCTTGTTCTTGTCCTGATTGCTTCGCTGGTGGTCAGTCATCTGGCTTATCGCAAAGAGCAGGAACTGGCAGCTATCGAAAATGCGTTTTCGGCTCAGCGGTCACGTTCCGAACACATTGATGACATCCAGATGGGAGTCCAGCATTTAAATCTGCCGACGCTTGCCTGGAATTATCTCATCGACTTCCACATTCATCTGCTCAATGAAATGAAGTCCATCAAACCTAATGCGCCCGGCATTGATGACACTATTCAGGAACAGGAGAATTTACGCGGCCAGCAAGGCTCTTATCAGATTCCGAATACGGATCGAGGCATCGTCAAAGCCCAGAAGTACATCAAGTTCACCTTGAGAGCCATGCGACAAATGCGCGGAGAGAATCTTCTCACCCCACACCAGCTGGAAGAAATTAATACCAAGCTTTCCTACTGCCACAACATTATCGAGATTGATGCGCATACCCATCAAGGCATTCACGCTCTCAACAAACGTCACTATCAGGAAGGCACTACACACTTAAAGCACGCACGGGCCTTGCTGATCAGAACACTTATGGACGATGCAGAGCGTGAAGTCCGTTTACACAAACTGGATAAGTATCTCGAAAACCCCTACGAGACACACCCGCCGGAAGACTCCGGCGAGCAATAAGCCAAGGGTTTTAGAACGCTGCGGCTACCCTTCCCGGTTGATACCCGGCGCGGCCTTCACAAATGCAAAGCGAGGCACCATCTCGCCCATCACCTCTACATTTTCACAGAAGGCACTGAGCGGACGCACCCACAGGCCTCGTTCACCGTAGAGCGCCTGATACAGCACCATCCACTCTTCGGTTTCGGTATGGCGGACAACATCCAGCACACGGTATTCACCTCCTTTAAAGTGAAGGTAATATCCCGGTTCGACTTTCTGGACTGATTCGCTCATTGATCGCTCCTTTTAGGCTCGTCTTACCTGCTCCCACTGCTTAGTCAGTCGTTTGGCTGATATCGGCTGGAGCGTTCCAAGTTGTTGGGCAAATAAAGAAATACGGTACTCCTCGAGCATCCAGCGGAATTCCTCCAAGGCTGGGTCGATAATCCCGTGTTTCTCATGAGCTTTCTTTCGTTCAGCGTACTGCAGCCAGAACTGCTGCAACTCCTGACTGACTGCCTGCTCTTTTCCTAAGTGGTTCTGAAAGCGTTCTATTCGAACCTCTATGCCTTTCATATATACCGGCATACGGCGCAAGAATCGAAGGGGTGTTGCCGAGACAAATCCCTTGAAAACCAGATTCTCAAGCTGGGCTTTCATATCAGCCAGAATTAATGCCCAGGCCAGATTCACTTTCCCCTGTAAAAAACGAGCGACGCGATTTCGGCTTTCGAGCACCGATGCGACCAGCTGCGCTAGCTCATTGGCAGCGCTGACAAGTTCATTACGGTAAGTCTCGACATGTTGTCGATAACTGCCTGCATCCCTTGGCCAGTCCTTATCAAGCAGAAACACCTGCTCAAAAGCGGCGTTAATCACATCGTCAACCAGTTCTTCTTTACGCCCCACGGCAACGAAAAGCAAAGCCGACTGATTAAGCTTGGGCATATTCTTCTGCAGGTATTTAACCTGCTGCATCATCTGCAAGCGCAGCAAACGAATCAGTCCTTTTCGGAAAGATTCCTGTGCCTGAGCAGGCTCATCAAATACCTTGACCCCGATACTCTCCCCCTCATCCGTAAGGGCAGGATAGCCCTTAAGGCGAATACCACCCTGCTCTACGGTGACTTCCTCAGAGAGCTTCAGGTCTTCAGGCCATTCGATCAGGCCCTGTCTCTCCTGCTCTTGCAGCGTCATAGTCTCGATTTGCGCTTGCACCTGACCTGAGAACTGTTCGCTCAGGCGGGCCAAATCCCGACCGGAACCCAGAACCTTGCCTTTAGGGTCCAGCACCTGAAAATTGAAACGCTGGTGCTCATCAAGACTGACATCACGCCAGGCATCTTCAGGAATCTGCACCCCCGTCATTCGCCGTAACTGAAAACTCATTGCGTCCGTCAGGCTACCTTCTGTCGGTGGCATTGCCGCCAGCATTCCATCGACAAAATCAGGGATAGGCACAAAATGCCGGCGAAGCTGCTTTGGTAATCCTTTGAGCAGCGCAATACATTTATCCCGCAACATACCGGGCACCAGCCACTCAAGTCGCTCCTGAGGGAGCTGACGCAGTAATGCCACGGGCACCTTCAGCGTCACGCCATCTTCTTTCTGACCGGGCTCAAAACGATAATCGAGCGGCAACTCCATGCCCTGCCATTTGAAGACATCAGGATATTGATCCTCTGTAATCGCTTCTGCCTGATGTCGCATGAGATAGTCACGCGTCAGGAATAGCACTTTGTTGTCTCGTTTCTCGATGCGCTTGCGCCAGGACTCAAAGGAAGGGCCATCGACCACCTCCTCACCCTGAAAGTCACTGATCCGGTCTTTGTAGAAGCTGAACAAGGTTTCTTCATCGACAAGAATGTCGCGACGACGTGACTTAGCCTCAAGGCTCTCAACCTCTTCCAGCAGATCACGGTTATGAGCAAAGAAAGGCGCCTGAGTCTGATAATCACCTTGCACCAGTGCTTCACGAATAAACATATCCTGGCAGGTATCAGGCTCAATCTTGCCAAAGCTCACCTTGCGCCTGGCAACAATGATCAGCCCCCACAAGGTACGCTGCTGAAAGGCCAAAACCTCTGCACGTTTTCGCTCCCAGTGGGGCTCAAGATAGGTGTCTTTAAGCAACCCTCCGGCCAGAGGCTCAACCCAGGCCGGATCAATCTTGGCAACACAACGGCCATACAAGCGTGAGGTTTCAACCAGCTCTGATGACACCAGCCATTTGGGACGCTTTTTGAACTGCCCTGAGCCAGGGAAGATCATAAACTTGCGATTACGCGTTCCCTGATAATCACCCTCTTCCGTTTTCTGACCAATATTGCTAAGAAGGCCCGTCAGCAGAGACTGATGGATGGCATCATAACCGCCCGGCTCTGTGTTGGTTTTCAGTTGCATATCCTTGGCGAGAATATGCAGCTGGCGATGCACATCACGCCATTCGCGCATCCTCAGAAAGTTCAGATACTGCTTCTTGCAGTATTGCCGAAGCTGGTTCTGGCTCAGCTCCTGGCGCTGCTCTTCATAGCCCTGCCACAGGTTCACATAACTGAGAAAGTCACTGTCGTCGTGCAGCCACTGACGATGCTTCTCATCCGATGCCTGCTGTTTATCAGCGGGACGTTCTCGCGGATCCTGAGAGCTGAGCGCACTGACGATAATCAGCATTTCCGATAGAACATTGCGCTCGGCACCCGCCAGTACCATGCGCGCCAAATGCGGATCGATAGGCAAGCGAGCCAACTGGCGCCCCAGTGACGTGAGCGCACGGTCCTGAGTGACTGCTCCCAATTCCTGTAGCAGTCTAAAGCCATCATTTACGAAGCGACTGTCAGGCTTTTCAATGAAGGGAAATGCACTGATATCCCCAAGCTTCAGTGACAGCATCTGCAAAATGACCGAGGCCAGATTGGTGCGCAGAATCTCAGCGTCGGTAAACTCGGGACGAGAAAGAAAGTCATCTTCGCTGTAGAGACGAATACAAATCCCCGGACCAAGACGGCCGCAGCGACCCTTTCGCTGATTGGCGCTGGCTTGAGAAACCGGCTCGATAGGTAATCGCTGAACTTTGGAGCGATAGCTGTAGCGACTGATACGAGCAACACCGGCATCAATCACGTAGCGAATACCGGGTACCGTTAACGAGGTTTCAGCCACGTTCGTCGAGAGAATAATGCGTCGACCACGTCCTGACGGGTGGAATATTTTCTGCTGTTCAGCGGCTGTAAGGCGGGCATACAGCGGCAAGACTTCGGTATCGCGTAAATTCGCCCGGCGTAACACTTCGGCACTTTCACGGATTTCGCGCTCACCACTGAGAAATACCAGCACATCTCCAATCGGCAAGCGCTGTTGGCGTTCATGGCTAACCAGCTCTTCAACGGCAAAGACAATACCTTCGTACTGAGTCAGATCGCCGTCATCTGACTCTTCATCCAGACTTACTAACGGTCGATACCAGGTTTCGACGGGATAGGTGCGACCTGAAACCTCAACGACGGGACAATTCCCAAAGTGCTTGGAGAAGCGCTGAAGATCAATGGTCGCAGAAGTGATGATGATTTTAAGGTCAGGGCGTTTGGGCAAAATCTGGCGAAGATACCCCAACAGGAAGTCGATATTCAGGCTTCGCTCATGAGCCTCGTCGATAATCAGCGTATCGTATTGCTGCAGCAGCGGATCATGCTGGGTTTCAGCCAGTAAGATACCATCCGTCATTACTTTCAGGCGGGTCTTTGCGCTTGACTCGTCGGTAAATCGAACCTGATAGCCGACCCCTTCACCAACAGAAGTTTGCAACTCTTCGGCAAGGCGTGTGGCAACCGCGCGCGCTGCCAAGCGTCGAGGCTGAGTATGACCAATTTTCCCCTGCATACCGCGTCCAAGCTCAAGACAGAACTTAGGCAGCTGCGTCGTTTTACCTGATCCGGTTTCCCCTGCAATGACCACTACCTGATGCTTTTCAATAAGCGCAAGCAATTCCTCACGCTTCTGTGATATCGGCAACTCCTGATCATAAGCAAAACGCAGCGATAGCTGCTTGCGCTGCTCAAGCGTTGACGCCGAGGTTTCAATCAGCACTTCAAGTTTACTGAGGAGCTTGTCATAGGGTCGGTTTTGACGCGCGGCTTTTTTAACTGCCCCCAGAATCTTTCGGGCATTGACAGCATCCTGGGTCAGACATTGATCAAGGCGGTCATAGTATTCAGAAAACGTAGGTTGGGTCACTGGCTATCCCATGGCAGGCGGTGGCGCAAAAGGGTGGTCATTATAAGAAAGTCCGCCAATGACTGCAGCCCCGATCCGTTTCATGGCACGAAGTGTTCACACGTGGCGATAAATGGAGAATTCTGTCGAGAACATCACCGGCGCCGTCGTTTACGGCTACTCTTGAACCTGAGCAGCTGTTAACCTTGCCTCTATTACTCAGAACACTTTTATCCGCTTATATGATGAAATATCGCCTGTCCCGGCAATTGTTACTCTGGAGCGCTTTACTGACAGCGCCCGGCATCGCCTCTGCACAATTAATGGAGCTACTACCTGACCGCCCGATTCTTCAGGACGTGATGAACCGTGATGTCCATGTGGTTGTCCGACTGGTACAACCCTCAGATCAGGGCTCGCTGCTACCTCTTTCAACACCTGAAGAAGTGGGCGTGGATGTTAACTCACGCCGCAGCATTCTCACTTCCTCTATTAAAGCGGATAGCGACGCTGATACCACAAGCTACTCACTGGACTATCGCGTCAACGGCCCCGGCGACCATATTTTTTATGCGATTTCAAAACCCCGCTGGGAGCAGGAAGCGCAACGCATGGTCACGGAATATGCCAAAGTCGTGGTTGATGCTTACGGCATGGGTGATGGCTGGGATACCTTGCTGGGCTTCCCTATTGAAATCCAGCCACTCAGTCGCCCCTATGCGCTCTGGGTCGGCAACGTCTTCGAAGGCATTGTGCTACGACAGGGTGAGCCCGTGCCTTACGCTGAGTTAAAAGTGGTTTATCACAACACTGGCAATGTTGTGATGCCAGCCGACAGCTATTTTGAACAGATCATCCGTGCCGATAGCACGGGCACCTTTACCTATGGCATTCCTCTGGCAGGCTGGTGGGGGTTCTCAACGACGACCCTGGCAGAGCAGCCAATGAAAAACCCCGAAGGTGACCGCGTGAATCATGAAGAGACAGCAACGATGTGGATTCACGCGCTGGATATGAGCAAGGCACACTAGAGGAACTCCCATGCGCTTTCACCTGATGATGATGTTACTGGCGCTGGGTCTGATAAGCCCGGCGGCTCACGCCCATAAGCTCAAGCTATTCATTACCCTTGATGGCGACCGGCTGTCAGGACAGACCTACTATGTCGATGGTGGCCCAGCTCCTGCAACCAGCGTCAAACTGTTGAACAAGGATGGCCAAACGATTACTCAGATTTTGTCTGATGCCGACGGCTATTTCCGTTTGCCTCTGCCAGGTCGTGGAGAGGTGATGGTAGAAGCCGATGCAGGCCCGGGCCACGTTGATCACGTACATCTCGAACACTCTCCGGTGACGACAGAAAATACTGCTGAGAACACCAGCGCTCCCGAGGCTGAGCATCTGAGCCTGGGCGTTATCCAGCACCAGCTGGATGGTATCCAGGAACAATTGCGTCAGCATGACCAGCGTACGCGGCTGTTTGATATCTTTGGCGCCTTTGGCTATATCCTTTTTATGGTTGCCGTCGTCATTCTGTGGCGCCTCCAGCAGCAACGCAGGCAGCGCTAACTCAGTGCTGAACAAATAAAAAAGCTCCCTTCCGGGAGCTTTTTACTTAGTCAGACCCAACAACTCAGTCCGACGGCACAAACTTCAGCGCTGTGGAATTGATGCAGTAACGAAGACCCGTAGGTGGTGGGCCGTCCTCGAAAACGTGTCCCAAATGAGCCTGACAATCGTTACATTTCACTTCCGTACGCACCATACCATGGCTCAGGTCTGACTCTTGCTCGATGGCATCATCTTTAGCCACATCATAAAAGCTGGGCCAGCCAGAGCCTGAGTCATACTTATGATCAGAGGAAAATAAGGGAGAATCACAGCAGATGCAGTGATACCAGCCAATGCCCTTGTGATGATAGTACTTGCCGGTAAACGGTGGCTCAGTGCCACACTGCCGACAAACGGCATATTGCTCCGGGGTCAGGGTGTCTGCCCATTCCTGTTCGCTTCGCTGTTTTTTTTCTGTTGTCATCGTTCTCTCTACCTACGTGGCCGGGCACCTCATAACTCATTCCCGATGTCATAAGGGCAGAGCTTGAAACCCCATTGGGCCTGCGTATGATGTGCAGACATACGAAAAGACATGCACATCCCCCTGCATGCCGATTACTTACTACCAATTGTGGGCTCTACTGCTAAATAGGGTTCACCCGCATATCTGTCAAGTCACCGCCCTGTGCCGGAGCAAGTTGCATCATGTCTGCCATTCGCAAGTCCCAGAAGCTTTTAAACGTCTGTTATGACATTCGCGGCCCTGTGATGCAGGAAGCCAAGCGAATGGAAGACGAAGGGCAGCGTATCATTAAATTAAACATCGGCAACCCTGCTCCCTTTGGCTTCGACGCGCCTCAGGAAATCATTTCTGACGTCATCCGCAACCTGCCAGAAGCACAGGGATACTGTGACTCCAAAGGGCTGTTTTCTGCCCGCAAAGCGGTGATGCACAGCGCCCAGGTGCGCAATATCGCTAACGTCACCATTGAAGATATCTACCTTGGTAATGGTGTTAGTGAGCTGATCGTCATGGCCATGCAGGCGTTGCTGGATAATGGCGATGAGGTTCTGGTACCCGCTCCCGATTATCCACTCTGGACCGCGGCGGTTAACCTCTCCGGCGGGAAAGCCATTCATTATCGCTGCGACGAGTCCCAAGGCTGGGAGCCGGACCTTGAGGACATGGAAAGAAAAATCACCCCGAAAACCCGCGGCATTGTTGTTATCAACCCCAACAACCCAACGGGCGCCCTCTACAGCCAATCGGTGCTTGAAGGCATCACTGAGCTTGCGCGCAAACATGGACTGCTTTTGTTTGCTGATGAAATCTATGATCGCATCCTGTTTGATGATGAAGTCCATGTTCCACTGGCTTCCTTGTCTGAAGATGTGCTCTGCCTGACCTTCAATGGCTTGTCAAAAACATATCGTGCAGCAGGTTTTCGTTCTGGCTGGATGATTCTCAGCGGGCCAAAGCATCTTGCCAAAGACTATATTGAAGGGCTGGATATGCTGGCCTCAATGCGCTTGTGCGCCAATGTCCCGGCGCAGCATGCAATTCAGACGGCACTGGGTGGCTATCAGAGTATTAATGACCTGCTCGTACCTGGCGGACGCCTTTATGAACAGCGCGACACGGCTTGCCGCCTGCTCAATGAGATTCCGGGCATTACCTGCGTCAAGCCTAAAGGCGCCCTCTATCTTTTCCCTCGTCTTGACCCGGAGATGTATCCAATTCACAACGATGAAAAGTTTGCCCTCGACCTACTTCGACAGGAGAAGGTGCTGATCGTTCAGGGCACGGGCTTTAACATGAGTGACACCCAGCATTTCCGTATCGTATTCCTGCCTCATCAACATCTCCTGGAAGATGCGATCGGTCGCATTGGGCGATTCCTTTCACGCTATAACGCCAGCTAGTCTTTACATAGAGAACCTGAGCGCAAGCCTGCGCTCAGGGATCATATTGGAGGGTGACCGCAAAATCCCCCTGCTGCTGGGAGTGATCCAGATACACAAAATCAGGACCTTCGCGCTTAAGCAGACGCTTGAGATTTGGCAAAGGCAGACTTTCATCCGCACCCCATAGCGCCAAAATTCCGCCGGGAACCAGCACGGGCTCCAGTCGTCGTAAGGCAAGACTGGCCTGCCTCTGTACATCCCCCTGCCCTTCATAACAGCGGACAATCGCGCCCTCCACATCAATATCTTTAGGAATACGACTCCAACACTGTGCCATCGGCTGCTCAATACACAGCATGCGCTCCTGCCCATGCCGAAGATGCTTATGCACCCGCTTGAGATGATTCAGGACCCAACGCTCAGCGCTGACATTAATGACCTGAGCAGCCCCTGCCGCAAGCGCCGCCGTAGAAACAAGGCTGTCCTTAGGCTCCAGATTCAACCAATGCAATCCCGGAAAATGGGACATAAGCGCACTGATCAACAGAGAGTCATCCGCCTGCCATCCATCAGCCTGATTCTCATCACTCCAGCTCAGATAGCGTGCACCCGCCCAGCCCTGAGTTGTCCCGTGGCAACACCATACGGCGGGCGCGCTCCCCCACTGCCTGACGGTGACGCCATCCACTACCAGAGACATAGCAACAGCTGAATTGCCCGCCACTTCTGACCAGACGCACTCAAACTCAGCCTCCCCCAATGAAGGCATAGACATAGAATCCAAATAGACCTCAAGCACCGGGGGTAACCAGTTAAGGCATACAGCGTCATCGAATAAAGTGACGAAGTTCGCCTCATCTTTCTCCAAGGAGGAAATCACTGTTAAAAGCGCTTCTAACTCTACAGAACTCAATACTTCAGCCTCTGATCAGGTTAAAGATAACCGTTGCTGCCTTTTCGGCAGGTAAAAAACAAAGTTTTCATCATGTATTTCAAGCTGGCAAGTCAAAAATCTCAAAATGGCTAATGCTTTCCAGCCACCACTGCAAGCGCTTTTGACACCGCCACAGTGCGCGTAACACTTTGAAAATAACGACAACTATTAATTTCTTGAATACCAACCCGCCCTCTCTATCTTAGAGACATCTGTAAAGATGGAGGTAAATCGGAATTATGCGAATCCTGCTTTTCTTGGCGACCAACGTGGCAGTTATGGTCGTAGCGGGTATCGTAATGAGCTTACTGGGTGTGGGATCAATTCTGAAGACAAATGGGGTGGATCTTGATCTTCAGAACCTATTGATCATCTGTGCAGTCTTTGGCTTCACAGGCTCCATCATCTCGTTGCTCATGTCGAAAACCATGGCAAAGTTTTCTACTGGCACAAAAATTATCGACTCTCCAAGAACCGCTCATGAAAAGTGGTTACTGGATACAGTCGCAGAGCTGTCCCACGAAGCAGGCATAAAGATGCCCGAAGTGGGTATCTTTCCTGCCCAAGAGGCGAACGCCTTTGCGACAGGCTGGAATAAAAATGATGCTCTGGTTGCTGTCAGTGAAGGTCTGCTAAGTCGCTTTCGCTCTGAAGAAGTGCGCGCCGTACTGGGACATGAAATAGGTCACGTCGCTAATGGTGATATGGTGACTCTGACCCTGATTCAGGGCGTCGTGAATACTTTCGTTATGTTCTTCGCTCGGATTATCGGTCATACCGTTGACCGTGCAATGAACAGCAATAATGAAAATAGCTCGGGTTACGGCATAGCCTATTTCGTTGTCACCATGATTATGGAAATAGTCTTTGGCATTTTGGCATCCATCATTGTTGCCTGGTTCTCACGGAAGCGTGAATTCAGAGCCGACGAAGCAGGAGCAAGACTTGCCAATAAAGATGCCATGATCAGTGCACTTCAGCGTTTGAAGCAGGAACAAGAGTTTCCTTCCCAGATGCCTGATCAGCTAACTGCGTTCGGGATCAGAAGCGGCAGCAAGTTGGGCCTGATGGCACTTCTTGCAAGTCATCCTCCGCTGGAAGAACGTATTCGCGCTCTAAGAGAGCATTAAAAAAGGGAGCAGCAAGCTCCCTTTTTATCATCCTGACTTTTAAAGAGTCAGCACTACAAGCTACATCACCAGCCAAAGCTCAGTTGCTCAGCCTCAATAACCTCAACCAGCTTGGGAAGCAGGAACTGATCAGTACCCTCAGTCTCCTCAAGCAAGGGCAGCTCGATCTGCCACTCATCGCTTGACAGACGCCGATAGCCCTTAGCCTTATATTCATCACAGTTCTGCTGCAACAAATGCCAGGCGGCATCAAAGTCCATCACGCGCGAACGACACTGAATGTTTTGCAATGATCCACGACTACAATAAGCTAGACGCCAAAAGCTCCAGTCACCTAGCAGATCCTGATGCAACAACAGACATATCGTCTCTGAGCTGGAAGACCACTTAAAACGCAAGCCGTCAGTCCTTACAATAAGTTTTTTGAAGGGCGCAGATTGAGCCCCAACCCTCTGAGAAAGTAAAGAGAACTTTATGAGCGCAACGCCCAGACCTCTTCGCATCGTTGCTGATGAAAACATGCCTGGCCTGCAAGCCCTTTTCTCAGGCCTGGGTGAAGTTACAGCCCTGCCCGGTCGCGACCTGGACCCTGAGATTGTCAAAGATGCGGACGTGTTACTGGTCAGATCAGTCACCAAGGTTAATGAAGCATTACTAGCAGATTCCAAAGTTCGCTTTGTCGGCAGTGCAACTATCGGCATGGATCACCTGGACAGACCATGGCTGGATAGCAGAAATATATTCCATACCAATGCGCCAGGCTGCAATGCTGAGTCTGTTGCAGACTATGTAATTGGCGTGCTCGCTCATCTTTTTCTGGTCGATGGCTATGATGGCTTTCACGATAAGCGCTTTGCGGTAATTGGCGCAGGCAATGTAGGCAGCCGTGTTGTAAAACGCTTGCGCGGCATGGGCCTCAATGTAGTGGTCAATGATCCGCCACTCGAGAAAAGTGGCACTCAACCCGAAGAAAGCTTTGTCTGTCTGGAAGACGCTCTCAAAGCCGATATCATCTGTATGCACACACCATTGGTCCGCGGAGGAGATCATCCAACAAAACACCTGATTGGCAAGGATGAGCTCAGCAAGATTCGACCAGGATCACTGTTGATTAACGCCGGCCGCGGCGATGTGATTGATAACAGCGCCCTACTTGCCCGTCTTGAGCAGCAACATGACTTCACTGTCGCGCTTGATGTCTGGGAAGGGGAGCCGGATGTACTTCGTGCGTTGATTCCTTTTACTCGGCTTAGCACTCCGCATATTGCCGGATACAGCCTCGATGGAAGGATGCGTGGCAGCTGGATGATTTATCAGTCTTTATGCCACTTTCTTGGCATGACGCCAGACATTGAACTGGAATCACTCCTGCCTTCGCCCTTTATCAGTGAAGCGAGGGTTCAGGGAGATACCAGCTTTGCAGACTGTCTGCGGCTGGTACCACTGACAGTGGATGTTCATCGTGAAAGTGAACGTTTTCGCCAGCATTATGCTGACAGCAATGAGCATCCCGGGCTTTTTGATCGCCTACGCAAGTCATACCCTCTGGCCCGCGAAATGAGCACGCTCAAAATCGCACTGGACAACGCCACCTCAGCTACGCAACATACCCTTTCAGCCCTCGGCTTCAGCCTTAAGGACGTATGAATGGCAGATGCACAGGAAGCACCTCATTCTCTTGAAGAGCTTTCACTAAAAATTGGTGATCCGCTGTATCTGGAAACCGTTAGCCCCAGCACCCGCTATGTGGTACGGCTGCTGGGCTACGCCAGCGGAAAGAGTCTTATGGTAAGCGCTCCAATCACTCAAGGGCGCCCTTTGATGCTCAAAGAAGGCAAGCCAGTAAAAGTTAGGCTACTGGCTGACAATCGGGTTTGTGGTTTCACCACCTCGGTATTAAAAGCTTGCCTGACACCCTTCAATTACCTACACCTGAACTATCCCAAAGACATCAATGTACTCGAGTACCGCAAAGCCAGCCGCATTGATATACGTCTGATTGTCTCGCTGGATGAGCTTATTGAAGGCAGCACTCCTGGACAATGGCCACGGCCAGCAGTATGCACCGACATCAGTACTAGCGGTGCGAAGATAAGCGCCAGTGATACCTTGGCTGAGATTGGAGAAACGCTCTATCTAACAGCGCGACTGGGTGTGGCTAATGTAGAGCAGGTTATTCGCATTCCCGTTGTCGTACGCAATAGAACGGTAGAAGAGGATGAAGGCGGGCAAAGTGTGTTTCATCACGGCGTAGAGTTCGCAGAAGTCGACGAGGAAACGCGTGTAGTCTTGTCTGGTTATGTTTACGAACAAATTTTACGAAATAAAAACTAGGTGAAGAGAAATAAAAGAAAGGGTGACCAGAATAAGGTCACCCTGAAAGAAGGGGTGTAAAACGTCTTCAAACAGTATTCGCCAAAAAGATGGTGTGACAGGGCTGCCAACTCCGTTTGCGAGCATCACACACTGTCATCAGAGTGCAATTGTCACAACATCCAGATCTGTATTTCCACGTTCATGCCAATAGCAGCATATTAGTCGCTGATATCACCAAGAACTACTGATTGCGTTCAGTACTATACGAAGGAGCAAGGATAGTAAACCATGTAACAATTTCGGTCAATCCAGCCCCAAAATCGACCAGCAAGTCTTTGATTAATAAAAAATTTATAAAACGCTTGACCACTCCCCCCTCCATCATTATTATTCGCCCCGCAGTTGAGCAAGTCGTTCCCTGATAGCTCAGTCGGTAGAGCAGCGGACTGTTAATCCGTTGGTCGCTGGTTCGAGTCCAGCTCGGGGAGCCATTCGGAGTGTAGCGCAGCCTGGTAGCGCGTCTGCTTTGGGAGCAGAATGTCGGGGGTTCGAATCCCTCCACTCCGACCACTCAATTTTGCACTTCTCCAGATATCGGAGTGTAGCGCAGCCTGGTAGCGCGTCTGCTTTGGGAGCAGAATGTCGGGGGTTCGAATCCCTCCACTCCGACC
>NZ_JBKKHQ010000030.1:0-9782 GCF_046614695.1 Pokkaliibacter sp. CJK22405
CCCATAACATCTAGCTAGATGTTATGGGCAGTTGTGGAGTAAGGGTGTGGGCAGTTAAATTGTGTGGGCAGTTGTATGTATTAGTTTGGGCAGTTATTGGCGACCAACAATAATTATATTTGACTACTTTCTTATGTATATATAAGGTTGTGGGCAGTTAATTTTGATTGATAGGAATAAGACGGATTCTTCAGCAGTTAGCCGGATAACAAAGAAAGGAAAGGTGGCAGTTGTCTCCTTGCCAGTCCTTTCAGAGCTGCGGCCCAGTCACAGCGCGGCCAAAGAAGAAGAAAAGAAGGGATGATGAAAAAACATGGTAGATTCTTATTTTATTTATTGATTTATTTAAATAAATAAATAAGACTCTTGAGACCATAAAGAGGAGCATAGCCCATGGATACAAAATTCATAGCCGTCTTATCTCAAAAGGGAGGCGCTGGAAAAACCACGGTGAGCACCAATCTGGCAGCAGCTATCGAGCGCATGGGCTACAAGACATGCCTGATAGACACTGACCCGCAAGGCTCCAGCATAGACTGGAGCGGCGTGCGCGGCGATGACCCTGAGCCGACTACCACATTCCCGGTGATCGCCATGGGTAAAAATCTCAGTAAGGACGCGCGGGCTGCATGCAGCGGCGTCTATGACTTCGTTGTTATCGACGGCGCACCGAGGATGGATGAGCTGCTGGCGCCATCTATCCGGCTGGCGGATCTCGTTGTCTGCCCAGTGCAGCCAAGCCCGTATGAAATATGGTCATTTCAGCCGGTGCTGGAAGCCTTAAAGACCAGGCAGGAGGTAACTGACGGCCTGCCGCTGGCGTGTTTCCTGGTTAACCGCGTGAAAGCGAACGCTGGGCTGAGCAAGGAAATCGCGCAAGTGCTTGGGCAATATGAGCCTACTGTACTGGCCGCGCGCCTGCATGACCGTGTGGCCTTTGCCGAAAGCGCCACCATTGGCGGCACTGTGCTCGATGCTGACGGTTCAAAGGCCGCTGAGGAAGTAAAAGCAATGGCTGCTGAGATTATCTCGCTTCTGCGCGAACAGGAGGCCTCTCAATGAAGAAAGGGAGCCTGGTCGGACTCAAAGGTTCAGCAACAGCGGCAAAAGGCAGCAAAGAAGTTGAGGCTGTCAAAAAGGCGGTGGCGGCAGATGAGCAGCAAGTGCGATCAGTGCTGATGGACCCTGAAATGCACCGCAAAATGAACGTGCTGAAGTTCACAAAACTGAAAGACCAGAAGATCCGCACGCTGATGATCGAAGCGGCCAAAGACCTGATCGCTAAATATCAGCGCGGCGACGGCAATACACAGCAAGCCGGATGGATTACTCCAAAGCCGGTGCCCACTAATCGCGCAGTCAGCACATCATTCATGATCAGCAATGCGCTCTGGCGGCAGGTGAGCGACCTGCGCATCGCAGGGGCGCATACCTCTACACAGGTGCTTATGCGTGAGGCGATTGAGGATGTCGTTAACAAATACGACCGGGGGGAGGGGCAAAACCAAGTTAAGGAATAAAAGAATGATTGCCCGGCAGGTGGCTAGACCTACCGGGCATGACACAGACCAACATTGGAGGATGAACCATGCCATTGGCAAATCATATCACAACCATTCGAGGCGAACAGCTGGCGGGCGTGCTGGCTTCAGAGAGCCTAAGAGCCGAGCTGCTGGCCTTTTCCCTACGGCAGCACCGATCCGTCAAGTATGCGCTTTGGCGCGTCCTTGGACTGTGAGGGCTGGCCGATGACAGAACTCAACAAACTGGCCGATCAGTTCCCTTTGCTGAAGCTACACCTGAGCACGATACAAGAGCGAGAAGCAAGCCGGGAATGGTGCTGGGGCTTCTTAGATGCGCTGCTGCTCATGAGCTTTATCAGCAGTGACATTCAGGCCGCCGCTAAAGACCAGGTAGACGCTATCGCTTACAGCAGCGCCCACCCCGTTCAGCTGGATGAAGAAGGAGGCGCCGATGTTTAGCGCCGGAATCATCGTGGCAACGATGATCATCATCATGGCGGCCATGACCGCACCCCTTTTAAAACAATATCGCGAAGACCTGGGCGATGCCCTGAGAGAAGGAGAAGACAATGCACATCGTTGAACTACAAGAGCTTGCAGGCGCAGCACTAGGCCTGACTGAAGAGCAGACCGATGCGATCTTTGAAGACGATGAAGATTTTGATAGCCCTTTAATTGAGAAATTCGGCATAGACTTTGACCAGTTTTGCAATGTTGTCGAGGCGCTTTTGCCACTCACCCCGACATTGCAATCTCCACTTACTGACGCAGTCTACCACGCCTTTGTTCGCCAGCTGGGCGCCGGAGATTGCAGGGCCATTGTCAAAATGAAAGCCAAGGAGCAGCCAAAGAAGGAAGAGAGGGAGCAGGACGGCCAAGACTTGGGCGCAGCCCTGAGAGAAGACGGAGACAGCAGATGAAAGTTCTAATTGCCAGATGCGTCGAGTGTGGCGGCATAAAGGCTATTGCGGCAGACGACTGCCCGGATATTGAAAGCAGTGCTGGCCGATGGAGACGGCTGGGACTATCCGTCAATTGGCAGGAGGCGGGCAGCGGCTCTCTTGGCGAGTGGTGCATGGAGCCAGAACATTATGTTGAAACGCACCAGGCCTATGCGAGCGAGCTGGGCTGCCAGATTTACAAAGCGATTCGGGAGATTCCCGAAGGCTATGAGATACAGCTGAAGCTGACGCGATATAACTCTGAGGTATCTCTTTCAGACGGCTCAGTGCATATCGATAATTTCAACCTCAACACTATCGGCGCTCAGATTGATAACGCCCTTAAGCTTGCTGAAGAACTAAACGAGAAGAATGAGGAGGCATCATTATGACCACGCCATTTTATGAGCAGATCGAGGCCAAGACGAAAGCGGCTATCGAGGAAAACTTTAACCTGATAAAGAACCTGCACGACTACCGAGATCAAGAACCATCAGTTTTCGAGAAAACAAAAGAAGACATGCTGCGCGGGGCCGAGATTGTTTTGCTCACTCTACAAAGTGATGGACTGAGCAGACAGGGAACCCGATCATGGGTCGACAAGATGACGGAAGAACAGTTGGAGGTGTGCATAGAACAGGCCACGTTTGCTAAAAAACGCTTAGCTGAGCGAGGCTTTATCGACCTTTACGAGTTATGCGGACGCGCTACCGGCACAAAGTTCTTTATTAGCCAATCAGATGCCCGTCAGGCGTTTCTTGAAGCGGCCAAAGAGGAGGCCGCTGAAAAAAATGTAGGGAAGTGTGCGCTGGAGATCAATAAGCGACATTTCAGCTTTAGCGAGGTAAAAGAAGCAGTGGGGCAAGAGTGCGCCGAAAAGCTTTTTACCGACAACCCTGATCTTGTTGTAACTCGAATGTGGTAATGGCATCGCCTTAAAAAACTAACCGCCCTACGTTAGCCCATTTTTAGGCTTACAAGGGCACAAAAAAGCCCGGCAGCGACCGGGCTTTTTACTTCCTGTTGTTAGGCTGAGGGCACCAGGGCACTGGGCGGTGTCACCACCTCAGGTAAACCGACGGCCTCCAGTGCCTGACCCATGATATTCAGGCCAGTGTTGTGACCGACTTTCAGCGCGTTAGCGGCAGCCGCGCGTGAAGTTCCCATGGCCTTGGCCAGATCGGCTGGCTTCCAGCGCTTATTGATAAGGCCGTTACTGAGCGCGACCTTAAGCGCGACGCGCAGTGGCAATGTTGCCTGAACGTCTCCTCTCTGCGGGGCCGAAGGCATTGGCACCGGCTGACGATCCTCAACGCAAATAGCCACCGCCGCCTCTAAGCCCTCGGGCGCGTATTTCAGCGCATCCTCGACGGAGTCGCCGGGGCAAAATAGGGAGGGGAAATCACGCGAGGTGAGCACCACGCCCGCACCATCTTTTTCTACTGAGAACGCATATTTCATTTTCTAACTCTCCTGCAGCGGCCTTCTCGAGTTTGATCAAGAGGGGCTTTACAGCCCCAATTCCTTGATTATTTTCCGCCTTGTTCCTTCCGGTATTTCTTTTGCTCCGTGGTAGGGCAAGGGGATGGTTTTTCCGTTGTAGGTGGCTTTTTTATAGTGCCTTCCTGAGAGGTTGGCGATTTGCACACCTTGCTTCTTTAACCATCTTTCAAACTCGTTGTAGGTCATTGCTATCCTTGGTTGCTTTGATGTGATCCATTATACGTGTTCGGCCCAAGTTGTAAAGCATTTTTTACTTTGTATTTTTAAATATACTTTTAATAGGCACAAAAAAAGCCTTCCGGCGTTAACCAGGGGGCATGCATCACCAGTTGTAATAAACCAGCTCGACAGCGTTCTTCGAGCTTTTATTTCCCCCAACGGTATGGGTCAGCGGGATCTCATCACAGCGCAGCCCTGCAAACAGCGCGCGAATATCAGGGTGATCACCGATGCTGAGAATGACCTTGCCCTGCGCCGTATCCATCAGCTCGCGGATAGCCTCGTACTCAGCCCAGTCAAAGTCCACCTTCGACTCGCAGGGCAATCTCTCTTCTGAGCTTGTTCAGCTCACTTTCCAGTCGATCTCGCTGCTCAATGACTGGAACGTTCTGCTTCGTCACTCGAATGGCACGGTCGCACAGACCAACAATTTCAGGGCCGGGGTTGAGTGCTTTGATGCGCTTAAATTCATCGGCCATCAAGTCGATGTGGTCAATCAGCAATGACTCAGACAGTTTCATGTCAATCTCCAGTTGCACACGCTAATCCGAAATAGGATTGTGGCAGTGATATACTTTACATGGGCACAAAAAAGCCCCCGGCGTTAACCAGGGGGCGTGCATCACCAGTTGTAATAAACCAGCTCGACAGCGTTCTTCGAGCTTTTATTTCCCCCAACGGTATGGGTCAGCGGGATCTCATCACAGCGAAGCCCTGCAAACAGCGCGCGAATATCAGGGTGATCACCGATGCTGAGAATGACCTTGCCCTGCGCCGTATCCATCAGCTCGCGGATAGCCTCGTACTCAGCCCAGTCAAAATCGCAGCCATAGCCAGCGGTCTGCCAATAGGGCGGGTCAAGATAGGTCAGAGTGTGGGGGCGGTCATACTTCGCTACCACATCACGCCAGCTCAGGTTTTCAATAAAGCAGCGGCTGAGGCGCAGGTGAGCCTGACTCAAGGTTTCCTCGATTTTGAGCCGGTTGAGTCCGGGCGGTGATGTTGTTGCTGTTCCGAAAGTTCGGGACTCCATCTTGCCGCCAAACGACATCTGCTGCAGATAGTAAAACTTGGCAGCGCGCTGAATGTCAGTCAGCGGTAATTCTGGTTCTAGTTTTAGCCAATCAAAAATCTGGCGGCTAACAAGTGACCATTTGAACTGACGCACAAACTCTTCTAAGTGATGCTGCACCACCCGGTACAGGTTCACCACATCGCCATTAATGTCATTAATCACTTCGACTTTTGCTGGTTGCTTCATAAAGAACAGCGCAGCACCGCCGCAGAATGGTTCAACGTAGCAAGTATGCTCAGGGAATTTTGGGAGGATGTGCTTTGCAAGACGGCGTTTGCCGCCCATCCATCTAACGATTGGTTTAGCCAACGAGCCATTTCCTTCTGTTGATTTGTCACAGAGACTTCATGTAGGCTTCCCGCGCTTCGCGAAGCGGGAGGGCCTTGATCGGCTCGCATGGATTGGTCATGCGGGTGGATGCTGGCCCGGTGCGTCAACACCGGACCAGCGCCCTTTTCGTGAAGCGATTAGCTGGGGAGCTGTCGCCAGTTATGTGCAACGACAAGCGCGTATAAACCGCACAAGATCATTGCAATTAACACTGCCAGCTCTCCATGCAATACGCCCGCTAAGCAGAGGGCGATCAACAGCAGAGTCGGCAGACACTTCCAGTACGGCCACGCTTTCCCGGTTCGCAACATAAGCCATGCGATCACCGGGTTTCGCTCTACGCCACCCGCAGACAGAATCCGGCGAGTAGTGTAAACATCCAGCAGCTGCAAAAGCAGCAGCAGACCGAGCAGTACAATCAGAAATACAGGCATAGATCCTCCAGTTTTCAGGTAATAAAAAACCGCCACTTGGGCGGTTGTTATGGCATGTAGACAGCTCTGAAATAGGCCTTTGCCAAAGACCCGGTCAGCAGTCTTGATCCGTCCATTCTTGTCGGGGAAACAATCAAAGGCCGCTCGCCGACGTTCAGCGCTAGAACCGGGGAGCCTTCGCGATAAAGCGGGGTCTGGGCGCGGGCAAGACCCAAGCGGCCAAGCAGTAAATCCTGAGACCAGTTCGGTGCGATACTATCAAAGGTGCCTACTAGCGTTTTTGCCCCAAGACCACCACCTGAGCTGGTAGCCGAGCCATAAGAGTTGGTGACCTGTTTTGCAATCTCCAGGACAGGGTTGTTAAGCCCCGCCGTTTCGCCAGTCCAGTTAAACGCATAGTCCCGCGCCTCCCACGTTGAGGGATCAGCACCAGGGGCGTTATAGCCAGTACAGTGAATCTGGCCATCGACCGTTTTCACCTGATCGACAAGGGTCGGCTCAACCAGCTGCATCACGCCGAAGGGCGTACCGTCGTGCGAGCCAGCGGGCGCCCCATAAAAGCCAGAAGACAGACTCTGATTCATGTATTGCGGAGTGTTAACCGGCAGCGCCTGGTCACTGCTAAATGCGAGGTATGCAAACTGCAGCATTGCCCACTCATGAATCGACATCATGTGCCAGCCAGCACCTTTCGCTTGGCAGTGCGCGCGCGCGTCGTTAAAACTCATTGTCAGGCGAGTGCCTGCGCCTGCAAGGCAAGCCGATCCCGTTCCCATGGATTGCAGCAGGTATTTGCTGACCATCATCGAGTTTGCGGAGACGTTACCGCTTGAGTTCTGAAACGCAGTAACCCAGCCGTTACCAATTAACGGGTTAGTATCAACACCCAGATTTTGGTACGTCAGCTGCGGAATGATCACCATCTCATTCGGGTTGCCTTGATCGTCATAGATGATCGTATTCCGGCCACCGCTGGCCGCTTCCACCGCGCGGCGAAATGGGTCAGGGAGGAAAATTTGAAAGCTCTGGCGTAACGCTGCATCTGCATCAGCGAGTGCAATGCTGGCTGCATCCTGCGCAGAGCTTGCCGCCTGAGCGGCTGAGGAAGCGGCATTCTGTGCGGCGGTACCCGCCGAGTCAGCAGAGGAAACAGCGCTATCTTTTGCAGCCGTCGCCGTATTAGCGGCAGCTTCGGCATCTGCTTTTGAGTTTGATGCCTCAAGCGCCGAGGCTTGTGATTGCTGCTGATACGTCTGCGACCATTCCCGAGCCTCGTCTGCATTAGTCACTGCCGTCTGCGCATTCGTCGCATGACCGTAGGCAGCATTTGCTGAGTTTTCCGCATTATCAGCATGGCCTGCAGCCGATGCTTCTGACTGGCTTGCGGCCTCTGCACTAGCCTGCGCATTAGTCTCTGACTGAGCAGCTGCATCAGCGGAACCAGAAGCTGCCAGGGCTAACTGATCGGCACTCGTGCGCGCATTCTGTGCTGCGGTTTTTGCGCTTTCAGCAGACTGGGCGCTGGCCGCTGCAGCGGTGGCTGAGCCATCGGCGGCAGTAGCCGAATCGCTCGCTTCCGTCGCGGAACTTGCTGCTGCATCAGCTGAGGCCGCAACCGCACTTAACGAGTCAGCAGCGGCAGAGGCTGAATCAGCAGCGTTTGCCGCTGAGGTCGCAGCATCACCGGCCTTCGTTGTCGCGGTACCGGCGGATCCTGCCGCATTGGTTGCACTGCTCGCTGCCGCCGTCGCGGAATTGCTCGCTGCCGTGGCTTTCTGAGTTGCTGTAGTCGCAGACGCGCTGGCTGCATCGGCGCTGCCTTGGGCATCTGTTGCTGATTGCGCCGCTGCCGTTGCCTGAGCAGTGGCCGTGGTGGCCGCTTGGTCTAAATCTTCAGCGCTCGCCGCCGCTGCCGTGGCAGAGTTGTTCGCCGCTGTGGCTGAATCTGACGCGGCAGAGGCTGAATCAGCAGCGTTTGCCGCTGAGGTCGCAGCATCACCGGCCTTCGTTGTCGCGGTACCGGCGGATCCTGCCGCATTGGTTTCACTGCTCGCTGCCGCCGTCGCGGAATTGCTCGCTGCCGTGGCTTTCTGAGTTGCTGTAGTCGCCGACGCGCTGGCTGCCTCCGCGCTGCCTTGTGCATCTGACACAGACTGCGCTGCTGCCGCGGCCTGAGCAGTGGCGGTGGCAGCAGCCTCATCAATACTTTCAGCGCTGGCCGCTGCAGCGGCAGCAGACGCCGCAGACTGATCTACCGCACCCAGAATAGACGCCGCTGAGTTAGCCGCGTCTGTCGCTGAACTGGCCGCTGCGGTGGCTTTCTGCGTCGCCGTAGTCGCAGCGGTTGTTGCAGTCGCTTCACTATTAGCAGCGGCGGTCGCCGAGGCCGCTGCAGACTGGGCTGACTCGGCAGCAGAATCACGCGAGCCGGTAGCCACGTTGGCAGCATCCAGTATCGCGTCTTTCTTGTCTTTCACTTCATCAACATAAGCCTGCGTATTCTCAACCAGTGCTTCAGCTGTCTGAGCCAACGCATCATAAGCAGCCTGCAGAGCAGAAGTATCTAACGGCATAATCAATCCTCTTTGAGAATCACGGCATCTTGAGCCGGGTCATAGCGATAAGCTTTGGCGTCAAGCACCTCCGCCACCGGGTAATACTTCTGCTCGGTGTCAAAAGCTTGCACTTGATCGATGTGGGTTTGATGCGAGTAGAAAGTGACCTGAGTCACCTCCCCATCGCGATTTACAGCAGCCACTGCTGGCATGGTTATTTCCTCGAAGCGAAGGCACTCAGCGTGCAGTTCGATACCTGGTACTTGAAGTAACTGGGGTTCGTGAACGCGGAGTAAGTGAACTTCACTACCAACTGAGCCGTGAAAGTGCCCGTGGCAGGGAAGTAGTAGCGAAGAAAAACGCGACCGCTGATCGGGTCTCTGAAACGCTCGACCGGCAGATAGTCCGCATAAGATCGGGCATCAGCGCCGTTAATGCGCAGCACGGGCATGATTTTGACTGCCGCTGCTGCTGTCGAGTTATAGTCTGTGACGTTGATATCGCAGGTGATATCGACGTTCATCATGTCCCCAGCACGGGCAGGTACAACGAGCGTGCTAAACACATCAACACCGGCATTCGCCGAAAAGTTGCCCTGGGTCAGATAGCGCTGAAAGCCATTGCTGCCTGCAAAGGCGCTTAGCGTTACGGCTCCATCCTTGAGGTTCAGCGTATCAATCGTGGCGGCACCAATAGCCGCCTCGTTGAGATACAGAACACCGTCAGAAAACACGAAAGGCAGCAAGCCTTCCGAGTCGTCAGGACTCGCTATATAAAAGCGATCCGCGCGGATGCCAAACTCGCCAGAGGCCCCGTCGTTATAAAGACCGAAACCGATCACCCGGCCATTCACGTCGACCTTCAAAACATACTGCGCAGCAACATCTCCCAGCTTGTTCGCTGTCGCTTCAGCGCTCTGCTGAACAGATGCGATCTGGCCGTTGAGTTGCGTTTGCACGGTATTGACCAGACTTGCCAGACTCTCATCAGCAGACGCTCTGGCCGTTTGTTCAGTCTGAATCGCAGCGGCGTTATCGTTAGCGCTGGCTTGTACAGCATCGACTCGCGTTGAGAGCGCACTGTCTGCATCAGCGCGGGCCGTCTGCTCTGTCTGAAGCGCTGCGGCGTTGCCGTTGGCTTTTGCTTGTACGGTATCGACTCGCGCTGAGAGCGCACTATCCGCGTCAGCACGCGCCGTCTGC